>CAZKXG010000007.1:16389-17763 GCA_964556465.1 uncultured Cryomorphaceae bacterium | reverse complement strand
TCTCGGCGATCAACCCTATAAGGCCGAGCATCCCGCCAGGCTGCAGCTGGATTTTGTCAGCGTGACCCCACAGGCTGACTGGCTGGATATCTCCAAAGATGATCAAGGGCTTGATTATCTGATCACCCTCCATCATACAGCGAGGAGAGGACTATTACTCCGACCCTTACACCTTTCGCCCTGAAGCGCAGCAACAATCCGTTTTTGGCTCCACTCGTTTGAACAAAACAGGTAGTATATCGCGGGGCCTGGGTTTTGGAAACAATCAAGACTTGACAGTGAATAGTACGCTCAGCCTTCAACTCAGCGGAAAACTAACTGACGAGATCAGTGTCCTAGCATCGGTTACGGACGACAATATTCCCATTCAGCCGGAAGGAAATACGGCTCAATTACAAGAGTTTGATCAAGTTTTTATTCAGCTCTATGATGACCAGAATAAGTTGACTGCCGGTGACTTTATTATCCAAAGACCTTTGGGATATTTCTCGACTTACTTTAAACGAGCTCAAGGAGCTTCATATGAAACTCGGCGAAAAATGGGGGCTGGTAACTACACGTTTTTCACCCAAACCAGTGCCGCCATATCTCGAGGTAAATTTTCCAGAGATATAATTAGGGGAACCGAAGGAAATCAAGGGCCTTATCGCCTTACTGGAAACGAAAATGAATCGTTCATCATCATTTTGGCAGGAACAGAGCGCGTATTTATTGACGGAAAAGAAATGCAACGAGGGCAACAAAACGACTATGTCATTGACTACAACACAGCTGAAATAACCTTTACAGCTAATCAACTGATTAACAAAGACAAACGAATAGCCGTCGAATTTCAGTACACCGATGCAAACTACAGCCGCAGCCTTGTACAAACCTCGACCGGAGTGGAAAATGATCGCTTCCAATTTTTTATCAATTTCTTTAGTGAGCAGGATGCTAAGAACCAACCACTTCAGCAAGATTTAACCGATCAGGACAAGACTATACTGAGCCTGGCCGGCAATGATCCGTCTCTGGCAATAGCTCCCGGCTTTACTGAGGTATTTGAGTACAACAACGATCGAATACTCTACACTTTGACAGACTCTCTCGGTTATGACTCTGTTTTTGTGCGGGTCACGGAGCCAACCACTCCGCTCTTCAATGTAAACTTCAGCGAAGTTGGTGAAGGAAATGGTGATTACGTGCAAGCAGGCTTTGATGCTACAGGGCGAATATTTCAGTGGGTGGAACCGGATGTGATTGGCGGTGAAGTATTTCACAATGGTAATTACGCTCCCGTCCGACAGTTGGTCGCTCCAAAAAGAAACCAGCTATTCATGGCTGGTGCCAACGGGAAGTTTACCGAAAAAACATCAGCCAGTATAGAGGCGG
>CAZKXG010000007.1:0-16338 GCA_964556465.1 uncultured Cryomorphaceae bacterium | reverse complement strand
ACCGAGGTTTTTGGGAGAGTTATGGTTGAGTCCAGAGGGGAAAACTTCAGACCGATCGAACCGTATCGTTCTGTCGAGTTTACCCGAAACTGGAACTTGAGCTTGAATGATAGCCTGGAGAACAATGCCCAAAGTATAATCACAGGAGCGGTGGGAATTAAAAAGACAACTAAGTACGATCTGACATATTCGCTTGATCGATTTGATGCAGGAAGTGATTATACGGGAATAAAGAATAACCTCAATGCCAATTTAAATTTAGACGGCTTCAGGGGATGGTTTATAGGGAGCTTACTGGAAACCGAAGGTGCTATTAAATCACGCTTTACCAGACATAAATCGTTGGTCGAAAAGGATATGTGGATCACGAAAATCGGTTTTACCGATGAACGGGAAGATAATCTACGTTTTGCACCCGGTAGTGATACACTTTCATCGACAGCCTATAAATTTTATGACTGGCAATTCTACATAGCCAATCTAGATTCTTCCAAAATGGGCTACAAGGTATTCTATCGCGAAAGAACTGATTTTGCCGCTGCCATGGATGATTACTCAGAAAGCACACATGCTATTCACTATGGCGCTGAAATGTCGCTATTGGGAAACCCGCGAAATACATTGAAAGCAACTGTATCAAACAGGATACTGGAAATTGTAGACGAAGAGTCAACCGACCAAGAGCCCGAACAAACACTTCTTATGAGGATTGAGTATGCGGGTAGGTTTTTCAAAAACACCATTACGGCCAATACATTTTACGAAATAGGTTCAGGGCTGGAGCGCAGACAAGAGTTCATTTATATTCTTGACCCTACGGGACAAGCACCTTTTACTTGGATCGATTACAACAACAACGGAATAAAAGAGCTCAACGAATTTGAGACCGCCAGACCCGAAGATGGAGAGCGCTACCTCAGAGTGTTTACACCTACCGATGACTACGAGAGAGCATATTCCAACCAGTTCTCACAAAGCATTAATATCAGTCCCGCGGGCATTTGGATGAAAGAAGAGGGAATAAAGAAAGTTCTGGCCAGATTCAGCAATCAGACCGCCTTTCGAGTTCAGCGAAAAACCCGACAAGAAGACGAGATAGATCGTTTCAACCCCTTTGCCGACCCCTCAGGAACAGAAAATTTGATCTCTCAATCTTCTAGTATTCGAAACACTTTTTTCTTTAATCGAACGAGTTCCAAATTTGGCGTGGACTACACCTACAGCGATCAAACAAGCAAAACTCCGCTGACTTCAGGTTTCGAGGAACGTGAGAATACTGCACACATTATGCGCTTGCGCTACAACTTTACAGCTAAGTATGGCGCTATTCTAGAGCAAGAAACAGGAACTCGATTAAGCGGCTCCGACTTCCTTGAGGGGCGTACCTATGCTATCGATTACATTTCGCTGAAACCTACTCTTTCTTATCAGCCAAGCACTGCATTCAGGGCAAATCTCTCTGGAACATATACCCTAAAAGAAAACGCAGAAAACTTAGGTGGAGAGCAGGCAGAAATAGTCGATTTCGGTGCCGACTTGCGATTGAGCAAAATTGAAAAAGGGACTTACTTCGCGCAGATCAACTACATCACCATCGATTATGTTGGAGGAGTAAATAACAGCTTATCTTACGAGATGCTAGAAGGGTTGCAAAATGGTCAAAACATTACTTGGGCCGCCGGAATTCAGAGGAATCTAGGTAAAAACCTTCAGCTCAGCTTAACCTATAACGGTCGTAAATCTGAAGAAACACGGTCTATCCACACAGGGAATGTACAAGTGCGAGCCTTCTTTTGATTATTTCAAATCAAAATCTGCCTTGCCTATCAACGCACCTGACTCATACATCTCTACGATGTAGTTTCCTTCAGGAATTTCCGAATCGGGAGGCACATTGAAAAAGACACAAACATCTGTGCTCTCATTGGCATATTCAAAGGTGCGCTTCACCGAATACTTTCCACTCACACCATCAAAGTCAAAACTTTGCTCTTCTGACATTTCAGGCTGCAAGACCACTCCATCTTGAGAGATAATTCTGAGATAAATCGTTTTGCGACCAGCAGTAGCGATTCTGTTTTCTCCGATCTTGGCACAAGTTCTAATAATCTCCGTCTTGTCAGCTCGATTCGTTTCTTTCTGGGTTCCGTTATTCCTCATCCTAATTCCTACGGCACTAATGTCAAGCGTTTGCAAAATTGACCCTGTGGCTACTATGTTTTCCAGATTCTCCTTAGTGCTTTCGAGCTCCTTGGTTTTTGTCTTCGCCTCAACCAGTTCTTCAGCCAAGTAATTATTATCTCTGATCAGGTCTTGGTTCATCGTGTTCAACGAATCGATGGTCACCAAGTATCCCTTCATAATATCTCGCAGAGTAGCCGCTTCCTTTTTCAATTTCGAAATGATGTAAGCATCATCCTTGTGCTTATCAATTTCCTTGAGCATCTCTCTAATTTGCTCTTGTTGGGCAGTGATCTCAGCAGAAAGCTGTTCATTGGCAACCGTCACCGTATCGTATTGGATCAACATGTCTTGCAAGTCATTCTGAAGCTGAAGCTTTTCGACCTCCAATCCCGAGATCGCGTTTACTTTTGTCTCAACGGTTTGTGATTTGGTAAAGACCAATATCCCCAAGACCACTGTAGTAATGGCAAGAATAATAACTGCTATGAGAAGCTTTTTGCTGTTGGAATCCGCACTGTCAGTCATAATTTCAATTCATTAAGAGATTATCAAAATTCCTTGTTTTCAGTATATTTCAGTGATGAAACGTAAAAACTCGGATTAGAATGCAGCAAAAGTACAATTTTGGTTGGTTGAGAGATTTCGGCAAGTTATTCTTTCCTAAAATTTGTATCGGTTGTACTCAACCTCTTAACGGATCTGAAGACACCATTTGTGTATCCTGCCTTATAAAACTACCCCGCACCAATTATCATCGGCTCGAAACGAATCCTGTTTTCAATAAATTCAGAGGGAGAATTCAAATTGAGTCAGCTTCAGCTTTTCTCTATTTCGCTCGAGGCAATTCGTCAAGAGCATTCTTGCATCATTTAAAATACAACGGGAGACAGGATATTGGGAGAAGGCTGGGTGCACTTTACGCCAAAGATCTGTTGAACGATGGTTACCACGTGCCTGATGTCATCATTCCGCTTCCGCTTCACGCCTCAAAAAGGCGCCTTCGGGGATACAATCAATGCGACTCTATAGCCGAAGGACTCCAAAAGTACTTAGGATCTGAAATCGGCTCGGATTTTGTGAAACGCACTTCTAACAATATCACACAAACAAAAAAGGGACGATTTGAAAGATGGGAAAATGTAAAACGAATCTTTACCATTTCAAAACCCGAAAAAATTTCGGGAAAGCACGTTTTGCTGATTGATGATGTCGTGACCACAGGCTCAACACTCGAAGCTTGTGGGCATACCATACTCGAAGCAGAACCGGAAAAACTGAGTTTTCTCACTCTAGCCACGGCTTAAATTTGATCTATCTTTGCGCCATGAATCGCAATTACGACCATGCGCTCCAACAAATAGAAGGTATCGTTTCAGGAGAACCTGACTTGATTGCCAATTTGAGCAATATCGCTGCCATTCTTAAAGAACTCGACGGTTATTTTTGGGTGGGGTTTTATCTCGTAAAGGGTGATCAATTGGTAGTAGGGCCTTTTCAAGGACAGGTAGCTTGTTCTAGAATAGCAAAAGGAAAGGGTGTTTGTGGCACAGCCTGGAGCGAAAACAAAACGATCGTCGTTCAAAACGTACATGACTTCCCGGGCCATATCGCATGCAGCCCCTTGTCACAGTCAGAAGTTGTAGTGCCAATTCGCAACAGTGAAGGAGAAGTAGCTATGGTCTTGGATGTGGACAGCAGCTCCATAAGTGACTTCGGAGTAAGCGATCAAGCGGCTTTAGAAAAACTCGCTGAGCTCATCACTAAAATTATTCCTGCACAGTGAGAATCGTTTTGCTCTTCCTCGCCTTGCTCTTTTTGGGATGTGCTAAGCAAAATAGCCTAACAGGTGGAGACAAAGACATCACACCACCGCAAGTACTGGAATACAATCCACCGAATCTGAGCACGAACTTTTCAGAAAAACGTTTCGAATTTGAATTCGATGAATTCATTCAAGTCAAGAGTCTCGCCGAACAGTTGATCGTTTCTCCCCTCTTGAGTGAACCTCCCGAATACTCCTTAAAAAGCAAAACACTCATTATAGAATGGAAAGAGGATTTGCTCCCAAACACTACCTACCAATTCAATTTTGGCTCGGCTATTTCAGACTTGAACGAATCAAATGTCAATTCTGATCTACTCTATGTTTTTTCGACAGGTGACTTAATTGACTCGCTTTCCATATCGGGAAAAGTACTGAGTGCCAAGGATAACAAACCTCTGGCGGGCGCATCCGTACTACTCTACCGAGGAGAAGAAGACAGCTTGCCACGAACCACACCTCCCGATTTTTTCGCTCTTACCAATTCTGAAGGGTTTTTTCGATTGCGGTATTTGCCGGAAGGCAACTTTAAGCTATTCGTACTCTCCGAGGAGGCATCGAACTACATATATGACGGCCCACCTGAAATAATTGGCTTCTCTGCTGATCGCATCACTTCGGGAATAGCCGACTCTACCGAATCTCAACTCATCATTCCGGCCTTCACCGAAAAAGATACGAGCCAGTTTATAGCCGGTACTGAGAAAAAAGACTATGGATACTATCAGGTCATTTTCAATCTTCCTACGGAGAAACCTGAAATAGTCTTTAAAGAAGTAGAATCAGGGATTGTATTACCTGCGCTCAACCTTCTTAACTCAAGCAGAGACACATTGACGTCTTGGATTCCGTTGTATCTGAAGAAAGAACCGATCGAAGAAATTGAAGTATTGACTCAAGATGGCGATGCCATTCAAGACACCTCGTTTTGGTACCCTGAAATCGACCCAAAATTCAGGCAAGATCCAAAACTAAAGATTACGTCAAACCTCCAACAAAAGCGGTTAGATCGGTATGAAGAAATTAAAATCAATCTTTCAAATCCGCTGGATCAGATTGACACAACTTTGATCACCATACTCGAAGACAGTTTAGAAATAGCTCCTCAATTCTTCAAAAAGTCAGTTAGCGGACTTCATTTTTTCATCCATCTGGAAAAAAAACCAACTTCCATCTATCAAGTGATTATGAAAGAAGGTGCTGTAAAAGATCTCTATGGGATTTATAGTGATAGCACAAGTTTTGAATTCAAACTTGAAGAGGAAGAATACTACGGCGACTTAACGGTGAGCATTAATGACAGCCTTATTCAATCAGAATCTAATCCCGTTTTTGAATTCACCAATGAGGCAGGCAAGATTTTACGATCTGAGCCTCTCGCCGGTCGAAATGTATTGACATTTGAGAAGCTTGAACCAGGTAAATACGGCCTTCGCATAAACTTTGATACAAATGGAAACGGCGAATGGGATACGGGAAATTACGCTACGGGTATTCAACCCGAAGGGCGACTTTTTTATCCTGAAGAAATTGAGGTAAGATCAAATTGGGACCTGGAAATAGACTGGACTCCGGCCCCGATTCCTTATGGAATTATGTCAAACTGATCAGCATCCAAAGCTACAGGGAACTTTTTCCTGAAATCGTTCAAAGATTTGAGATCCAGCGTCGAGAAAATCCATCCTTCGGTTTCATTGGCAGCAGCCGTCATCGCATCTCCTTTCGGGTCTATAGCTACCGAATGACCGCAATAAGCTATGCCGTTTCCGTCGTGCCCAACTCTGTTTACACCCGCTACGTAGCATTGATTTTCAATGGCTCTTGCCAAAAGTAACTTGTCCCAAGCGGCTACCCTGACTGCGGGCCAATTGGCCACATAAATTTGTAGATCAACATCGCTCGAACGCGACCAGACCGGAAAACGCAGATCGTAGCAAACCCGAGGCATGATACTCCAGCCTTTGAATTTGATTCTTACATCGTTCATGCCTTGGCTATACACTTGATGCTCATCCGCCATGCGGAAAAGATGTCGCTTGTCATAGGTATAGTCAAGATTGCCTTCGAAAATCCAGAAGAAACGGTTGAAATAACTCCCGCTTTCTTCCGCAGCAAAGCTTCCGCAGATGGCGTAGCACTTATCAGCTGATAGCTTTTGAAGTAGAGTCATAGCTTTGCCACTATTGGTCTCAGCAACTTTCGACGGATTCATGGTAAATCCGGTAGAAAACATTTCGGGCAAGACGACAATATCCAAACCATCAGGAAGGAGCTCCATTTTCTGCTCTACCATTTTCAGGTTTTCTTCTACAGATTCCCAATGCAACTCCGCTTGAAGTAAGGCAAGCTTAAGCTGTGAGGTTCGAATCATAGTTCCTTGAGAATTGCAGCGGCTTCTTCCAATGTTTCATCCGACTTGGCGAAGCAAAATCTCAACATGTACTGCTCGACAGGCTGGTGGTAAAAGACCGAAACTGGAATAGATGCTACACCGTGCTCTATAGTAAGCTTCTCGGCGAATTTGACCTCTCCCATTTTACTGATAGCCGAGTAATTCAGCAATTGAAAATAAGAACCTGAAGAAGGCAATGTCTTAAAACGAGAGCCCTTAATATGACCTAAAAAGGTATCGCGCTTCTGCTGATACATTTCAGCAATATGGTTGTAGCGATCGGGCACTTGCAGATAATCAGCGATGGCAAACTGCATCGGTGCGTTGACGCAATAGACCAAGTACTGATGCACTTTTCTAAACTCCCTCATCAAATTTTCGGGAGCTAAAATGTACCCGAGCTTCCAACCCGTAACATGAAAGGTTTTTCCAAAACTACCAACGACCAAAGACCGCTTTGCCAATTCAGGAAATTTCGAGGCACTCCAATGTTTCTTTCCATCAAAAACAATGTGCTCGTAAACCTCATCACTAAGTACTAAAGCGTCACTATTGGTGGCGAGCTTCTCCAGCTCTTTCATATCATTTTCATCCCAAACGGCACCTGATGGATTGTGTGGCGTATTGATAATGATCAATTTCGTTTTCCGTGTGATAACCTTTCTAACGTCTTCCCAATCTACCTTAAAGTCAGGTCCTTTGAGCTGAACATAAACGGGTTTTCCCTGATTCAACACGATCGGAGGAACATAGCAGTCGTAAGCAGGTGTAAAAACGATTACCTCATCCTCTTCTTTTACCAATGCCGTAATGGCCGTATAGATAGCCTGAGTAGCACCTGCCGTTACCGTAATCTCGGTATCAGGATCATAGTTAGCTCCGTGCAATTCTTTGGTCTTTTTGGCAATGGCCTCTCTCAAAACCATTGCGCCGGCCATCGGAGCATACTGATTTCTCCCATCTTTCATGTGCTTGGTAACCATTTCGAGCAAAACAGGATCTACATCAAAATCAGGGAAACCCTGCGACAAATTGATGGCGCCATGGTCTTGGGCCATTTTACTCATTATGGTGAAAATGGTCGTGCCGACTTTAGGAAGCTTGGTTGAAATATCGACGGGTGAGCGCATGCTGGAGGTTTTGTTTGGGCCCACAAAAGTAGTAAACCGAATGGATTAGTTAGAAAGATTTCCCGCCACAATACACGGAATTTTAAAGGTCTCAGTATCTCCTGCAGGATTGAAAATCTCAATTAGAACAATGTGCGGACCTATTCGGGCTTTCGATCGATCATCAGTAGTTCCATCCCAACTCAATGTTCCCTCTGTACCCAACAGGAGATTGTTGGTCAATCCTCTAATCAAGCGCCCTCTGCGGTCGTAAATACGTATTGTGGCCAGATAATCAGGGCCATTCAAGGCGTAGTTGATCAACAACACGTCCTCGAAGCCATCGTTGTCCGGAGAGAAAACTTCATCCTGAAGTTCAAACTGAGCTGAGGCTCGGCCTTCCGGCAAAAATTGAGAATTGACGTATCCGGGGGTGGCGAATCCAACTCTTTCAGAGGCCGATGACCAATTGCCCGGCTCGTTGGTAGGTCTAGTGTAGCTCAATCGCTCCAAGCTCACGCCATCAAAGGTGTTGAGCAGCGGAAAATGGTAATCCTCCAAATAGTCGAATCTATCGATCGGATTCTCCAAAGAATCCGCCAGAATCACAGATCCATCTCCATTGTTGTAAGAAGGAAGCGATACCATTTCGTGGAAATTCTCACGATAAGCTCCTGACATCGGGTACTCTTGAATGGTGGCGTTCACATCATCAGTCAGTACAAGGTGCTGACCGGGAAATATCACAAGCGGATCTTCGCTGATGACCCTTGTGGTCAGATCAGCATTTTGCAGTACCCAGTTTTTCAAACCGATGTTCTTGTCAGATACGTTGTAAATTTCAACAAAGTCGCGTCCCGCCGTTTGCGGATTGAAAAGAATTTCATTGATGAGCAAGTCTCCGGGTTCACCTGGTTGAGGAATCGCGAAAACAAATGATTCGGTCGATTCAATTTCATTTCCAACACAATCGGCAATGTTCTCCAAACTTAGCTCGTAACGCACACCACCTTCAAGAGGCTCAGTTAGTTGTATCAGAATAGATGAATAATCGGGTGGTGCATTAAAAATATCATCTACTCCTACCTCGGGAGTGATCGTGATGTTTGCAAGCAGCACTGATAAGCTGTCAACCACTTCAGAGAAACGCACTTCAACCAGATTTGATCCTTGCGCATAAACGGCGATTATCTCAGGTGCGATCAAATCTGGTTCTTCACTGTAAACACTGTTTTGTGAGCCCGGTGTTCCACCACTTTCTGCCTCGGATCCAGTCCAGTTATCTGCTCCACGACATGGTTCCAAAAGGTTGATACGTTCCAAACTATAGCCGCCATCCTCCTTATCGCCATCATTGTACCAAGAGAGATTGTAATTCACACGATCTATTCGCTCCCCGTCCGGATTCAATAGTTCCAATTCTCTCCCTCCATTGGTCAAGAAAGTAGAGCTCATGTTCTCCAAAAAGATCACATCAGGAAAAGTCAGGAAAACCACTTGATTGCTAATCGAAGCAAAAAACAAATACTCGCCCGGGGCTATGACCACCGATTCCTCAAATTCTACTCCCGATAGTGAACAATTGAACAGGTCGATGGCCATATTCGAGGCATTGTACAATTCAAAGTATTCGCCTTCCGGCAAACCAACTGAAGGAGATGGATCTGCCATGATCTCTGTGATGAGAATTTCGTTCACCTCAGGTGAAACTCCCAATAAGATGTCGACGGAAATCACCTCAGCCTCATTCCCCGCACAGTCAGTCACTCCGATCAATTCCAAAGAATAGCTTATGCCCACCTCCAGCGGAAGAATCAGTTCAATCAATAATTCATTGGGCTGAATTTGAAATATTCCCGCTATAGAAGATTCAGGGTTGAAGCTTGCCACGATACTGTTGATGCTTAGTTCATCCAGAGGCTCCGAAAATTCGAGCTGAACTTCATTGTCTTGCGGAATACTAAACGACTCCAACGTAGGTGGAGTTTGATCAGGTGCATCATTAAAAATGCTGTTTTGTAGACCTGGAGTTCCACCGAGCGCACTGTTTGAAGCTGACCAGTTGAAAGCTCCGCTGCAAGCGGCATTGGGATTAATCAACTCCAATGAATAGCCCCCGTCATCTTTGTCGGAATCGTTGTACCAATCATCGCTGTATTCAACGAAGTCGATTTGATTACCGTTGGAATTGGTCAAAGTCAACTCCCTCCCTCCGTTGGTGAGAAAAGAAGTGCTCATATCTAAGAATCGAATGCCTTCCAAATTGTCAAAAAGCTCTGCAGTTGAGATGGATGCAAAAGCCACATACTCACCTGGCTGCAGAACAATAGATTCTTCGAAAAAAACACCCGAGAGTTCGCTTCCTTGCAGTTCCAGCGTCTTATCCGACATATTGAACAACTCAAAGTATTCGCCTTCGGGTAAACCGATCGATGGCGTCGGATCAGCCATGATTTCCGAGATGATCAGATCTCCGGGAAGTGGTAACTCTCCGATAAAAATAGTCAGCGTTTCATTGTCCGAAACATTTCCTTCGCAATCTACAAGTCCAGTTACAGTGAGTTCATACCCAACCCCTGTCTGCAGAGGCTCAACCAAAAGCACTTGAATTTGATCGTCTTGCACCAAGGAAAACTCATTGACCGAAATGCCTTGATCCAAACTAATCGAGGCTGAATTCAAGTCTTCAAGAGATTCAGAAACAGTGATCAATAGAGTAAGTGGATCAACCACAGAAACCGAACTAACCGAAGGAGGTGTAGTATCAGGCGTATCGTCAAATAGACTGTTCTGACTTCCCGGTGTTCCACCTAATACATTATTCGAAGCGGCCCAATTTGAAGCTCCACTGCAAGAGATTGTCGGGTTGATTCGTTCGAGGCTATAACCCCCGCCATCTTTGTCGGGATCTTGGTACCAGCTATCGGTGTATGAAACGATGTCCAGTATTTCTCCACTTGGGTCGATAAGGGTCAGGCTATCGGCCGTATTAGCTAACGCTGTGAATGAAGTGATACCCACCACGGCTCCAAACGAAGCGAAAGCATCAACATTCGAAGCATCGCAAAGAATCAAGTAACTATCGGGAGGGAAGGGGACAGATGGCAAGAGACGTTCTGTCGTAGTGTTGACCAAAATCCAGTCTTCCAAATCGAAAAACGAACTACTACGGTTGTAAATTTCGATGTGCTCAAACTCAGGCAAGCCGACAGCAGGACTTGGGTCAGGAAGTATTTCATTGAAAATCACATCTCCCTGACCGGCATCGTCGGGAATGAAAAAAGTGAACGAGGCGGTTTCGTCAGTAGTGACGTTTCCCGCAAGGTCAGCCACACCCGTGGCCGTGACCGTATATTCCTGTCCATTGGTGAGCGGGGTGGCAAGGGTTAAGTTTACCGAATTGGGAGAGCCGCCATTGAGGAGCGCCCCTGAGGGATTTCCGACTCCTCCGTCAATGACATAATTGGCTGCGGTACCCGCTGAAATTTCCTCCAGTGCTTCGGAGAATTCTAGAACAACATCGGTAGAACTTGTGGCTGCCGCTGATATCAATTCAGGCGCTTCCACATCAACCGGGATTGGCCCGATTTCGATATCATCGAAGAAATGGTTGTTTACCGGCGAAGCTGCACTCGATTGCTCTATCCGAAAACCAAAATGGCCGGTAGATGTAATATCGTCATCTGTAATACTACCCGCTCCCGTGAAAACACCGGTATTGCCCTCGTCAAGTTCAAGCGTCCAAAGGCCGGCACCCGTTCGCGAAAGTCTTACTTTGTATACATTGTTACCTGAACCGAGTTGAGCGTCCTGGCCGTTGATTAGAATAGTCTCAGAACCCGATGAGAGTTTGTAGAATGAAATTTCATCGGCAGTATCGCCAAAGCGAATGAAGTATCCGTTGGCTGCAGCCGATAAGTCCGTATTATCTGCTGTAACATATACATCCACAAAATTGGCTCCTGATGTGGCGAAATCGAGGTTAATCCAAAACTCCCACTGCACATCGTCGATCAGAGCATTTACTGTGGAGAGATAGTAGTTTATGGATGCATCTCCGGGGTCAACATTGCTTCTGAGAATCTCATTTTCAACAATGAAAAAAGCATCGTCTCCTGTCCAAAGCGTACCATTGGTAAAATCTCCGTCAGAGAAGTCGTCGCTGACTTGAGCCGATGTGGCCAAAGTCAGAAGAAAACATGTAGTAACAATAATGTGAGTCAGGAAGAGTTTCATGTTCAATGGGCGGCTCTAAATATAGTACTTTTGCCACTTGTTATTTATTAAGTAAACATCAAGAAAATGAAGGTAGCTGTAGTCGGTGCCACAGGGATGGTAGGCAGAGTGATGCTGGAAGTTTTGGCTGAAAGGAAATTCCCTATTTCGGAACTGATACCCGTTGCGTCAGAGCGAAGTGTCGGGAATATGATTGAGTTTCTCGGGAAGCAATACCGCATTCATTCCATGGAAGAAGCAATTGCTATGAAACCGGACATTGCCTTGTTTTCGGCGGGTGGAAATACGAGCTTGGAACACGCCCCGAAGTTTGCCGAAGTGGATTGCACTGTTATCGACAATTCATCGGCTTGGCGGATGTCGCCCGATCACAAATTGATCGTTCCCGAAATTAACGGCGACAGCTTGACGACCGATGACAAGATTATTGCGAACCCGAACTGCTCCACCATTCAATTGGTAATGACACTTGCCCCGCTTCACGAGAAATATGGCATAAAACGCGCGGTGGTTTCGACTTACCAATCCATCACCGGAACGGGAAAAGATGCGGTAGAGCAATTCGAAAACGAAAGGGCCGGAAAAGAAGGGCCAATGGTTTATCCTTATCCAATCGACCAAAATTGCTTGCCTCATTGTGATGTTTTCGAGCTCGAAGGCTACACCAAAGAGGAATTGAAACTGACACGAGAAACGAAGAAAATCCTAAACGACAATTCAGTGGAAGTAACTGCCACAGCGGTTCGAGTTCCCGTCGTGGGCGGCCATTCAGAGTCGGTGAATATTACTTTTGAAAGAGAGTTTGACTTAGGTGACGTACGCAAGCTATTGCACGAAACTTCCGGTATCCAGCTCCAAGATAACCCGGACGTAAATCTCTACCCGATGCCTCGATACGCGCAGGGAAAAGACGATGTTTTCGTGGGACGAATCCGAAGGGATTTCTCTTTTCCAAATAGCCTCAATCTTTGGATCGTTTCCGATAACTTAAGGAAAGGTGCTGCCACGAATGCGGTCCAAATCGCGGAATTGATCGCTAAGAAAGTGGCTGTCTAACCTAATACTTCTCTCCTCAATGTTTGCGCTTTGGCTCGAATAAACAGGTTAGAATAAATGTAGGTTAAGTGTCCGAGTATAACGTAGTAAATCACGTGTAGCACGATAGCGTTTTCTCCCGAAAACAGCGGGTAGAAAAGGGCTTCATTTGTCGTCCAAAAGGACATAAAGACGACGTAAAACATCGATCCACTCATTGCCACAGTTGCCCTAAGGTCATGTGATTTATACTTGCGTAAATAAGCATAAGACGAAACCAAGATATATAGAACCAGCACCATTAAAGCCGAATGGACCAAATTGAAAAACCACTGGGTTTCGTCAATAGGAAGTCTGAGCAGTGCAACAAGTCCGGCAATCAACCCTGCAGTAATGACCACTTTTGGCGTCAGCCAAATTTCTTTCAGATGGCTGAGCACATATCGCTTGATGGACTTATCAGCATACTTCCAATGCGCGTGTTGAAGCTTTCGCAGCTTGAACCAAGAATTTTCTGATGTAAAAGTCTGAAACGCTTCATCAAAAGAGGCACCTTTCCCAATCTGCTCTTCCAAAAGACCCGCATAGTGGTCAGTTAGCTCGTCCAGCAAATCGTCACTTTCGATTCCGTATTTTTTTAGAACAGCCCTGACTTGGTCGAGCTGAAAATCACTCAAGTATTGGTTATTCATCGTTGTTGAAATTTTTGAGGTTCGCGTATGTATTCGTCGGTGATTAGTTTCAATTCACGGTTGGCTCCTAAAAGAAGATTGTATCCGATAAAGCCGCAGGTGATGGATATGGTAACCGTAATCATTGACAGTTCAACAGGCTCTCCTGAAAACACAGCGACGTGGCCTCCATGACTTATCAACTCATAAATAGGCAACCAGCCGCCCATAAAAGGAAGTGTTAACTCTCTAGTTTGAAAGTACCATCCAAATCGACTAGCCCATTGAAGGTATACTGCTGCAAAAGTGACTAGCAAGGTAATGACAATCATCACAAAGGAGAATACGTAGCCCAGCTCGAACCAATAGCTTAAAAACATCAGAGCCAAAACTCCTAGGAATAAAAACAGCTGCCTAGAGAGAAATAACTTCTTGATGGCTTGCAAATGAGCCTTCCACCACTTCTTTTTAACAATGACCTCATAATCAGTTTGGATTTGCCTGAGTTCTTTCATGTGCTTCTTGGTTTTCCAACTGTCAAGCGCTTTTTGGAAAGACCAGCCCTGCTCCATTCTTTCTTTGGCTTTTTCGCAGTAATGATCGGTCAACTCAAAAACCAATTCAGGCGAGTCGATTCCCCATCGTTTCAAAAAGTCGATGACCAAGCTTACTTGGTCATCAGTTAGATATGTTGCCTTCATTGATCTCAAACCAGATTGGGTTTTTTAAATTCGATCAAATACTCTTCCGTAAGACCCTTCAGCTTCTGCCATGCCTTTGAGTAAAGGTTGTACTGATAAAAACTTAAAACGACAACCGTTATCGAGAGTACAGTATTCCATTGAAATAGATCCGAAGAATAAACAAGCTCATTCGATTCTGCGCTCATTAAGAAGTAGTAAATGCTCCAATAATAAATCAATCCGCCGACGAGATTGTCTCTGATCTCAAATATCCTTTGGTATTTTTTGATCCAATAGAAGTAGCCGAAACCAATATAATATACTGCGGATAATGCGGCGCAAACACCAAGCACTACGATACCGAAACCAAAGTACGTAGCGATTAAAACCACCCCTATACAGACAGACAACCAGAGTAGCTGAATAGAAGTAAAGACTGTTTTCAGCGCTTTCATTTGTGATCTAGTCCACTGCTTTTTAAAACTTTTCTCAAACTCGTTTTGAATTCTCTTTAGGCTTAAAAAATGCTTTTTTGTCTTCCAACTATCTAGCACCTCATGAAAGGGCTCACCCTTGTTCATTCTTTCTTTTGCTTTTTCGCAATAGTGATCGGTCAGTTCAAAAACCAATTCAGGTGAGTCGATTCCCCATCGTTTCAAAAAGTCGATGACCAAACTTACTTGCGCATCCGTTAAGTCTCTCTCAGCCATGACTCAAATTCGGATTAAGAAAGAGCTGCAAATTTTGGGCATACTCTTTCAACTCGGCAATTCGGTCTTTGGCCTCCTTTCCACCAGACTCGGTGAGCTTGTAGTATTTTCTCGAGCGCTTGCCGATCATTTCGACCTCGGTCGAAACCAGGCCTGTTGCCTCTAGTTTGTGCAATGCAGGATAAAGAGCTCCTTCGGTGATGTCCAAATCTCCGTTGCTCAGTGATTTGGCCTTTTTGGAAATCTCGTAGCCGTACATTCGGCCTTCTTCAGAAAGAAGTTTAAGCAAGATGCTACTAAGGGTTCCTTTGTACAAATGATTTTTACTCATCTCTGATAGGTAAATTTCTGATGGGACAAATATACATAAGTTTCTTATGCATTTGCAAATTGGGTAATGGGATCCAGTATTGGGTATTGGGTATTGGGTATTGGGTATTGGGTATTGGGAGTATATTCAACATATCAAGCTTGGCTCTAAATTTGTTTCTTTTGTAACATGAAACGTGTCGCTCTCATCTTATTCTTGGTTTTATCGCTTGGATTTTCCATGTCTAGCCAGGGTCAAATCCGAGTCTTCGCAGGTAACGCGAATTACATTACAGATCAGGTGCTTCATTTCACCAACAACCGCATTTTCCCCGCTTACACATTCGATTTCAACGCGGTGCTGTATACCGTTATCAGAGATAAGATTATGGTGGGGGGTTCAGGGTCTGAATTTGACCTGATCTACACTTATCGCGACGGAAAGCTGTATACCGGAAATGCCATGTACTCCGGTCAAATAGCTTATACCCTTGGTGAGAACGGAAAGATTTACAAAGGAGATTCCAACTTTGAACTGGACGTGTTATACACGGTGCAGAATAACGTAATTTACGCTGGAAGTGGCACTTTCGCGGGAGACGCGATCTACTTTATTGAGGGAAGGTATAGCCCTGCTGATCTATTCGGGATTTTGCTCAGCCTCAACTTGATTTCCTGATTTTTCTTCTTTGAAAAAGCGCTTTTGATTGATTAGAATCAGCGCCATACCTATTGTAATTGAGGAGTCAGCCACATTGAAAATGGGCCGAAAAAACTGAAGTCTATCTCCACCCAGCCAAGGAACCCATTCAGGCCAATTGGTATCGATTATGGGAAAGTAGAGCATATCCACCACTTTTCCTTGGAGAATACCGGCATAACCGCCGCCATCAGGAAACATGGTGGCCACCACAGGCAGTGGAGGGCTTTCGCTAAAAATCAGGCCGTAAATAGTACTATCGATTATATTTCCTGCTGCTCCTGCAAAAACCAATGCCACGGACACGATGAGCCATGTATGTGCTTTTTTCTTGACAAGGCCGTTTAGGTATAATCCGATGAAGACGATGGCTACAATTCGGAAGAGACTCAGAAAGATCTTTCCTGTCTGACCGCCAAATTCAAGACCAAAAGCCATACCCGGCTTCTCAATAAAATGAATGAAAAACCAGTCGCCAAACACAGCG
>CAZKXG010000006.1:40941-43796 GCA_964556465.1 uncultured Cryomorphaceae bacterium | reverse complement strand
TGGTCCGTCAAGATTTACATCATTTGGAGATACATCTTCTTTTTTCGAACCGAAAAGACTCCATTTTTGATCTTTGGGCTCCTTTTCCTCCTTCACTTTTTTCTCAGGGTATTGATCTTTTGTGCGGTTAAAGTTATACCTCAGACCCACACCAAAGTAGGAGTATTTGTCATTGGATGTAAAGTCTCGATCCCAAGCATCTAGTCTGTCAGTCATCAAATTGTTAAGGGCGTAGCTGAACGTAATGTCTGTTTTATAGTTTACTCGGTAGCCTGCGGTAAAACCAACGGGGATATTTAATGCGGTGGCCGGTGAGTCTTTTTCCTCAAGAACGTAACGCTGAGTAGCAGGATTTTCATCTACTACTGTGTAACCTACATAGTCTCGTATCTCCCCTTGCTGACTGCCTTCGGATCTCCAAGTCGAGATAGCCCGAAAGAAAGTAACCCCGATTCCTATTTCAGCATTGAGGTAAAATTTATATTTCGATAGATCATCTCCATCTCCGAAAAGCTCATTGAGAATGTCAAAACTGGCTTTTGCGTTGATGGTGCTGTATTCGGATTCAAAATCTAAAGGCAGACTTTCTTTACCCGGAGTTCTTCCTCCTCCCAATGTACCTTTCTCAAACTCCAACTTGGCTCCCAAGCCAAAGTCAAATTTCTTTTCCGCGTAGACGCTCCAACCAAACTGGTAGTACGTTCCAAAATCTTTGAACGGAGCAAACATGTCATAGTCAGCCATACTTCCATGAAATAAGGCTAAACCAGCGCTTGCACCCACAGAAAATCCGTCAAAGAAAGGGCCCAATTGACTTTCGCTTTCTTCATCTTCAGCCAAAAGCAAGTGCTGTGAATTGGCCACTTTTTGGCGATAAGCCTTAACCCAAGGGTCATTGTTTACTGGACCTCCCGCCAATAAAACCAGAGGCAGGAGGATAGATGTAAGGAGGAGAGACTTTTTCACGGTATAAAACTGGCTTTTTTGATCCAATAATCAATCATTATTTGATCGAATTGTCCTAAATCTATTGTTGATAACCATACTCGAATACGCCGAAATAGTTTTACATTAGGCCGTAAAATTGTGATTGAATTACCAATCATATGAAATCCCTCTGTTTAACCGTCTTTTTTTTCGTGTTCATCAGTCTGCTCAATGGGCAGGATTTAATTGAGCGGAATTATTTTGACAATGCAAAGGCAAAGAATGCTGCAATCGCTGCTGCACGCTATGCTGAGGAGGGTTATTACTACACCAAGTTCACTACTTTCATCAATTCCGTGGATAGCTCGCGACTTTTTGCTGATACGGCTCTCTTCTTCATGAAGCGTTCGCTGATGCTGAGTGATACGTCTCTCTATCATACTCCTAAGACAAATTTGCGCGCATTGAATCTTCTTTATCAGGGTAAAGAGAAGATTATTGTTGCAGATTCCGTAATAAGAGAGTTCTATCCTATGGTCGATATTTCTTCTCATCATTTTTTCGGGAAGGAATCATCAATTCACTTGAGCAATGCTGTAATGGATCTTTTTAATGCTTCACTGCTGCTCAAGTCTGACGATACGAAAGAAAAAAAGGATATTCCCAATTACGAAGTACTACCATTTGAGGACGAATTGGTGAGGCTTGAAGCCGATGAGGCCTCTTTTCAGCAGGCCGCTAACAGTTATGAAGAGGAAATAGCCTTGTACGAAGATATGTACAAAGAGCTGGAGAGTGAGGCGCTTCGTGCAACAAATGCATCTATAGTCAGCTCGATTGAAAAGTCAATGAAACAGGTTGATGCTCAATTAAACAATGCTGTTTCGGGTTTGGAAGATGCCTCTTTTCGCATCAAGGAAATCAGAGAGCTACTCGATAAGAAATACCTGGACGATGTGCAAGGAGTTGAAGAACCTGAGTACATGTCACAATTCGAGAAAGCCGAGAAAGGCGAGGTCCTAATGAACGAGGATATTCCCGATGGATTAGTATATAAAATTCAACTTGGCTATTATCCTGAGGATGTAGATAAGAACAATTTTACCGGTCTTTTCCCGGTTAGTGGCGAAACGGTCAAAGACGGATTGGCCAGATTTTATGCCGGTTTGTTCTTCAGTTATGAGGAGGCGAGTAAGGGTAATGCATTTGTGCGAGAAAGTGCCATTCCCAATTCTTTTGTTGTACCATTTTACAATGGCCAGAAGATTAGTATGAGTCGCGCAGTAGTCATCGAGCAGCAAAGGGGGGCAGAATAGCTATTCATCCTCTTCCTGCATAATTTTTTGCTGGTGCTCAATTAGCTTGTACATTTCCATTTGAGCTCTTATTGTTTTTTCACCTTTCTCTCGCTCTACATACTCATTGGTTTGATTTCCAGCTAACAATCTTGCCTTGACGTTATCGCTCCATTGCAGCTCCATCATATCCCTAATTTCCTTTCGAACTTTGGGATCGTAGATAGCGACACTGACTTCAACGCGGTAGTCGAGATTCCTTTCCATCCAGTCGGCAGAGCTGATATAGATGTCTTCATTACCATCGTTTCCGAAAATGAATACCCGAGCATGTTCAAGATATCGGTCGATGATGCTATGCACTTGAATGTTATCGCTAACTCCCTTTATGCCTGGTATTAGTGAGCATATTCCTCTTACCAAGAGTCGAATTTTTACCCCGGCTCTGCTCGCCTGGTAGAGCTTACGAATTAATGTCTCGTCTACCAAGCTATTTACTTTAATGAATGCATACGCCACTTTTCCCGCTTTGGCATTTTGAATTTCTCCGGTTTCGGTTTCTGGTTTTTCTCAAAATAACGCTGACGCAGTTTTTGAAAAGATCACCAAAAAGTATACACTTAATGAAGATGG
>CAZKXG010000006.1:19572-40931 GCA_964556465.1 uncultured Cryomorphaceae bacterium | reverse complement strand
GAGTTTTTTAATATACCCCGAGCGCATGGTAGCCGGTGCCACAAGCAAATGCTTGAAGCGAAAATTAAGATAGGGTCTTTCGATAAATGCGATAACTTTTAGTGCCTCATCGCAGATTTCTGAATTCGTGGTAAAAAGAGCGAGATCACTGTATACTTTACCCGTTCCCTCGTGAAAGTTGCCTGTGGAAATAACTGCCTGCCGATTCACTTTTCCTTTGTGAACTTGGGTGACCACTGCCAGTTTGCAATGCACTTTCATATCGGAAATCCCGAAAATTACTTTTACCCCGGCGTCTTGGAGGGTTCTGCTCCATTCGAGATTTGCTTCTTCATCAAATCGAGCTCGTAACTCCACAACGGCAGTCACCTGTTTGCCATTTTTGGCTGCACTGACCAGCGCATTTACTACGCGTGATCGATTGGCTACTCGATACAGTGTTATTTTTATTTCCTTGACATGAGGGTGTATAGCCGCCTCTCTTAAAAAGTGCACAAAACCTCGAAAGTGCTGGTAAGGGTAATGCAGCAAAATGTCATTTTTATCGACTGCATTTAGTATTCCGTTGGACTTATCGATTAGGTAGTGATCCGTACCATTTATTATTTCGTATTCCAATTCCGCGTTCCCCACATTTGGAAAATTCATGAAGTCTTTTGAGTTGTGGTAGCGTCCCCCCGGAATAATGTTGTCGTCTTCGTCAATATCAAGTTTTTTGCACAAGTAGGTCAACAGATCCACAGGCATTTCACTGTCATAGAGAAATCTTACAGGCTCACCTTTAGTCCGTTGTTTGAGGCTTTTTTTCATTTTTTCATAAAAGCCTTTTGAAACGTCGTCGTCCAGGTCCAACTCGGCATCGCGTGTGAGCTTTATGGTGTATGCTTCCAGCGATTCGTAGTCGAAAATTCTGAATATCTGGTTCAGGTTGAATCTGATTACATCGTCGAGAAACATGATGTACTTCTTGCCGTTTGCCTCAGGTAAAACAACAAAGCGCGGGGTGGCCTCCGATGGCACTTCGATCAGTGCAAATTGCTTGGACTTCCCCTCCTTATTCTTTTTGGGAGTTGTCATTTTTACAGCAAGGAAAATGGACTTGTCTCTGAGATATGGGAACTCCTCCAAACTTTTAAGCATAATAGGGACCAGCAAGGGCGATACTTCAGCTCGATAATACTCATCTACAAACGCAGCTTGTTCCTCATTTAGTTCGGTCTCCGTAACGATCTCCACATTGTGCTTTTTTAGTTCGCTTAGAATGTTTCGATAGATTACCGCAAAAAGCTCTTTCTGGCGAACTACTTCATCTTGGATTTCATCGAGAACCTCGGCGGCAGTTTTATCTCCGATCAATTCCTTTTTCTTGCTCACGGCTTCGACGCGTTTCATTGTGGCTACCCTAACACGGAAAAATTCATCGAGGTTATTGGAGAAAATCCCCAGAAACCTCAACCGTTCTACCAACGGAACTGCCTCGTCTTGTGCTTCTTGCAAAACACGGTGATTGAAAGAAAGCCAACTCAACTCTCGGTTGATCGTTCGATTTTTAAGACTGATAGACATGTAGAAAGTTTATTTTACTCCTGATTAGGCAGGCGGTCAGGATAATCAGTGATGAGGCCATCAACACCTAAAGCAATAAGGCTTTCCATTTCTTGACGCTCATTCACCGTCCAGGGAATCACTTTCATATCTTTTTGCTGTGCAAAAGCTATGAGAGCAGCATCCACTAGTACATAATCAGGGCTATAAATGTCGGGAGTAAAACCTAATTTTTGGAGATTCTGTGCAGGAGTTTCATCGTTTTCTACCAAAAGAACCAATTTCATATCGGGGTATTTTGCCTTGGCTACCTGCAAGGTTCTTACATCAAAACTCTGTATGGTAGTCCTATCTTGGATGTTTGCGTGTTTGATCACAGCCACCAATAGATCTATAAATTCTTCTGGCTCAGGATGGAATATCCCATCTCCTGCCGGTAGAGACTTGGTTTCAATGTTGTAAAACGGTAGAGGTCTTCCTTCTTTGGCAGCATAAGCTTCTGATTCGTTGATTACATCAATGAGCAATGGCTTGAACGCTTTAAACTTTTCTTGATTGGGAAAACGCGGATGAGGTTTCGTTCCAACATCATAGGATTTGGTTTCCTCGTAGCTCATTGCATAAATACGATGGCTTTTTTCCGCATCCGATGAAATGGGATGGCCATCGGGGTCCAAAGCGATCTCATGCGAAAACCAAGGCTCATGGGAAAGAATCACTCTTTTGTCTTTGGTGATTACGACATCCATTTCCAAAGTGTTTACCCCTAAATCAAGCGCTTTCTTAAAAGCGGAAATAGTGTTCTCCGGTAGTAATCCACGGCATCCTCGGTGCCCTTGGAAATCGAGATTTTTGTATGACACGTTTTTTTCCACCTCTGTCGTGTTTTCAATAGTTGATTCGCTACACGCAAGAACAAAGGTGCAAAACAAGAAGTAAGGTAAGAAACGGTATTTCATCCGAATTGGGCGCTTTGGCGGCCTTCGGAGGGTAGGAGTAGTTTAATTCTCCTCACTAATTCATCCATCCTTACAGGCTTAGCAATGTAGTCGCTGGCGCCTGCCTTGATGGCTGTCTTGTAATCTCGGATATCTCCTTTGCAAGTCAGCATGATGATAGGTATTTCTCGTGTGGCCATATGGTTTCTCAAGATACGGAGAACTTCGAGACCATCAGGGGCAGGCATCATCCAATCGCTGATAACCACATCGGGCTTTGTTTCAGCAATGTGATTAATAGCTTTGGAGCCATCAGTAAAGATGTCGACCACCATACCTTCTTTCTCAAGGTTGTATTGAATCAAATCAAGAATATCACTCACATCGTCTATTGCAACGACTCTAATATTATTCATCAGGTATTCTATTTATGATGCAAAGCTAGGTTATACAGATAGTTGGGGGTGAATGACGAGGTTAAGAAATTGTGTTCAATTCATTATTTCTCTGTTTAGTGACCTCAGTTGAAATTCACCTTTTCACAGAGGCCGCAAGATGAACAAGCCTTTAAACCTGACGTTAAAATGAAGAATGGTTTCTCTTGCCTATCAGAAACTTTATATTTGTACAAATCGGAAGCATGGCGAAAACTACTATTTCAAAGGAAAGAGAGAGAATGTTGAATAGTGCAATAGCCTATTTGAGGGTGAAAGGCTACCATGAAATCAAGGCTCCATTCAAGAGTTTTCCTACACCACAGTCAGTGTTTAGAAAGGCAAGTGAAGCTGGCTTCGTTCCTGATATGATCGCTGAAAAAGACTTTGGCACCTTCATTTTTGAGGTGTTGGATGATGAATCGCTTTCAAACTGGGATGACCGATTGCCAAAATGGCAGCTTTTTGATGAGTACTGTGAGCGTAAGAAGGGTAAGTTTTACTTCATTGCATACAGTGATGAAGCAGAGGCTATTGCTCAAAAGCTTGAATCACTGGAGATCAAAGCAGGAATAATTCGAATTAAACGCTAGTATCCTACACTTCCGGTATTTCTTTCCTAATTTAATTAGAAACTATAAAATCAGCAGACTTGATGTCTTCAGATCATATTGAAAATAAATTCCAACAAATTGACATTTCATTTTACGATTCTGTAAACTCACCAACAACTCTTGAAGAGAATGAGGTCGTTGATTTTCTTTACACGAGTTTAGATGAATTTGGTGATCCCAAACATCACATCCGAGCGGCTATTGAATATGCTTGCAGTGCCCACAAAGGCAAAGGAGGGTTTGTGGTGCTGGGGAGATTGCAAAACAAACTTGTAGGAGCAGTGGTAGTTAACCAAACAGGTATGTCTGGTTACATTCCTGAGAATATTCTGGTTTACATAGCGGTTGATTCAGATACTCGTGGTATGGGAGTAGGTAGAAAGCTGATGGAAAAGGCGATGAGCATTGCCAAAGGAGATATAGCGCTACATGTTGAGCCAAATAATCCCGCGAAATTTCTCTACGAGAAACTTGGTTTTACAAACAAGTATCTGGAAATGAGATACCAAAAAAAGTAATTTACCTTATGCCATCTGCCGAAACTATCAAAGAAGTCAGGCACTATCTGCATCAGAATCCCGAAATGAGTGGGCGAGAAGCTCAAACCGCTGATTTTCTACAAAAGTTCATACTCCAAAATTTCCCTGACTTCATAATCACTAAAAGTTCCAATAGCCATGGTTTTGTGGCAGCTAAGAAATATGGAGAAGGCGTCCATATAGGATTTCGAGCTGAGCTTGATGCACTTCCAATAGCAGAAGAGAATAAGTTCGAACACAAGTCTAAAAAGAAAGGAAGCAGTCATGCCTGTGGCCACGATGGTCACATGTCCATACTTCTAGCTACCATGCAAGGTCTAGAAGCTCAGTCTAATGTCTCGGGTACTGCTTCGTTTTTATTTCAACCCGCTGAAGAAACCGGTAAAGGTGCGAAGATATTGCTCGAGGATGATGCATTGAATGGCTACGGACCTGATGTCTTAGTTGCTCTTCACAACATCCCAGGTGAACCTTTGGGACTGGTCTTGAGTAGGTCCGGGACATTTGCATGTGGCAGCGTTGGGGTGCGATTAAATGTGAAAGGAAAAACTGCCCATGCAGCCCACCCTGAAGATGCTGTGAATCCTCTGATGTTGGCAACAACTTTTTTGGATGAGATCATTATGGTTTCAAATAAGACGAAAGGATTTTCCTTGGCTACACCCATTGCACTTCAGTCAGGCCTTGATACGTTTGGTGTTTCTCCATTGGAGTCAACCCTATTGGTCACTCTCAGAGCAGCTTTATCGTCAGACTTGGAACGGATGATGAGAGAAGCGACGCGCATGACTGATGAGATTAAAGAGATTGAAGATGCCACTGCCGAAGTTACTTTTGAAGATTTTTTTCCTTCCACTTCAAACGAATATTTCCATAGCAACCTAGAGGATATCTGTACCACACTTAAAAGACCATTTCGTCAGATGGAGAACCCGTTTCGATGGTCGGAGGATTTTGGTCACTATTCGGATAGGTGCAAAACACATATGTTTGGTCTTGGGGCAGGCATTCAAACTGCTCCATTGCATGCTTCCACTTATGATTTTCCCGATGAATTGATCTCATCCGGGTCAGAAATATTTGTTGAATTCTACAATCACGCCCAGAGAGTATGACTCCCGAAAGTGCTTCTTCATTTATCGAAATTGATAGTGCTCTTTTGCGTAAAAACCTTGCATTTATTCGCAGTAAACTCAAAAAGGGTGTAAAGATTTCGGCAGTAATTAAAGGCAATGCTTACGGTCATGGTATTGAGCAGATGGTACCACTACTTGAAGAAGAAGGCGTACAACACTTCTCCGTGTACGGTATAGAAGAGGCAAATGCCTTTCACGAAAGCGCTTCTTCTGAAGCCAGTCTTATGATCATGGGATTTATCGATCGGGAAAACTTGGAAACTGTTCTGAGACGAGGCGATGGATTTTTTGTATATGATATTGAACAGCTAAAGGTCGTTGTTGCACTGGCCATAAAAACGGGGTTGACCGCTAAAATTCATGTTGAAGTCGAGACGGGAATGAACCGAACGGGAATGGATGAGAGTCAGCTATCGGAACTTGTTGATTTAATCTCTGAGAATAAGGATAGGTTGCATTTAGCAGGAGTTTGCACTCACCTTGCAGGTGCTGAGAGTATTAGTAATTACTATCGAATTAAGAAACAACGTACCCGCTTTAAGAACTACTTGTCATACTTCAAAAAGAAAGGTGTGAAGTTTGACACACGCCACGTTGCTTGTTCCGCAGCTTTGCTCAGATACCCGAAAACACAGTTTGATATGGTGAGGGTCGGCATTTTGATTTATGGCTTTTGGCCAAATCGAGAAACTTTGATTGATTATATTACCAAGAAAGAGCAATATGAAGACCCACTTACGTCTGTTTTGACTTGGAAGTCAAAAGTGATGACCATAAAAGAAGTAGAAGCAGGTGAATATGTCGGCTATGGGACCTCATATTTGACCAATAGAAAAACTAAGATTGCGGTGGTTCCGGTAGGTTATGCCTATGGCTATTCAAGAATTTTAAGCAATCAGGGAAGAGCATTGGTAAATGGTCAAAGAGTAGGTGTGATCGGCACGGTTAATATGAATATGCTCACCTTGGATGTAACCGAAATAGATGATATAGAAAAAGGGAGCGAAGTAGTATTTATAGGGAATCAAGGAGAACAGCGCATATCTGTGGCTTCATTTGGAGAAATGAGCTCCCAGTTAAATTATGAATTGCTTTCGCGGCTTCCGCACAACATACCTCGTGTAATAATATAAGCTATGGCTTTTGTAGAATTAGATAGAGAGAAGTTGAAAGAAAACTTCGATTTGCTCAAAACTCGCTTTAACGAGTATGATGTAGAGTGGGGTATTGTTACGAAGTTACTTTGTGGAAATAAGCTTTTTCTTCAAGAAGTCCTGAACCTTGGAATAAAAGAAATTCATGATTCACGGATCAGTAATTTGAGGGCCGTCAAAAAGCTTGATCCCACGGTGCAGACGGTTTATATCAAACCACCGGCAAAAAGATCAATAAAAAACCTGGTGACCTACGCTGATGTGAGTCTAAATACTGAGATGGTCACACTTCGGTTAATAAGCGAAGAAGCTCAAATACAAGATAAAACGCACAAAGTAGTTATCATGATTGAGCTTGGCGATTTAAGGGAAGGCGTAATGGGAGAAGATGTAGTCAATTTTTTTAGCCAAGTTTTTTCCCTCCCCAATATTGAGGTGGTAGGTATCGGATCTAACTTGAACTGCTTGCACGGAGTTATGCCTAGTCCTGATAAGTTTATTCAACTCAAGCTATACAAGGACCTTATTAAAGCACATTTCGGATATGATATTCAAAGCATCAGTGGCGGTACTTCGGTGGTTTTACCCATGCTCTTCCGAAATCAACTTCCAGATTCTGTTAATCATTTCCGAATAGGCGAGACCTTATACTTTGGCTTGAATATTGAAGATGGCTCAACTTTTGAAGAGATGCACAACGATGTTTTTAAATTGAGGATGGAAATTATTGAACTCACTGAAAAGCCAATGATTCCCATGGGAGAACTAGCAGAGAATCCCAGCGGTGAAATGTTGCAAATTGATCAAGATCTTTATGGTAAAACTTCTCTTAGAGCTATTCTAGATGCCGGCTTGCTAGATATCTCTCCTGATTTCTTGATTCCTTATGATGAAAATATCGAAATTGTGGGTGCAAGTTCTGATATGCTTGTACTAGATTTGGGCAAGTCAACCAGACAATATAAAGTCGGAGATTTGATAGATTTTCGCTTAAAGTATATGGGTGCCCTTGGTATTATGAATTCAAATTACATTGAAAAACGACTAAAGAACTAACTGATATGATATTCCAAAAGAACAAATGGTCTTTCCTGGTAATGATTGCTGCATTATTTTCTATTGCACCACTTCAAGCTCAGGACGACGAAAAAAAAGATAAGTACGGTGAGGACATGAAAGAAATCCTTTTCATGGTGATTGATGGAGATTATGAAAAAGCCGTAAGCAAGTCTGAAAAATACATGGATAAGGAAGATACCAGAAGAGATCCCAGACCATACATGTACGCTTCGATGGCCTATTTTGAAATTTCCAAGAATGATGAGATGGCAGAAGATTACCCTCGTGCATTTAGAGATGCGATTAAATATGGTGGTAAAGCAAGGAGGTATGATAAGGAAAACGAATACATGCCTGATTTTGACAGATACTTAAGTGAGCTGAAGGCGGAAGTGATGCAAGAGGCTAAGTTTCATTATGAAACGGAGAATTACAGAAAGAGCACGACTTTCGCTAAGAACGTTCAGCGACTTGATCTTACTTAAGGCAACGGCAGAGTGGAGGAGTAAGAATGTATACCAGGCAGAAACGACCATTGAAGAAGCAAAAGAGGCACTCAAGGCTTTCACTCCTTCATCAGTTTCTTCAGAAGGAAAGCCTGCTTACCGCTATGCTGTAATGGAATTTGCCAAGCTTATGAAAGAAGAAGGCAGAAAAAGTGATGCTACACCTTTCATAGATGCGATGGAGCCATTACTTGGAGAAGACAAGGAGTTTGCAAATTTTGTGGCTTCGTATTAAGAATTCAGTGATTGTGAAATTTAAGAGGATGATGACGGGAGTCGTTGTCCTTTTTTTATGAGTGATTTTTCTTTAAAGAATTATGGAAATCAAATTCTTGCCACTGACATCAAATCGGCTTCATTATAAAACCACCTCACCTAAAAGCGCTTCGCTGCTTTCGGAAATTCGGTTGTATAAAAAAACCCCTGAACGTTTTTTCGTTCAGGGGTTTTGATCATTAAGTGGAGCCGGAGGGATTCGAACCCTCGTCCAAGCATGGGACTATCTAGCCTTCTACGTGTGTAGTCCAATATTATTTTTCGACGAAGAGCCGGCATCGAACAGCCTACTCAGCGCTTAGACCTAATTCAGCTTCGGAAGCACATCAGGTCACTGCACTTCCTAGTCTTAAAGATTGATACCCTGATTTCAGCCCATATTAGACGGATAAGCTGAAGGGTACTCGTTCCGAGCTACTGTGCTTCACTTCGGAATTAAACTTTATAGTCTTAGACTATTAAGCTGCGAGAGCGTAATTGTTTTCGCCATTTATAGGCTTGGAAATTGATTTGTACGAGCAAACTTCCAACGCTCGACACGCTTACTAAACAACCAACTCATGTTGTCAAAACCGGTCGGCCCCATATTTCAAAGAATTACTTTGGTATCGCAAAAATCATCCCAAAGGTTGAGTATATTGCGATTGGCAAAGGTATATGACATTTGGTCATTATCCTACCTTTTCTCAATTCGTTCTATCTTGATTGGTCCCAACTTAATTCGAACACGTTTTATCTCTGCTTTCTCTTCAGGCTGTTCTTCATCAAATTGATCGCTGACTTCGTCGTAAAGTTTTTTCCCCAAATATCCCGCAAAAGCCAGAAGTCCATCAACGTCTTCCGTCGACTCTATTACCTCTTTTTTAGGGGGTATGGTATCCTTTTGAGCAGGGCTTTGACCATTGCTTAAAAAGGAGCAAAGCATAGCGAAGCATAGAATAATTACAGTTTTAGAAAGCATCTGTTGGTGGAATTCAAAAGTTGGACGAATTACCGGCTCAAAAGTTACTCTATTTTATCTAAGAGGTGAATTCATCTTCACGTTGCTCGAATGTGGAGCGAAGTTTCACTGTCTATTCCTAAGGCTTTTTTGCCCGATGGGAAAAGTCTAAATTTGCAGCTCTCAAAAATGACCAAAATGACTAAAATAGGCATCATCAGAGAAGGGAAAAATCCGCCCGACAAGCGGGTTCCTCTCACTCCGATTCAGTGTAAACTCTTAACGGAGAAGTATTCTGATATCGAAATTTTGGTGGAAACAAGTCCCATTCGCGCTTTTAAAGATGAGGAATACAAAAACGAGGGAATTCAAGTAGTGGAAGATCTCAGTGAGTGCTCTATTCTCTTTGGTGTAAAGGAGGTGCCATTCGACATGTTAATTCCAAATAAAACGTATTTCTTTTTCTCACATACCTACAAGAAACAGCCGTACAATCGAGATTTATTGAGAACCATATTGGATAAAAAAATCAGGTTGGTTGACTATGAGGTTTTGACAGACGAGAAAGGGCGAAGATTGATCGGTTTCGGCAGATACGCGGGAATCGTGGGTGCCTACAATGCCTTACTTGCTGCCGGCAAAAAGTATGATCGGTATGACCTCAAGCCTGCTCATGAGTGCGAAGACAGAAAAGAGGTAGAGCGTGAACTGAAAAAGATGAATCTTCCGAAAGGATTTAAAACCGTGATCACCGGAAAAGGCCGAGTCGCAGGGGGAGCGATGGAGATTTTGGATTCGGCAGGGATTCGAAAGGTATCGCCAACAGCTTTTCTGGAGGAAACCTTTTCTGAGCCTGTGTACACTCAATTAGGGGTACAGGACTACAATAAAACCAAAGACGGCTCGGAATTCAAAAAATCTGAATTTTACTCATTTCCCGAAAGGTTTGATTCAGATTTCGCAAAATATTCGGAAGTAGCAGATATGTACATCTCTTGTCATTACTGGGACTCCAATGCCCCCTTTATTTTCACACGGGAAGATGCTAAAGACGATTCATTCAATTTAAAAGTGGTAGCAGATATCAGTTGCGACATTGACGGACCAGTGGCCAGTACGTTGGAGCCTTCAACCATTGCAGATCCACTTTATGGTTATGATCCTTCACAAGAAACAGTGACTGATTTTATGGATGAGGCTGCTATTGGGGTCATGGCTGTGGATAATTTACCATGTGAACTTCCAAAGGATGCTTCTGAAGATTTTGGACAAGAGCTGATCAAAAATATTCTTCCCGAATTATTGGAAAAAGAGAATTCCTCTGTAATCAGAAGAGCGACTCAAACCAGTTTGGAAGGAAGCCTCACCGATGAATTCGAATATCTCAGGGATTACGTAGATGGGAAAGAGTGAATTAAACGTTTTTCAGATCAGAGATCGTCTGTGTCGGATTATCTGATCCGAAAACGAAACTCCCTGCCACTAATACATCTGCACCTGCTTCAATCAACTTTGGCGCGTTGTCCAGATTAACCCCACCGTCAACTTCGATTTTAGCCTTCGATCCGGATTTTTCAATCAAGTTTCGGGTGCGTTCAATTTTACGGTAGGTATTTTCGATAAATTTCTGCCCGCCATATCCAGGATTCACAGACATGATTAAAACCAAATCAATGTCGGTAATGATATCTTCGAGATCGTTCACCGCAGTGTGTGGGTTAAGTGATACGCCGGCGCTCATTTCCTCTGCTTTAATGGCCTGAATAGTTCTATGCAGATGTGTACAGGCTTCAAGATGTACTGTCAAGATATTGGCTCCGGCTTTCTTAAATTGGCTGATATACCTATCAGGGTTTACAATCATCAAATGCACATCCATAGGTTTGAGGGTGTGCTTATTGATCGCCTCCATTACGGGAAATCCGAAGGAAATATTGGGGACAAAGACTCCATCCATTACGTCAATGTGAAACCAATCAGCCTCGCTCTGATTGAGCATTTCAATATCCGTAATTAGGTTGGCGAAATTTGCTGAAAGAACTGAAGGAGCGATCAAATGTCCCATGCTGTTTTTTTTGCAAAGGAAATAAAAAAGGGGGTGATGACACCCCCTAATATTTGTTGTTTGATCGATTGCTATCCTAAATATGATCGTAGCATTTGACTGCGCGAATTGTGTTTGAGCCTTCTCAAACCTTTTTCTTTGATCTGTCTTACCCTTTCCCGAGTAAGATCAAACCGATGGCCTATCTCTTCCAGAGTAAGTGGGTTCTCTCCTGTCAATCCAAAATAGAGTCGAATTACATCTGCTTCTCTTGCCGTAAGGGTGTGAAGAGATCTTTCGATTTCCATTCCTAAGGATTGCGAAATCAGATGATCGTCGGGTTTTGGATTGTCAGCGTCGTTATATACTTCGTACATATTTCCCGACGAATCGTCATCAAATCCCAATGGAGCATCCATACTGACCGCTTTGTTGGCATTTTTTAAAGACTGCTGAACTTCTTCCAGAGTCATTTCCAGACAATCCGCAATTTCCTCACTGGTTGGAGGTCTTTCAAATTCCTGCTCTAATTTGGCAAATGCCTTATTAATCTTATTGACAGATCCTATCTTATTTAATGGCAATCGAACAATTCGCGCTTGCTCGGCCAATGCCTGTAAGATTGATTGACGGATCCACCATACTGCGTATGAAATGAATTTAAATCCGCGAGTTTCGTCAAAGCGCTGAGCAGCTTTGATCAAACCGAGGTTACCTTCATTGATCAAATCAGGAAGGGTCAAGCCTTGGTTTTGATATTGCTTCGAAACGGATACAACAAATCGCAAATTGGCCTTTGTTAGCCTTTCGAGTGCTTCGTGATCGCCCTTCTTTATTCGCTGTGCTAGTTCTACTTCCTCTTCAGCAGAGATCAGTTCTACACGGCCAATTTCTTGGAGGTATTTATCGAGAGAAGCGGTTTCGCGATTGGTGACTTGTTTCGTGATTTTAAGCTGTCTCATGAAAGTGTTCTACAGGTGTTTTATCAAAAAATATATCGTCTGATATAACGACACCCGCCGATTTTTAGTTACAAAAAATCAAGCGGGTGTCAGAACTTGTAGTCGTAAGTTGCTCTTTTTCAGAGTACTTTCAGAGAAAGCGTAAAAAGCTCTCTGTTAATTGTTTCTTTCTGGTTTTTCTAGTAACACTTTTCGAGAAAGTTTGAGTTTTCCTGTCTTAGGATCCTTTCCAGTGATCTTGAACTTAACCATTTCACCTTCACTTAGGACATCCTCTACTTTTTCAACTCTTCCCCATTCCAGTTCAGAGATGTGAAGCAATCCGTCAACTCCGGGAACAACCTCAACGAATGCCCCGTAAGGCATGATGGTTTTAACCTTTCCTTCGTATTCTTCACCTACTTCTACAGTGGGAGGGAATGCGATATCTCTCACGCGCTTTTCAGCGGCATCGATATCTTCCTTGTTGCTCGAAACGATGTCAACTTTTCCTCCTTCAGGAATTTCTTCGAGAACGATCTCAGTATTGGTTTGCTTCTGGATATCTTGAATGATTTTACCACCTGGTCCTATCACTGCACCAATCATATCCTTAGGAATTATAAACGATATGATACGAGGAGCATGTGGTTTGTAATCAGCGTTTGGCTTATCAATGGTTTTGAGCATTTCTCCCAGAATGTGTGCACGTCCATCACGAGCTTGGTAAAGTGCATTCTTCAAAATCTCGAAACTTAACCCCTCAACCTTTATGTCCATTTGACATGCGGTCAAACCTTTGGAAGTACCCGTTACCTTAAAGTCCATGTCTCCCAAGTGATCTTCATCTCCCAAGATATCAGAAAGTACTGCATACTTGTCGCTATCCGGATCTGTGATCAATCCCATTGCGATTCCGGATACTGGTGCTTTAATCTGAACTCCACCATCCATCAATGCCATAGTTCCTGCACAAACAGTTGCCATAGAAGATGAACCATTCGATTCAAGGATATCACTTACCAGACGGATAGTATATGGGTTTTCAGGTGGTTTTGGGAGCATGCCTTTTAGCGCGCGCAAAGCCAGATTTCCGTGTCCGATTTCTCTTCTGGAAGTACCGCGGATCGGGTATGCTTCTCCTGTAGAGAAAGGAGGGAAGTTGTAGTGTAACAAAAAGTTTTCGGTTCCTTTGATCAAAGCACCGTCAATCATTTGCTCATCCATCTTCGATCCAAGTGTAAGTGTCGTCAAAGACTGAGTCTCACCTCTGGTAAAAAGTGAAGAACCGTGCGTACCCGGAAGGCAGTCAACTTCCGACCAAATAGGACGAATGTCTGTGGTAGCTCTTCCATCCAATCGAATTCCTTCGTTGAGGACTAAATCTCGGATGGCCTTCTTTTGCGCTTTTTTGAAGTATTTCTTGATCAATTCATTCTTTTCTTCAAGCTCTTCGTCTGAAAATTTTGAAGTGAATTCTTCTTTCACTGCTGAAAATGCTGCCCCACGTTCTTCTTTACCTAACTGCTTTTTAGCAATGTCGTAGCACCCTTGGTAGCAGGCATCCATTACTTGCTTCGCCAATTCTTCGTCATTTGTCTCGTGGCTGTACTCACGTTTTGGCTCTGACTTGGCTACCATCGCGCCAAATTCCTTCAGGGCTTGGCAATGAACTTTGATAGCGGCATGAGCAGCTTCGATAGCACTCACCATTTCGTCTTCAGACACTTCGTCCATCTCACCTTCTACCATTACAATACTAGATTCAGTACCGGCAATGATCATATCCATATCGCTTCCTTCGAGCTCTTCGAAAGTAGGGTTGATAATGAATTTTCCATCTTTTCTTCCTACTCGTACTTCAGAAACGGGACCGTTGAACGGAATGTCAGAAACCGCAAGTGCAGCTGAGGCCGCTAAACAGGCCAGTGCGTCTGGCATATGTTTTTGATCAGATGACATCAAAGCCAACATGATTTGAGTTTCTGAGTGGTAGTCGTCGTTGAACAATGGGCGCAACGCACGGTCAACAAGACGCATGGTGAGAATTTCATTGTTACTCGGACGAGCTTCCCTTTTGAAGAATCCACCTGGGAATCTTCCCGTAGAAGCGTACTTCTCACGGTAGTCAATTGTAAGTGGAAGGAAGTCAATTCCTTCTTTTGCTTCTTTGTTGGAAACAACGGTAGCCAGGAGCATGGTGTCTCCTACTCGCAGCATCACAGAACCATTGGCCTGCTTTGCTAGTTTACCTGTTTCCAGGGTAATGGCCTTTCCATCACCAAGGTCAATCGTTTTACTTTTTAAGTCGTAATTCATCTTTTGTTTGTGTGTATATATTTAAGCAAAAAGAGGCAATAGTCCCTTTGACATATTGCCTCTTTAAGTATTTTATAATCGCTTCGTTAAGAACAATTATTTTCGGATTCCAAGTTCCTTAATAATTGCACGGTAGCGAGTAATGTCTTTCTTGATTAGGTAGTCAAGTAGGCTCCGTCTTTTCCCTACTAGCGCTACAAGAGCTCTTTCAGTGTTGAAATCCTTTCGGTTTTTCTTTAAGTGCTCTGTTAAGTGATTAATTCGGTAAGTGAATAGAGCGATTTGCCCTTCTGTTGAACCTGTATCAGATTCGGACTTGCCGTGTTTTTTGAAGATTTCTGCCTTCTTTTCAGGTGCTAAATACATTCCTAAATTTCTTTAAATGTTAGTTATGCGAATAAATTTCGGCTGCAAATATAGACTTTATTTTTTGCTTTCCTTCTGTTTCTCAAACATTGATAAGGTGAGAGATAACCTTTCTTTCAAGTTGTGTCGGTGGATGATGTAATCCAGAAAGCCGTGCTCTAGAAGGAATTCACTTCGTTGAAAACCTTCCGGTAAGTCTTTTCCGATGGTTTCTTTTACAACTCGTGGCCCTGCAAAACCAATGAGAGCGTTCGGTTCAGCAATGTTCAGGTCGCCCAACATGGCAAAACTAGCAGTGACTCCTCCCGTGGTCGGGTCGGTAAGCAAGGAAATATACGGCTGTCCTGCTTCGCTAAGTAGTGTGAGCTTTGCAGAAGTTTTGGCCATTTGCATAAGAGAAAATCCTGCTTCCATCATTCGGGCACCACCTGATTTTGAAATCAAGAGAAATGGACATTTTTTGTCAATCGCCTTATCTATGGCACGAGAAATTTTTTCTCCAACAACTGACCCCATCGAACCCCCGATGAACGCAAAATCCATACTGGCTATCACCAAATCCCTTCCGTCAGACTTACCATAAGCCGTCCTTATAGCATCTTTCAAACCAGTCTTCTTCTGCCCTGCTTTTATTCGGTCCGGATATTTCTTGGTGTCTTGAAATTTCAGTGGGTCCGCCGACGACATGCTTCGATTGAATTCAGTAAACTTTCCATCATCGAAAAGAAGAGCGAAATATTCGGCACTCCCGATACGATCGTGGTGATCACAATTGCTACATACGTAGGTGTTTTCAATGTGCTCATCCATGCTCACCACAGTGCTGCAATTGGGACATTTGTACCATAGACCTTCAGGGGTTTCCTTCTTGTCTTTGGTCGATGTTGTAATACCTTCTTTGATTCTTTTAAACCAACCCATGTTGTTGCAATCTTAGGACAAAACTATAAAAAACTCGTTCGCCAAATATTAAAATGGATAGCCGATACCAATATTCAGATTCCATTGCCAGCGGTAGTAGGAGAGTTGAGGTAAATCGTTGTCTCCATTATTGAGGCCGTCAATGTACGCGTTGTATTTGTCTTTTGGCTGAATAAGCCATCTTTCACCTTGATCAAGAGAAGGATCTTTAATCTGGAGGCCCAAGTCGAGTCTGATCAAGAAAAAGTCAAAATTAAACCTAGTTCCAGCGCCCGCGCCGACAGCTATCTCACTGAGGAAACTATCAAATTCGAATAGAGCTCCGGGACGTTCAGTTTCATTCCCCATAATCCAAATATTACCTGCATCTATGAAAAATGCCCCTTCCAGAATATCAGTAATATCAAATCGGTATTCGATATTGGCTTCGATCAAAATATCTCCGATTTTATCGAAGTTTTGAACCGGGTCACGGAAGCTCCCCGGTCCTAATGTCCGTGCTTGCCAAGCTCGAATTCCGTTTGCTCCACCCGCGAAAAAGCTCTTTTCAAAAGGCAGTACATCCAAGTTTTGCAATGGAATACCTACCCCTGCCGATACACGATAGGCGGTACTCATCTTTTCATTAGGAATATTGTAGTACCGGAAGTCGTGTACCGTTTTGACGTATTGTGCAAATTGAATTCCCAGCGCCTCATAGCCTCCATTTTCATTGATAGCCGCATTGGAGAGCTCGTAAAGACCTCTTAGAATCGATCCTGCTGATTCTATTTCAGCGCGGTAGAAGTAAAGATTTCTCTTTGGGTTCTCTTGCCTCTGAGAATTGAGAATAAAGGCTACTCTCGTGCTCTGAATAAAGTGGTCCTGAAAACTATTGGTCAGGAATGGATCATTGATTTCCTCCAGTCTCTCATCAAATGCCGCAGATCGATCAATTTTGATCAAGCTCAATTCCAAAGGACTAATTTGCCATTCTTTGGTTACCGTTTCATTCCAACGATATAATATCGAACCGAACGATCTTGTTCGCACGTAATCAGGCCGTCTTTGGTAGGATAGATTTGTAATAAGAGTTGTTCTTGGGTTGGCTGACTTAGCGAATCTATCGGTGCTGAATGGAAGCAGGAATCTCGGGAAGGTGAGTGAGATTTGCGGGCCGAATTCAAGGGTGTTGAAGGCAAGCCCTTGGCCGACATCATTGCCCGTTCCTGATTCTGTAAGGAGCTGTTGGGCTTCAACTCCTCCGCTTATCTCCATACTTAGTACCTCAGCTCCCCCAAAAATATTTCTATTTCGGTAACCAACTGCTCCTGAAATACCCAAGAAACCTCCTTGGTTCGTACCGTTCCATTCCAATGAAAAATTCTGCTTCGCTGCAGGAGACAGACCTATATTGACATTCAGTAAACGATTTTCGATATCATCGCTTACCGGTTCAAATTCAATGGATGCCGCTCTTACTATAGGTAGTGTGCTCAAGCGACGGTAGGTCCTTGTCACCTTATCGAGTTCGTAATATTCGTTCTGATCGAATAGAATATTTTGGCCAATGATTTTAGGCTTGACCTTCAGCTGGTTTTGATCTATGATGCGGTAGTTCCGCAAAAAGATGGTGTCCGATGTAAAGACCTCCCCACTCCTCAAAAAGGGACGGTCTATTACGTTGATTTCATTCAGCTTATATCGCTTGTAAGGCTCCACTATTAGTGAATCCGGATTGCCTTCATATGGAACTTTTCTCGGTACAATACCAAACTCCAAGTGCACTGCGTGACTGCCGCGAGCCGAGTCGACGTCATAATAGATCAGGTCTTTGTGGAAGTCATAATAGCCTCTGTTTCTAAAAAAAGCAGTGATTTTTTTTCTCTCCTCATCAAGCTTTTCAACATCAAATCGGTTGCCCACTTTTACCGTTTTTCCTTCAGATCTCGATTCAATTGTCAATCTCATCAGATAATCATCGGGAATATCAAAGGAAAGACTGTCTATTATGTAGGGCTCATGGGGCTCTATGAGGTAGACCGCTGTTTTCATTTGTTTCTTCTCTTTGGTCTTAATTTGAGATGAAACTTCGGCATTGAAATAACCGTGCTTAACTAAAAAGGTCCGGATTTGGTCAGCACTTTTATCGACCAAGGTTGAGTCAAATACAACAGGTGGCTCTCCAACGGTTTCTCTCCACCAAGAGCCAAACGGTTTGAGCTCTTTTGGGTCTTTTCCTTTTTTAGTTCGCTTCTCATTCTTTTTTTGAAGCTTCTTCAGCCTTTTTTGGTTTCTTTTTTCAAATTTATCGGGATTGGGGACATTGTATGCCCATAAATAAAACCGTGCTCCTAAGATTTTTCTGTTGGGATCCTGCCTGACTACCTCCTTTAAATCATCCTTATCTATCTTTGGCTCTTCTTCAAATTTAAACTTGTTCTTTTTCAAGAGGTATTCGTCGCTCGCCAAGCGCTTTGTAGGATTGCACCCAAAAAGGAATGCGATTCCAAAAAGCACTAGAATATTGATCGGCCTTCGCAGATGCTTTTGGAACTGAACAGAATGGGAGCTGGAAATATGACCGACCATTTATCGAATAACCACATGAAGTTGGTGAAATCTCTTCAACAAAAAAAATTCCGAGATCAACACGGGCTTTTTTTGGTAGAAGGCGTCAAACCGGTGAATGAAGCCATTCACTCGCCGGCAAAGGTAGAAATGATTGTTTATGCTTGTGAAGAGGAAGAACTTCCATTTGATGTACCACCGAATAGTTGGAGAGTTTCCTTAAAAGACTTGAGCAGACTGTCGGCTCTTAAGAATCCAAATCGGGTGTTGGCAGTTTGTCACAAAGACTGGCCGCAGGAGAAATCTTCCGAAGGTTGGATCGTGGCCCTCGATCAAATTTCAGATCCCGGAAATCTAGGAACCATCGTTCGCATTTGCGATTGGATGGGTGTCGATCAGATTGTGTGTGCTCTGGATAGTGTCGATGTTTTTAACCCTAAAGTGGTGCAAGCCAGCATGGGAAGTATTTTTCGAGTAAATGTGAAATACGCACATCTCCAAGAATACCTTGTGAAAACTGACTTGGAGACTATTCTCGAAGCCGATATGCACGGTGATTCCGTTTACAAATTCGAATTTCCTGAAAAAGGGATTTTGGTAATGGGGTCAGAATCCCACGGGGTGCGACCGGAGATTTCTGCCAGGTGTACAGGGAAAATCAGTATTCCTCAATTCGGTGGTGGTGAGTCTTTGAATGTGGCGGTTTCTACCGGAATTCTGTTATCCCACCTCAGGAAGTAGCATTTATTTTGGCTGCGATGCTCTCGGCAATGTTCATTCCGTCAATGGCTGCCGATACTATTCCGCCGGCATATCCTGCACCTTCTCCTCCTGGAAAAAGCCCTTTTATCTGCGGGTGTTCCAGAAATTCATTCCTGGGAATTCGAACGGGAGATGAGGTTCTTGATTCAGTAGCTACCAAAACTGCTTCGTTGGTGCCGTAGCCTCTCATTTTTTTACTGAAAGCTTTCATGGCTTGCGCCAAACGTCGGTGAACCGAAGCCGGCAATACCTCACGCAGCTCAGTAGAATTCAAGCCAGGCTGGTAACTGCACTTGGGCAAATCATTAGAGATTTTTTTACCAATGAAATCCATCATGCGTTGAGCGGGAGCCACTTGTCCGCCACCTCCTGCTTTCCATGCTGATCGTTCTACCTTCTGCTGGTATTCCAGAGCTAGTAAAGGATCGTTAGTGGTCTTTGGATCATATTCCGAGGGAGTGATGCTGACCACCATTCCCGAATTGGCATATGGATTGTTTCGTTTCGAAGGCGACCAACCGTTGGTGACGATTTCTTCGGAGGCAGTGGCGCAAGGAGCGATGATTCCTCCCGGGCACATGCAAAATGAATACACCCCTAATCCGTCCACTTGATGAGTGAGTGAATAGGAAGCGGGAGGTAAGTATTCGCCTCGATCCTTGCATTTGTATTGTGCTTGATCAATAATGTATTGTGGATGTTCGATTCGCACTCCCAATGCAAATGGCTTCGACTCAATCAAAATATTCCTTCGATAAAGTAATTTGAAAATATCTCTCGCCGAATGTCCGGTAGCTAAAATCAGCTGGTTACAATTCACCCATTCGTTGTCGTTGAGGCAAATGCTTTTTAGTGTGCCATTTGCTGTTTTCAGGTCGGTCAGTTTGGTGTTAAACCGAACTTCTCCGCCGCAATCCTCAATGAATTCGCGAACTTTCGTAATTAGCTGAGGAAGCTTGTTCGTCCCGATATGTGGATGCGCCTTCACCAGAATATCGGGAGATGCACCAAAAGCTACCAAGAAGTTAAGGACCTCGTTTACACTGCCTCGTTTCTTCGATCGGGTGTATAGTTTACCATCGCTATATGTTCCGGCTCCACCTTCACCAAAGCAGTAATTGGATTCGGGATTAACGATTTGCTCCTTGTTGAGCTTTGCCAAATCTCGCCTCCGCGTTCTCACATCTTTTCCGCGCTCAATTATAATGGGTTTCAAACCACGTTCTATGAGTCGAATCGCAGCGAATAGTCCGCAAGGCCCGCTGCCGATTACAAAGACTTCGGAAGCATTTTTGACATTCTTGGCAATTGGTTTTTGCACCTCAGGTGGATGGTCTCCTATGGCACATCGCAAGCGGATAACGACTTGTCGCTTTCTCGCGTCAATAGATTCTTTTAATACGTAAAACGGATCGCCTGGTCTCTTACCGCTTTTTACAAGCTCTCGCTCTAAAACGCTGTGATCATTGACCTCATGAGGAAAAACTGCAATATCGTAGATGTCGGACATTACTAGCCTTCGAAGGTGAACGAAATCATGAAGGTACGGCTTCGTAGACCTTGGAGAGGAGCAGCAAATTGCGTGTCTTCTTCCACTAAAATATTGGGAATGCCTACGGCCATTTTGAGTTCTATACCAAATTTAAAATAGGGAAGAAAAAAGTCTAAACCGCCGCCAAATTCCATCATAAAGTCATCACGACGAGCTTTTACGATAATTTCTTCAGCAATCGCATTCTTCACATCTTTCTCTGACTGCATGTTGAGTCGATAGCGAGCACCAACAAGGCAGTAGGGAGCCCAATTGTTAAGTCGATCTGCTCTAAATTTAAAATTGACGGGGAAATCAATGTAAGTGAACTCTATTCGTTTTTCGTAAAAAGTGCTGCTGTCAGGGGTTGCGTAGAAATCATATTCCAACACTCGGTCCTCGAAACTCAACGTTGGTAAAAACCGAAGGCTTATATTTTTTGTGAAATTGACGGAAGTGATGATCCCTAAATTGAAACCGGGTGCGTTCCTGCTATTTACGGCAAGGAGCGAATCTTGAAATTCAGTTGCTGCCTTTCGGTCAACAATCACATCGGCCGTATTAAAGCCCAACATAAATCCAAAATGGTACTTCTTTTTATCGAAGCTTCCCAGATTCTTTGGCTTGTAGCCTTTTTGGGCCAAGACCGCAGTAGCAGTAAAAATAAGAATAAGTATGAGCAGGCCTTTTTTCATATCGACGAATGCAGAACGAAATTAGGCAAATATTATTTCCACGCCGTGTAGATGGATGCAATTCCGCCCGTAACGGTTTTTTGATTGGA
>CAZKXG010000006.1:0-19530 GCA_964556465.1 uncultured Cryomorphaceae bacterium | reverse complement strand
CGCTTTTCCGAAAAGAGGCATGATGTATTTGAAGTACCCAAAATAAATTTGCTTCAAAGGAAAATGCTTGGGTTTTGAAAACTCTAAAACGATCGCTTTTCCTCCAGGGCGGAGTACCCGCTGAATTTCTTTTAAGCCCGTCAGTAGATCCTGAAAATTCCTTACACCGAAGCTCACGGTTACCGCATCAAAGCTATCATTTTCAAAGGGGAGGTTTTCTGAATCGCCATTTAGAAAAGTCATTTTATCGGACATTCCGCGCTTGTTGATCTTCTTCCTTCCAATTTCCAACATGCCATCTGAAATGTCGATCCCTACGATCTTATCGGGATTCAACTTCATTGCCTCAAACGCAAAATCACCTGTTCCCGTCGCTACATCCAAAATTTCTTTCGGTTGATCTTCCTTCAAGATTTTAATGGCTTTTTTTCTCCATTGCTTGTCAATACCCAATGAAAAGAAGTGATTCAAAAAGTCGTAGCTGCCCGAGATATTGTTGAACATCTCTGCGACTTGTTGCTTTTTCGGGTCGGACGTTTCGTAAGGAGTAACGGTATCGTGCTTCATCATAACATTTCCATAACAAAAGCAGAGGACTAAAGTTGCTGCAAATGGAGCTTTGCCTCTTTTAGTAATTGATTGCGGTCGATTGGCACTACTCCCACTCGCTCACAAACGAGGCCACCGGCCAGATTGGCTAAAGCCGCCAAGAAAGCTGAATCGGTATTTCGCGCTAAGCAAAGCGCCGCCACGGAGATTACGGTGTCGCCTGCTCCTGAAACATCAGAGATATTTCTAATATGAGCAGGAATGCGATTTTCGTTGTCGCCATCCTTCACGTAAACCCCTTCTTCGCTTAAAGTGATTAGCGAAATTCTATTCTTAATCGCAGCCTCTAGTTGATCAACTGCTTCACGAAGTGACTTTTGATCCTTCTTGTCAAACTCTACTTTAAGTCCTTCTCTGAGCTCCTTTAAGTTTGGCTTGTAGAGTGTCACACCTTTATAGCTGAAAAAGTTGGCTTTCTTTGGGTCTACGGCTGTTGGAATACCGGCATTCGAGCTGATCTGTATGGCACGAGTGATGACATTCGATGTAAGCAAACCCTTGTTATAATCTTCAAAAATGATGACGTTGGGTTTCTCCTCATGAATGACGTTTTCCAGATTCTCTAAAAATGCCTCTTCTTCCTGATTATTCAACGGTCTTGTAGATTCTTCATCGACCCTGACTATATGTTGGTGACCGCTAATAACACGGGATTTCACCGTAGTTGGTCGAGAAGCTGAGTGCACAAGTCCTTTTGACGATAGTCCGCGTTTCTCGAGAAGACTGGTGAGGACTTCACCTTTGGCATCGGTTCCTGCTATGGCGCAAACTATAGGTTGTGCGCCCATTGCAGCTACATTCAAAGCCACATTCGCAGCTCCTCCTAGTCGGTCTTCCCGCTCGGTGACAGTGATTACGGGAACGGGAGCTTCGGGTGAGATTCGATCAACCTTTCCCCAGAGGTAAGCATCGATCATTACATCGCCTATGACCAAGACCTTTAAGTCTTTGAAACTCTCGAACAGTTGATCGATACCTTCAGCTGTCATACTAGCTCAGTTTGTTCAATGCCTCACTCATGCGCTTCGCTGCCTCTTCCAGTTCGGCTTGGGATGCAGCGTAGGACAGACGCAAGCACTCAGGAGAACCAAATGCACTACCGCTAACAGTGGCTACATGCGCTTCGCTCAAAATGTATTCGGCCAAATCGTTGCTGTTATTGATTACAGTTCCGTTGTAGCTCTTGCCAAAAAAGCTTGAAACTCGCGGGAACATGTAAAATGCCCCTTTTGGCTGATTGATCTCCACTCCATCAACTTCCGAAAGGAGTTTTCCAAACAACTCACGTCGTTTTAGAAAAGTAGCCTTCATCTCATCGGCCACGGAGGGGTCTGCATCAATAGCTGCTTTGGCAGCTCTTTGTGAAATTCCCGAAGCCCCGGAAGTAAATTGACCTTGAAGCTTGTTGCACGCTTTGGCGATCCAAAGCGGAGCACCGATATATCCGATTCTCCAGCCAGTCATGGCAAAAGATTTTGAAACTCCGTTTACAGTGACGGTTTGCTCATAGATCTCGTCTATCGATCCGAGGCTAAAGTGATTCTCGGTGTAATTAATGTGTTCGTAAATCTCGTCACTTACAGCGATTAGGTTGGGAAAGTCTTTAATAACATCGGCCCAAGCTCTCAATTCAGCTTCACTGTAAACCGAACCGCTGGGGTTGCAAGGTGAGCTGAAAATTAGCATCCGCGTTTTATCGTTGAGATTCTTCCTAAGAGTCTCCGCCGAAATCTTGTAATCGTCTTCTATCGAAGTTTCAACAACTACAGGAGTAGCTCCCGCCATCTTAACCATTTCGATGTAAGACACCCAATAGGGAGCAGGTAGTAAGACTTCATCGCCTGGATTTACCGTAGCTAAAATCACATTGATCAAAGACTGTTTAGCCCCTGTTGAGACTACAATTTGATCAGGACTATAATTGAGGTCGTTGTCTCTTTTGAATTTCTTACTGATTGATTCGCGGAAGTCAGCATATCCCGGAACAGGCATGTAATGCGTGTAGTTCTGATCAATACCTTCTTTGGCAGCATCTTTTATAAAGTCAGGCGTGTCAAAATCAGGTTCACCCAAACTCAGGCTGATTACAGATACTCCTGATTCCTTTAGTTCACGGCTCTTGCGGGCCATAGCCAAAGTGGCGGATTCGCTCAGACGTTGTAGAAGGTGAGAAACGTTTTGGTTTAAACTCATGGTTTTGAATGCTTTTAAGGGGTCAGACTGGTGTTTTCGCTGTGTAAACCACGAGCGCTTCTTTTATAATATTAATTGCCTTTCTCAAGTCCGTTTCGTTTAGCACATAGGCTATGCGCACCTCTTGCTTTCCAAGACCTTTGGTGATGTAGAATCCCGTTCCGGGTGCCAACATAACGGTTTCGCCATTGATGCTAAAGGACTCCAATAGCCATCGGCAAAAATCGTCAGAGTCATCAATGGGTAGCCTTGCTATGCAATAGAATGCGCCTCCCGGCTTTGGGCAAATCACGCCTGGAATAGCGTTCATTCCTTCTACCAAAATATCTCGTCGTTTTTTGTATTCTTCAATTACATCTTCAAAATAGGAGTGAGGTGTATCCAATGCTGCCTCTGCGGCGACCTGCCCTAAAGTGGGTGGGCTAAGTCTGGCTTGTGCGAATTTTAGAGCTAGCCTTCTCACTTCGCTATTTCGTGTAATCAAAGCTCCGATTCGAGCACCGCACATCGAATAGCGCTTCGATACGCTATCTATGAGGATAACGTTTTCGTCCATCTCTTCCAGATTGTACACGCTAAAGGGGGTTGATCCTTCGTAGCAAAATTCGCGGTATACTTCATCGGCGATGAGGTAGAGGTCATGGCTTTTTGCCAAATTAGCAATTGCCTGAATCTCTTCCCGGTTGTAGACGGCTCCCGTCGGGTTGCCCGGGTTGCAGAGAACGATCCCTTTCGTGTGCTCGTTGATAAGTTTTTCAAATTCGGCAACGGGCGGAGGAGCAAAGTTGTCTTCAATCTTGGCTGTGATGGGCTTCACGTGCACGCTTGCCATTGTGGCAAAACCGCTATAATTAGCATAGTAAGGCTCAGGGATAATTACTTCGTCTCCCGGATCAAAGCAAGTCATCATCGCGAAAACCAATGCTTCGGAGCCTCCCGTTGTGATCAAGATTTCTTCTGTTTTCACAGGAATACCTTGCCCTTGATAATAGGTTGCTAGTTTTTCGCGGTAGCTAGCGAAGCCTTCAGAGCTGGAATACTCGATAACATTTCTTTTGATGTTTCGAAGTCGATCCATAACTACCTCAGGCGTTTTGATATCGGGCTGACCGATATTGAGGTGTATGACTCTCTTGCCTTCTTTTCTGGCCTTTTCGGCAAAAGGCATTAGTTTCCGAATTGGGGATTCGGGCATTTCAAAAGCTTTATGCGATAACTTCGGCATAGTTCAGTGATTTAGGCGCACAAAAATCCGAAAAATTCGGGCATAAAAAAACCTCCTTGAACAATCTGTCCTTGGAGGTTTAAGTATGATTTGAAATTGGCTCGTCTAGAAAGTTCGTTAGTAAGGCTCGCGCAATTTTAAAAATCAAGGAGCTGACTGAAGTCAGTGACCGTTTTTAAAATAAGTGAAACGAAGCTAACGGGTTTAAGTAGACAGGCAATTTAGTTTGCCATTGGAGCGCCTTCCTGTTTTTTCACAGGCATGCTTTCTGTATTCTCAGAAGCCAATACCTTACCCTTAATACGTACTACCATAGTTGGGTTAGTCGCAGCGTTAGATGTAATAGTAACTGATTTGTTGATGGCTCCAACACGCTTGGTGTCGTAACGTACAGTCATTACTGCTGACTCTCCCGGCATGATTGGCTCTTTTGGCCACTCGGGTACAGTACATCCGCAAGAACCTTTAGCGCGAGAGATAATCAAAGGCTCACTACCTGTATTGGTAATTGCGAATTCGCAACTTCCGTTGGCACCTTGTTTAATCGTTCCGTAGTCATGAACTTCTTTGTCAATAGAAATTTCAGGTCCACCTGTTACCGCTTTCGCGTCTTGAGCGTATCCTCCCATTACTGTGAAGGCAACTACTGCGAGTGATAGTAAGAATTTTTTCATTTGTCTGGATATTTATTGTTTGCAGGATAAAAGTAGATGAAGTACCCTTATTTGTTAATGAGCTTAACAAAACATTAACAAGATTTCTTTGGTGAAGGATTGACTTGACTCCGCACCATCCATTTTTCTAACTTTGCCGACTTATTGTTTTCGACCTTATTCTCATGGAAATTAGCAAGCTGTACGACCCGATCAAAGTAGAATCCAAATGGTATTCTTATTGGTTGGAAAACCGCTTTTTCAATTCAACCCCCGACCAGCGTGAGCCCTACACGGTAGTGATTCCACCGCCCAATGTGACTGGGGTATTGCATATGGGACATATGCTCAATAATACGCTGCAAGATGTTTTGGTCAGAAAAGCCAGAATGGAAGGCAAGAATGCTTGCTGGGTGCCCGGAGTCGATCATGCATCCATTGCTACAGAGGCAAAGGTCGTTCAGCGGCTACGCACAAAAGGAATAAAAAAGAGCGACTTAAGTCGAGAAGACTTTTTGAAGCACGCTTGGGAATGGAAGAATGAGCACGGTGGAATTATTCTGGAGCAGCTCAAAAAGCTTGGTGCCAGTTGCGATTGGGATAGAGAGTCTTTTACCATGGATCCCAATTACTCGAAGAGCGTAATAGACACGTTTATTGATCTATATGAAAAGGGCTATATCTATCGCGGTAAGCGCATGATCAACTGGGATCCTGCAGCAAAAACTGCTTTGAGTGATGAAGAGGTAATCCACAAAGAAGTTAATTCAAAACTCTACCACGTTCGCTATCAAATAGTCGGAACCGATGAGTATCTGACTATCGCCACCACTCGTCCTGAGACAATTTTGGGTGACTCTGCTATTTGTGTCCACCCCGATGATGAACGATATAAGCACCTCCATGGAAAGAAAGCCATAGTGCCCATGGTGAATCGTGAAGTGCCTATCATTACTGATGAGTATGTCGACATTGAATTCGGAACGGGCTGTTTGAAAATTACGCCTGCTCACGATGTGAATGATTACGATTTGGGTGGAAAACACAATTTAAAAGTCATAGACATTCTAAATGATGACGGAACCTTAAGTGAGGCCGCAGGCTTCTATGTGGGAGAAGATCGCTTTGATGTCCGAAAGAAAATTGCCCGTGATTTAAAGGAGCAAGGATTTTTGGTAAAAGAAGAAGCCTATCAAAACAAGGTGGGTTACTCTGAAAGAACCGATGTGCCCATAGAGCCGAGAATTTCACTGCAGTGGTTTGTGAGCATGAAGGAGCTAAGCAAACCGGGTCTGGAGCACGTGATGAATGATGACGTGAAATTTTGGCCTCCGAAATTCAAGAATTCCTACCGTCACTGGATGGAGAATGTGAAGGACTGGTGTATCTCACGTCAACTCTGGTGGGGACATCAAATACCGGCATATTACTACGGTACGGGCGAAAATGATTTTGTGATTGCAGAAAACCTTGACGAGGCTGCATCCAAAGCTTCTGAAAAGGCGGGAATACCGATTACCAAAGACCATCTTCGTCAAGACGAAGACGTATTGGATACCTGGTTTTCTTCTTGGCTTTGGCCGATTTCTGTATTTGATGGGTTCTATTCCAAAGAAGAAATAGACTATTACTATCCTACAAATGATTTGGTGACAGCCCCTGAAATTATGTTTTTCTGGGTGGCTCGTATGATTATTGCAGGATATGAATACAGAGGCGAGAAGCCCTTTAAAAATGTATACTACACAGGTATCGTTCGCGATAAGCAGGGTAGAAAAATGAGCAAATCATTGGGCAATTCTCCCGATCCGATAGAGCTGATGAAGCAATACGGGGCAGACGGAGTACGAGCAGGAATGCTTTTCTCATCTCCTGCCGGTAATGATCTGCTCTTCGATGAATCGCTTTGCGAACAAGGAAGAAACTTTTCGAATAAGATTTGGAATGCACTTCGATTGGTAAAGAGTTGGGAGCCTCAGAAACGTGAGCAGCCCGAGGCTGCAAAAATCGCCTTGAAATGGATGGATGAGCGCATCGCTGAAGTGATGAACGAAATTAATGATCACTACTCGAAATTTCGAATTTCGGACGTTTTGATGACCGCTTATAAATTTACCTGGAATGACTTCTGCAGCTGGTACCTCGAGGCGGTAAAGCCCGCTTACGGAGAGCAAATCGACGAAGAGACTCATGCCGCAGTGATCAATCATTTTGAAACGGTAGTGAAGATTCTCCACCCGTTGATGCCATTTATTTCGGAAGAAATCTGGCACTTGTTAAAGGAGCGAATCTCTCCCGAAGAAAGTTTGGTAGTAGCGCAGTGGCCCGATGCGGGTGCTCCAGATACCGATTTTCTGAAGGCTTTTGCCCGAAGCACTGAAGTGATTACTTCGGTAAGAAATATTCGAAAGCAGAATAACATCCCAAACAAGGAAAAGCTCAAACTTGAAGTGCGAGGTGAGGAAGAGCGTGAAAAAGAGTTTCACTGCTTAATCGAAAAGCTCTGTAATCTGGAGAGGATCGAAAAAGTAGCTGAACTGCCTTCACAAGCTTTCACGTTTGTGATGGGTGGAGCTGAGTATGGGGTTCCTTTTGAGGGAACTGTTGATGCCGGTGAGCAAGCTGATAAGATCAAGGAAGAGCTCAATTACACGAAAGGATTCTTAAAATCGGTTCAGAAGAAGCTGTCCAATGAACGTTTCGTAAGCGGTGCTCCCGAGCAGGTAGTTGCTAATGAACGAAAGAAAGAAGCGGATGCGGTAGCAAAGATCGCCGTTCTCGAAGAGCAATTGAAAGGAATGACGACTTGAAGTTTGGAGCGATTGACATAGGGTCCAATGCCGTGCGTCTGTTGATAGCTGATGTAATAGAGACCGAAGAAGATTTGATTATTAAGAAGCTATCGCTAACGCGAGTTCCCATTCGGTTGGGGGCCTCAGTGTTTGAAAAAGGCTATATAAGTTCTAGTAAAGCCAAGCGTCTTGCAAAAACGATGAAAGCCTTTCGCTACCTCTTGGATGTGTACGACGTAAAGGGCTTCAGGGCTTGCGCCACTTCGGCGATGCGTGAGGCTACCAATTCTGACGAGGTGATAGCAAGGGTAAAGTATTACGCCAATGTAGATATTGAAGTAATTAATGGCCGAACCGAAGCGGATTTGATTTTTTCTACTTTCAAGACACAGAAGTTAGATCCTTTAGGGACTTATTTGTACATCGATGTGGGTGGAGGAAGTACTGAGATTACCTTGCTCAAAAATGGCCGGCGTGTCCACGCGCGTTCTTTTAAAATCGGGACAGTACGAATATTGAAGAGCAACATAAAGCCCTCCATTTGGACGGATATGGAGAAGTGGGTAGCTGAGATTACCGAGGGGGAGAAAGATATGGTAGCTATCGGAACGGGTGGTAATATCAACCGGTTGTTTAAAATGAGTAAGCTCAATTACGGAGAGTTGATGGGCTTAGATGAACTAGCCGAAATGCACGAGTACATCAAGTCGCTCACATTCAAAGAGAGAATGATAAAATTGAACCTACGCTCAGATCGAGCGGATGTGATTGTGCCCGCAGGTGAAATTTTTTGCCGTGTAATGGCTAAGGCAAACGTTCACAGGATTAGCGTTCCCAAAATTGGTCTTTCTGATGGGATTGCTTTATATCTCTATCGCAAACATCTTAAAGAGACCTTCTAAACCGATTACAAGGCACATTTTCCATTCACGTAGATTCTTTTGATGAAGAGAGGCAATTTGCGCACCTTGTTATCAAATCAATTGATCATGAGAAAAATCTATCCAATACTTCTGATTTGCCTGATGGCAATTATGTCGTCGTGCAATCTGAAAACCTACGAAGGAGAAATTACAACTGAAAAACACGCTATTGCGGACTACAGTCAATTGCGAATTGACGGCCCTTTCAATGTTTCAATCGATCCCAACAAGGATTCAGGATTGACAATTATTGCGCCTTCAGATGCTCATGCAGACATTGAGACGAGAGTTGAAGGAAGCACGCTGGTATTGGATCTGAAGAGTTCGGGTTTTATGAATCCCAAAATAGAAGTTGTGCTCGCGAATGACGAATTGGATCAAATAGTAATCGATGGTTCCGGGAGTTTTCTTGGAGACCTGAACCCAAGAGATGATTTGCGATTGATTATAGGAGGCTCAGGGAATATCCAAACGACAGCCGATGTAAAAAAGCTAAATGTGAGTATTTCAGGTTCGGGAAATATATCTGCAAATGGACGATGCGATAAGCTTCGTGCAAGTGTATCCGGAAGTGGGAATATCAGCTTAGGAAAAATGGAGGCTCGAGATGCTGATTTGGAGATTTCAGGCTCGGGAAGCATGCGCGTGAATGTTTCCAAAAACCTTGTGGCCTTAGTGTCGGGCTCGGGAAGTATTCAGTACACCGGAGATCCTGAAGAAATCGACAAGACGGTCTCCGGCTCGGGAGGGGTTAGTTCGTTTTAAAACCCTTCTTCCTTGAAGTGCATTTGACTATTCATTAAGCGCCCATTGACATAGTCATACTCTTTGGCCAACTTTCCGGTCTCATCCCAAACCAGCACTTTTCCATTGAGTTCATCATTCTCAAAATGTCTTTCTGTGTAGCGAGTGCCGTCTTCGTACCAACTTTTCCAAACGTCTACTTTCTTACCCAAGTCATAGTGGTATTCGTATTTCAACTCACCATTGGCATACCATTCTCGGTAGAGCCCATCATCTTTTCCCTGGCGGGTAAATCCTGATTTTTCTCTTTGGCCATTTGCAAAGAAAACCTCCCATAGTCCATTTTTTGCGCCTGCTCGATAGGATGTTAGCGTGTGGATTTCTCCATTGGAATGGTAGGAACAAACTTTACCCGTAAAAGGCTTCTCAGCCTGATAAGCTATTCCATTGCGGTACTGAATTTCCTGCATTGGAATGTAATCTGTTTCTTGCTTTAGTTTTGATCCATTTTGTTTCGATTCTTCCAACGGAGTTCCCGTTCCTGAACAAGAAAAAAAGAAGAGGAAAACCAGAGTTGGAAGAAATATTCGAGTATTCATTCTGAAAGTTTAGTGCAAGATAAGGTCTTCATATTCGGCGGTAGGATATGCGATATATTGCTCTTTGATTTTGGTGTTTTTGGATAAAAGGAGGTCGCGAAAAACGTGAGTGGAGACGATTCGGTTTTAACCATCTAATCATCGCCGTATATGCTTACTTCAGATTCATCACCCTTCTTGAAGCCACGATACATGCCCTCAGTATTAAAGTCCATTATAATGTTGCCATCTTTGTCGATTGCGATTATTCCTCCACTGGCATTCATGCCGGAAAGCCTCTCGTGTAATGTAAATCGGACAGACTCTTCTAACGATTTACCGCCAAACTCCATTTGTGCTGAAATCTCCTTTGCTACACCAACGCGAATGAAATATTCGCCATGGCCAGTACAAGAAACGCCGCATGTGGCATTATCAGCGTAAGTGCCGGCACCTATTATCGGACTGTCGCCAATGCGGTTGTATTGCTTGTTCATCATTCCTCCGGTTGATGTGCCTGCGGCTATGTTTCCATCCTTATCGATGGCAACTGCACCTACTGTTCCATATTTTGAAAACTCAGACTGTTCTGTGTTGCTGTTCGATTTTTCCCAGCGGGACTTAATTCCCTCGGTGGTAAAATATGAGTTTTCTACCTGTTCAAGCCCTGTTTCTTTGGCTAGGTTATCAGCGCCGTTACCAGCTAATAGTACATGCGGCGTATTCTCCATCACGGCTATAGCTCCAAGAATAGGATTTTTTATGGTAGTGGCTCCTGCTATTGCTCCTGCATTCTTATCACTTCCCACCATAATCGAAGCATCTAGCTCATGATTTCCTTCGGCATTCATCACGGCACCTTTTCCTGCATTAAAATGAGGTGCGTTTTCCAAAATGATAATAGCCATGCTCACTGCGTCCTGTGCAGAACCACCTTTATCCATTAAGGCATATGCTGAGTCAAGTGCCGCTTGCAAACTTGAGCGGATTTCAAGTTCGAGGCTATCACTCAAATTCCCTTTTGTTATGGTTCCTGCACCTCCGTGGACAATTATCGCAGGAACTCTTTCCTGTGCAGAACTATTCAGTGGAACACAGAAAAATGAGCATAAATGGATTAGGATGCCAATCCACAAAAAGGAATAACTCTTCATTGCAAATATTTATGAGTTTTGCTAGAACAATAGAATCAAATTCGACGTATTATTGTTCCGAATTTAAAACATATGTGGAAATCGATCAGGCGCTATCACTTCTTTTACCATCGTAAAGGCTTTTATAAGTTTTTGAGGTCAATCACGGTAAAATTTGGGGTGATAATGGCTGTGATTCTTTTAGCTCTCTATATGTTTGAGTTGTTTACGCCTGGTATTTCTCACTACTTCCAAGTTTACTCCACTGCTTTTTCCAAGGAGCTCGTGCTTACATTTTTTTTTATTAGTGAAACGCTTCTTGGTCTTATTCCTCCCGACCTTTTTATTGTTTGGGCGAAGCAGTTTGCCTCACCTTATGCAGTGGTTACAGTTTTGGCTGTGCTAAGTTATTTAGCAGGTTTGCTGGCATACTATCTAGGAGTAAGATTGGTAGCTATCAATAAAATGAGGCAGTACATTCACGTTAAATTCGAAAAGCAATTTGCCATGCTTCGCTCGTGGGGAGGTTTGATTATTGTGATCGCGGCACTTTTACCTCTGCCCTTCAGTACCATGTGTTTAGGTGCTGGGATGTTAAAGTTCTCTTTCAGAACTTTAGCGATTTTAGGAGTTTTCCGAATCGCGAGATTTTTTGTGTATGCAGCCGTACTCTACCAAGTGGTTTAAGATTCTTTATTACCTGCGTTTTGCACTTCTTTTTGATTTTGAAATTTCTCAGAAGCTATATTTTTATTCCCGTTAGCTACGTAACTATCGTGTTCATTGACGTTCATGCTTGAATGGTCAGGTGAGACTTTGTGCATTCCCTCTGGTAAATGTTCGGATATTTCATTTGATTTTCCTCCCACCCCCATGGCAGGATCATAAGCGTTTTTGTTTTTTCGCTCTTGGATTGGTTGATCCTTTGTATCCGTTGATTCATCTCCCAAATCACCATCCATGGGTGCAAATTCATCCATGTTGTTAAACCCTTTAGCTTCCTTTTTTTCTATTTCAATTCTGTCGTTGCCGTGTGTAGCATCTAAGGGTTTGCGGCTATCTCTATTTTTATCGTTAGTTGTCATATAATGAGTTTTCATTTATCAGAGGAAAAAGCATGCCATCCATTGTTTTTTCGGGCAAAGGGGCATTTTATAAGGGGCAGTGAGAATGAATTCCTCAACTTGTAGAGATTTTGACGAATTAACGGTGCACTCCATTTTCAAATTTCAATTCCCTTTTGTTGAAAATGAATGACAGTTTTCAACTAACAATGAGCTTATTGTCATTACAACACTTATATTTGACCCGCAAAAAAAATTACTAGATAAATGTCTCAGTCAAAGCCAAGAATAGCCTATTTCTGTATGGAATATGGCCTCGATGATAAATTGAAAACCTACGCCGGTGGTCTCGGAATATTAGCAGGGGATTACATGAAAGGTGCTAATGACCATGATTTTCCTATTGTTGGTATAGGTCTTAAGTGGAAACAAGGATATACCGACCAATATATTGATAAGGATGGTCAACCTTACGATAGCTACAAGAATCAGAACTATGATTTCTTAGAAGATACAGGAGTCACTGTTTCGGTCACTATTCGTCAGCGTGAGGTCCACGTGAAGGTTTGGAAATGTGATTCTTTTGGGAATGCACCACTTTACTTACTCGATACGGATATTCCTGAGAATGAAGATGCTTGGATAACCGGTCAGCTCTACGGTTGGTTTGGTGAAGAGCGAATTGCTCAAGAGATGGTTCTTGGAGTGGCGGGTGTTAGAGCCTTGCGTGCACTGGGTATAGATGTAGACCTCTATCACTTCAATGAAGGTCACGCTCTTTTTGCAGGGTTTGAACTCGTTCGCGAAAAGCGTGATGCAGGTAAATCATTTGAAGACGCACTGGCTGCGAGTCGCGAAGAAATCGTTTTCACTACGCACACACCTGTAGTGCAAGGAAACGAATCACATACCATTGATCGCCTCATGTACATGGGAGCAAATATGGGTATGACCGTTGAACAAATGGTGGGCCTTGGTGGTGCGCCTTTCAATATGACCGTGGGTGCACTTAGAATGTCTAAAAAAGCGAATGCGGTAGCGCAGCTTCATGGAGAAACGGCGCAGAAAATGTGGGCGCATGTTGAGGGAGGTTCAGAAATAGTTCCGATTACAAATGCCATTCACCGACCAACTTGGGTAGATTCTGCTATGACAGATGCTGTTGAAGGAAAGGGCGATATATGGGAAAGTCATATGAAAAACAAGCGCGCGCTAATCGAGTTTGTCAAAGAACGGACTGGTGCGGAGTTGAGAGAAGATGTTCTGACATTGGGGTTCTCAAGAAGGGCAGTGGCTTACAAAAGAGCCAACCTACTTTTCCGCGACCCTGAGGTCATTGATCCACTACTGAAAGAAGGCAAGCTACAAATCGTCTATTCAGGTAAAGCTCACCCGTTGGATGATGGCGGAAAGCAATTGATTGCTGAGATTGTGGGTTTCTCTAAGAAATACCCTCATGCTGTAGTATATATTCCAAATTACGACATGGCCACGGGGTCAGCTCTCACCAGAGGTTCTGATGTTTGGTTGAACAATCCGCGCCGTCCGAAAGAGGCAAGTGGAACCTCAGGAATGAAAGCTGCAATAAACGGAGTTTTGAACTGTAGTATCTTAGACGGATGGTGGCCTGAAGCCTGTAATCACGGAGTGAATGGGTGGCAATTCGGAGATGCCTTCGTCGGGAAAACCGAAGCAGAGCATGATAAACATGATGGAGATGCCCTTTATAAAGTTCTCCTAGAAGAAGTGATTCCAACCTACTACAGGAACCGCGAGAAGTGGGTGGAAATGATGAAGCAAAGTATCCTAGATTGCAAAGATCAATTTGCAGTTAAAAGGATGCTCGAAGAGTATTACGATCTTTTGTACGTCTAGTTAGAGAGCAACCATTAATGTTTGAAAGCCGTTTCCTTCAGGAAGCGGCTTTTTCATTTCCTATTTGACTCCGGAATAGACCTTAATTCGTATTAGCTCAATTAAAGACTGTAGACTAAAACCCTTCTGATTGGTAAGCGAATTTCGCAGCATACAGGAGTGAATATTTCTATCAGAAATAATGCTAGTGAACAAAAAAAACGATGAATACTGATTTTCGATCGATCAATTATTTGAGCGTGGTTTTTAGAAACAAGTTTTGTGCATTTTCCAGTTCTATAGTTTGCTTCAATACTATTGATTATCATGGGTATATCACTTGTTTTGCCATTCAGTTATTGTTGAAAAAAAAAAGGAGTAGAACGTAAATATTTTCGACAAAACTCAAAATACTGTCGACGAAATGTTGAAAAGAGATTAATAATGGGTAAATTTGAGTGTTCGAAAGTCTAAAAAGTTATTAACAAACCAGAGGCTTCAGCAAGTTTTACAATAGAAATTTCACGTTAATCTTAAATTAAACCAAATGAAAACAGATGCTACACTTAAGTCGGATGGTCTGACCGGGGTGATGAATCAAGCAGTCAATTGTAGCCGTTTCTTAATGCAAGGAATGGTGATAGCAATGGCCCTGCTTTTCTCATCTACCTTTGTTTTAGCGCAATCCGGTTCCAATGGTAATGAGCCATTAGTAATTGTTAAAAAGGGATACTATCCCGGTGACGGGGTCGTTCCTGCCGAGGTTCAAGCACTCATGGATGAGTACGCTGCCGAGCAGTCTTCCATCGGTACTTTGGGCGATACAGAGCCCACAGGAACACCACCTACAATTGAAAATTGTCCTGCAGACCAAACAGTAGAATGTTTTGGTGATGTTGGTCATACTGCTTCAGAGTTGGAGTATACAATCAATTGTGGGCCTAACGGTATCATTATTATATATGAGCCGCCCGGAGTGCTTATTACCGGTTCTTGCCCCGGAACGGAATACGTAGTAACTTATGACGTATGGGATCAATGTGGTAACAATGTCACTTGTGATCAAATCTTTACTATCGATAACCCTGGTCCTGAGATTACGTCTTGTCCAGAAGGGGGTATAATTGAAACCCCTGATCAAGCGGTTTCTGATGTAGACGCAGTTGAGTTTACATTCTCATGTCCTGATGACCCTCTTTGCTCTGAAATTACCGTGGATGTTGAATACACTGAGGATAATGATCCTTGCATGGGTGACATGTACATCTACACTTACACCGTCACTGATGGTTGTGGAAGAACTGATGAATGCCAACAAGTATTTACAATACCTCCTGCGGACTTAGAGATAGTTTGTGATGAGTCTGAGGTAGTGGAATGTGCTTCAGATATTAACCCATCTGAAGATGATGTAGAAGTAATTGGAGCCATAGAAGGAGTTGAGACCACGGTAATGGTTGGAATTCCAATGCTGGTGAGCGGAGACGCAGGCTGTTCAGGTGCTGTATATGAGGTTTCATATATGGTTACTGATGATTGTGATCGCACTGCATCTTGTACAAGAACTTATACTCTTGAGAATGCAGGTCCAACTATCACAGCACCCGAAGATGTAAGCATCGAATGCGCATCCGATGCTGCTGAAGATATTGATGGAGTTTCTTTTACTACATCATGTGAGCTTGGCGGAGTTGTTACGGCATCAGAAATTATTCTCGTTGAAGGAAACGGAACTTGTGTTGGTTCGGTTTGGAAGTACATTTATACGGTAACAGATGATTGTGGCCGCACAGCTACTGACGATCAGTTTATAACCATTTCGAATGAAGGCCCATCTATTGTATTGCCTGAGGATGCTGATCTCGAATGTGGTGATTCAACTGATCCATCAGAAACAGGAACAGCAACAGCATCTGACCCTTGTGAAGGAGACTTGGAAGTGTTCTTTGAAGATGCCGTTGTGTCTGAGTCATGCCCTCAAGTGATTGAGCGAACTTGGTCAGCAATGAACGGATGTCAAGTAATGGTAAGTGGAGTTCAAACCATCACCATTGTAGATGAAGAAGCTCCGGTGTTTGATTTAGGTTGTCAGTTTGACTTTGACCTATTGACAAGTGAAGGTGCAGATTGTCCCGCAGAAGCAGGATTCAGCTTTGAAGAAGGCGATGAATTTCCTGTGACTCAAGGATACAGCATAGCAGGAGTTGATATCGCTTCTTTGTCTGGTTGTGTAACAGATAATTGCACTTCAGATGAAGATATTGTGATCCGTGTAGCGTCAATCACCGAGGAAGGTGATGGGTGCAGCAAAAGCTTTACCGTAGACTTTGAGGCTCTTGATGAATGTGAAAATGTAGGTGGCGGTTTTTCTTGTAACTACACCGTTACAGATGATGAAGCCCCTGTATTAATTATGCCTGATGTAACGGAAGCAGATGTAACTTGTTCTGATCTTCCAGCGGAGGATGCGATTGGTTTTGCAGAAGGGACTCTTAGTCCTGAAGAAGAGGCTGCATTCTTAGCGCAGGCATCAGCACTTTTTGTAGACTTAGGATTGATTCCTGAAGGAGCTGAAGATAGCTGTGGAGATGCAGAGTGGAATGAAATTGATATTTCTGCTGTCGTTCCTGATCAAACATGCCCGACCCTAGTGGTTTTATCCTGTGTATTTGTAGCAGAGGATGTGTGTGGTAATGTTTCGGAGCCAGCAAGCACGAGTATTTCTATTGTAGATAATACTCCTCCGGTTATTTCTTGTCCGATGAATATTTCCGTTTCATGTGAGGATGGAGATTCTCCTGACGTAACGGGAATGGCAATGGCTACCGATGATTGCTCAGAAGCAGAAATTACATATGAAGATGTGGTTGTATCAGACGGATGTCCCACGATTATAGAAAGAACATTTACGGCAACGGACGGGTGCGGACTTACTTCATCTTGTATGCAGGTAATCACTATCACCTTCGATGCACCAACGATCATAGCACCTGAAGATGTAACCATCGAATGTGCTGCTGATGCAGCTCCTGATATTGAAGGAGTGACCTTTACCACTGCGTGCGAACTAGGTGGAGAGGTAACCGCAGAAGGTCCGATCCTATTAGAAGGAGATGGATTCTGTAATGGTTCACTTTGGGAGTTTGTGTACACTGTAACTGATGATTGCGGAAATACAGCAAGTGCTTCACAACAAGTGACGATTTCGAACGAAGGTCCAACAATCACGGCACCTGAAGACGTAATCATCGAATGTGCTGCTGATGCAGCTCCTGATATCGAAGGAGTTTCATTTACAACCTCGTGCGATTTTGGTGGAGAAGTAACGGCAGAAGGTCCGATTCTATTAGAAGGAGACGGATTCTGTGACGGCTCACTTTGGGAGTTTGTTTACACGGTAACCGATGACTGCGGTCGCACGGCAAGTGCTTCTCAGCAGGTAACGATTTCAAACAACGGAGCTTCAATTTCAATACCTGATGATGTAACGATCAGTTGTGAAGAGTCTACTCTTCCTGATAATACCGGTATGGCCATGGCTTCTGAAGCATGCGTAGGAGCACTTGAAGTAAATTACGAAGATGAGATATTAGAAGAGTCTTGTCCGCTGGTAATAGAGCGAACTTGGTTTGCTGAGTCCGAATGTGGCGGAACGTTAACAGGAGTTCAGATCATCACGGTAGAGGATAACATTCCTCCCGTTTTGGATATGCCTGATGTAACGGAAGCAGATGTAACTTGTTCTGATCTTCCGTTGGAAGATGCTATTGCTTTTGCAGAAGGGACTCTTAGTCCCGAAGATGAAGCTGAATTCTTGGCAGAAGCTGCGGCACTCTTTGTTGAACTAGGGTTGATTCCGGAAGGAGCAGAAGACTCTTGTGGTGATGCTCAAGTTGTGGAAGTAGGTATTGAAGCAACCGTGCCCGAAGAGTGCCCGGTTTTAGTAGAACTTACATGCATCTTTGTAGCAGTTGATGATTGCGATAATGAGTCCGAGTCAGCAAGTACTAGTATTTTCATTATTGATAATACTCCACCTGAAATCAGCTGTCCGGAAGCAATATCCGTTTCGTGTGATGAAGGAACTTCTCCTGACGTTACTGGAATGGCTACCGCTACTGACGATTGTTCAGATGCAGAAGTTACTTATGACGACGTAGTTGTTTCAGAAGGCTGTCCGATGATTATAGAACGTACATTCACCGCTACCGATGGTTGCGGGTATACTTCTACTTGCACTCAGGAAATCACTGTTACATTTGAAATGCCGACGATTGTCGCACCAGAAGACGTGATTATCGAGTGTGCAGCTGACGCTGCTGCTGATACTGCGGGAGTTGTTATTACTACGGCTTGTGATCTTGAAGGTACTTTATCTTTTGAAGGGCCTAACCTTCTTGAAGGAGATGGTTTCTGTGATGGATCACTTTGGGAATTCGTTTACACAGTGACTGATGGATGCGGAAGATCTGTTTCAGATTCGCAATTGGTGACGATCGAGAACGAGGGGCCATCTATTGAAGCTCCAGAGGATGTGGACGTGATCTGTATCGACGATTATGTAGCAAACGCAGATGACGCAACAGTTATGGTTGCTTGTGACTTGACATCAGATGTAGTCGTTAGCGAACCTGCGCTTATTGAGGGACAAGGATCTTGCAATCTGACTCAATATGAAGTGACTTATACAGTAACTGATCAATGTGGAAGAGAATCGTCAGATGTACAAATCGTTACATGTGTGAATGATGGTCTCGACATTTTTGAGACTCCTGATGATGGTATCGTAACTTGTTATGAAGATATTGTTCCTGACCCATGGGCTATTGAGTACTTCTCTCCATGTAGTTCTGATGTATTTATTCAGGTCACTCCTCCTACGCAGCTGTGCTGTACTGAAGATTGTCCTGGTGCACAATACGTGGTTATCTACACCATCACGAATGATTGTGGTGATGAGGAAGTGATTGAGCAAATCTTTACAATTGAAAATGAAGGGCCGACTATTATCACTTGCGGTGAGAATGAAACAGTAGAGTCAGTTGACGATATCGTAGTTTCGGTTGACGATGTTGAGTATGAAACTGCTTGCGGAATCGACTGTGATGTAGCAGTGGTGTCTGAACCTGAAGTAATTGATAATGGTTGTGGCGGTGTAGATTACGTTTACACTTATACGATCACTGACAACTGCGGAAGAACGGCAACTTGCGAAAGAATATTTAATATTCCCAGCGATGATCCAACATGTGATCTTGATGATGATTGCAACTCATTTTCGACTTACTATGCCGATATAGATGGCGGTCAAACTACACTTTACAGTGTTGAGTTCACTCCGACAGAAGCATTGCTCACTTACGAGACGGATGTAGACTTTAGTGCACATATCGCTTTCGATGCTGTAAACAATGTTATCTACCTGGTAAATTCAAATGGCTCTTCATTATTGGCATATGATCCTGCCACGGATACCGAGCTGTTCGACCTTACAATTGGTGGAAACATTAACCAGCTGTTTGCAGTGGTATACAACCCGATGGATCAGTTGATCTATGTAGGAGATGCAAATGATGACGAAATTTACACCATCGATCCTTTGGGGTTAGGTGATATAAATTTCTTTGCCGAAGGACCTGTTGAAGGTGGTGATCTCGCAATTCAAGACGGTACGTTGTACTTAGTGAATCGTGGAAATACAAACCTTTATGAATTCGTTGATAACGGAGGAGGACCTGAAGCAGTTTTAGTTGCTGCCACGG
>CAZKXG010000005.1:45243-46751 GCA_964556465.1 uncultured Cryomorphaceae bacterium | reverse complement strand
TGAAGCTAAAAAGGCTTTTGATATAGAGCAGTCTAAGATTTTAAGACCCATGATAGGTCTGGATCTTGGTTTTGATTATTTTACCTTATCAGGTAGAGGAGATTACCACTTTAATACACTTCTTGAAATTCCTCGCGATTGGGATTTTTATGCCGGACTAAGTCTCGGATTTATAGCAGGCATAGACAATGACTTCAATTCAGGTTTTGACTTAGGTGTTCAAGTCGGTGGTCGATACTATTGGAATAGCGATTGGGGGATTAATCTCGAATTTGGCGGTGGAAATAATTTATCCGGTGGGAGATTCGGAGTCTCTAAAAGATTTTAATATTTAACAAAAGTTGCAAGCAAATCGCCAACCTGTTGACAGCGTTGGCGTTTCTTTTTGGCAAAAAATAAAATCAATGAAGTTTATCCCTCATTTTACCATACTTTTTTTTATCACTTTATCTGTTCAAGCTCAACAGAAAACAGATTGGTTCAACCTCTCCTTTGTGGAAGGTGAAACCGCCGGGGCTGAGGTAAATGATGCTTTAAGGCTTATTGGAGATAGATCACTTGACACCATCATCGTAGCAGTAATAGATGATGGTGTGGATATTTCTCATGAAGATTTTGAAGGGAAAATCTGGACAAACATCGATGAGGTTCCAGATAACGGTCTGGACGATGACGGAAACGGGTACATAGATGATGTGCACGGTTGGAATTACCTAGGTAATCCTGACGGAGAAAATATCAAACACGAAACGCTCGAATTGACCAGGCTCTACAGACAGTATTCCAATGATTTTGAAAACAGAGAGGCTTCAACCATTTCTAAATCAGAAAGTAAGGATTTCGAGCGGTACCTTCAATACAAAGAAGAGTTTGAGGAAGAGTTGAGTGCTATAGAAACTCAGTTCTCAGAGTATGCCCAACTTGCAGCTTTATACAAAGGAGCCCAAGCCTTCTATTTCCAAGAAGTAGGTGGCCATACTTTTTCTTTAGAAGAATTGAACGGATGGAATCCCGGGTCACAAGACGGGGAACAGGTAAAGAGTTTTCTGCTTTTGGCCGAGCGAGAAGGACTCAGCGAATATCTGGAAGAGGGAGCAGAGTACTTTGAGAACTTCTTGGAGTATAATTTAAACGTTGACTTTGATCCAAGGCATTTGGTAAATGAAGATGAACTTCCCATTGGTTATGGAAATAAGATGGTATGGGCTGAAGATCCATCGCATGGCACACATGTAGCAGGCATAATCGCAGCTGTTCGGGCAAATGGAAAGGGTATTGACGGTATTGCTCCGAATGCCATCATTATGCCTCTAAGAGCTGTGCCCGGAGGCGATGAGCGCGATAAGGATATTGCTTTAGCTATCCGCTACGCGGTTGATAACGGTGCGAAGATTATCAATATGAGTTTCGGAAAAGCATACTCTCCTGAAGCTGAACTTGTTTTCGACGCGATTAAGTACGCAGCAAAAAACGATGTTTTATTGGTTCATGCCTCTGGTAATGACGCT
>CAZKXG010000005.1:41738-45233 GCA_964556465.1 uncultured Cryomorphaceae bacterium | reverse complement strand
ACAATGACGACGTTCTTAACTACCCTGATGGTACCCTTGGTAAGAGCAAGAGTGCAAAGAATTTTCTAACTGTCGCAGCGAGCAGTTCTATTCCGAACGCTTCATTCTTAGCCGATTTTTCGAATTATGGCAAAAAGTCGGTAGACATTATTGCTCCGGGAGTTGAGATTAATAGCTTGGCACCCGAGAATCAAACGGCATCACAGTCGGGCACTAGTATGGCCGCTCCGGTGGTATCAGGCGTAGCCGCGCTTGTTTGGGGTTTAGATCCTGACTTATCAGCCGTTCAATTGAAGCGCCTGTTGATCAATTCTGCAAATGATCTAGAAGAATTGATGATAGAATTGGAGGGGCAAACTTTTCCGCTTGGAGATGTTTTGAGAAATCCTGTAGTTATTTCAGCTGAAGGTGCTGTTAAACAACTCCTTGACTAAATACGAGATTGTTTTTCGGGTACCTTAAACGAAAGTTTTGTACCTTAAGCGACTGATTGCGAGTCAATGTTTCGTTTAAAACCTATCATACTATCCCTAGTCGTGCTCTTTGCGGTCTTTACAGGCCAAGCGCAATCGGGTATGGACGAGAAGTCAGGATCGATGAATGCCTTCTTCGGTTTTGATGGGTTAAGGCTCAGTAATCCCGAATTACTCTACAATCAAAGATTTCTGAGGGACTCTACTTTCTTTTATGAAAAACAAGATGCAGATGCTGAATTCTTGTTGGCTCGGAAGATTGGTTTTGATTACGATAACCAAGGTCGACTTTTGGTCGAAAATGAGTTTGAGAATAAATCAGGTATTTGGAGTAAAACATCAAAGCGGATTCTCAATTACAATAGCGATGGACTCGTTGAGTATAGTGTAATTAAAACGTGGAATGCCTCCATTGAAGATTTTGAAAATGACCAAAGAACATTTCTCTTTAGAAATTTCTTAGGCTTGGTTTCTGAAGAAATTGTTGAGCTATACGAATCCGATGATTGGATGCTGCATTCGAAACGCGATTTCCTGTATAATGATGACAACAAGTTAACTGAAGAATTAAGTTTTGAATGGCTAGCGGAGCAAATGGCTTGGCAACCCCAGAGAAGGACCCTATACGAATACAATGAGAATAAAGAGCTGAGTTCAGAGGTATACCAAGTCTGGGTAGATACATTGGGGGGGTGGGTGAATACTGCCTTGCGTGGGTACGAGTACAATGATGAAAATCAACTCGTGAATCTTTCCCAAAGTACTTGGAACAAAAATCTGGGTCAGTGGATAGAACAATCTTTTCAGGCACTTTCCTATACTTCTCTCGGCCAAATTGAGAATTCCAACTCTTATAATTCTTTTGATCCTGACGGAGATGCCCAAGCGAGTGTTGAAGTAACTTATGACGAAAACGGTAATCTGGATTTGACGCTCTTTAAAGAATGGAACTCCGAACAGAATGCTTGGAGCACTTACGAAAAACACGAGCACTTTTGGAGCGAGTATTTCATTGGAAATTTAGACTATTCCAATAAAAATATTGAGTGCTTCTACGCAAACCCCCACACCATCGGTTTGCCCTGGTATTGCAATAGCCTTCTCAAAGATGAAACGTATACCTTGTCGGTATTTGATCACAACGGAGGTTTGCATCACTCTCAACAGTTTCGGGGAGGAGATACGTTCAGATTGAACAAGAATTTGAACAATGGCATCTACATGATTGTCATTACCGGTGGGCTTACCATTCATACCGAAAAGGTTATAATCAGAAATTAGATCTCTTCTGTTCCTGCCCTAATAATAATTGTAATTTTAGGTCTGGAAATTCTATGGAATATATTACCGAAATCAAGACTGCCGAAAAAGTAACTGCTCAAGAACCATTGTCATCACATTTTTTGGCACTAAGAAACAGAACCGAAGAAATCTGCGCACCCCTTAAAACCGAAGACTACACTGTTCAACCTGTCTCTGACGTATCGCCGCCGAAGTGGCACTTGGCCCATACTACATGGTTTTTCGAGACATTCGCGCTGAAAGAGTTTGATCCGAATTACAAAGAGTTTGATCCAACCTTCGGATTTCATTTCAATAGTTATTACAATAATGTAGGTGAACGAGTGCAGCGCACAAACAGGGGGGCAATGACACGACCAGAGACTTCTCGAATCTACGCGTATCGGAAATATGTCAATGAAAATCTCATTGATTTGCTTAGAACGGTAAGAAGCAATAAGAATCTCTGTGAAGTTGTCGAGCTCGGCCTGCAGCATGAAATGCAGCATCAGGAATTATTGCTCACGGATATTAAGTACATCTTAGGGCATCAACCGTTTTTCCCGCATTACCACAAAGAGTCAATGATAGATCGGCAAATAGCCGATGAAGATTTTGAATGGATAAAGATTGAAGCCGGACTAAAACCCATTGGATTCGAAGGAGATGGTTTTTTCTTCGATAATGAGAAAGGGAGACATCAAGTTTTTTTGGAAGAATTCAGTATAGCCAACCGGCCTGCTACCTTCGGGGAGTACATCGAATTTATCGAAGCCGGGGGTTATCAGGATTTTAATCTTTGGCATTCCGATGCATGGGAATTCATTAACCAGAATAAAATAGTCGCACCGCTATTCGTCCACAAAATTGACGGTGAATGGCAGCGCTACACGATGTCGGGCCTTCGGAAGATCCACAAGAGCGAAATTCTGGTTCATGTGAGTTATTACGAGGCTGCAGCCTTTGCTCAATGGAAAGGGCTTAGACTTCCCACGGAGTTCGAGTGGGAGGTAGCATCCGAAAAGTTCAACTGGGGAAAATGTTGGGAATGGACCAATAGTGCCTATCTACCTTATCCGCGATTTGCCAAAGCCCCCGGCTGCCACCACCTCCACCAAAGGGTCAGCCGGATCTGCAATGCGCCGCTGTAGTTCACCTTGAGGTCGATCTGCACGTCGGAAACATCTTTCGGCAGGTCGGGATAGGAGAAGAAGCCATCGCTGACCGTCAGGTTGAGTGTGGCATCGGGCATGATTAACCAAATGGTGCTGCGTGGTGCCTCCGGAGCTACCACTCCTGGGCATAGTCGAAAAACGTACCGAAATTTCTTTCACCCTCACTTACAATGGCAATTCGCCGGTATTCGTTTAGCAAAATAATATGGGATTAGCAGAAGATGTGGCCGCAGGTCTATCGTCCGAGGTTAAGTATTTACTTTCAAAGTACTTCTATGATGCCGAAGGAGATCGGCTCTTTCAGAAGATTATGAAGATGCCCGAGTACTACTTAACTGATTGCGAATATGAGATTTTCTCGACTCGTGGTGCCGATATTTTGAAGGCATTCTCTAAAGATTCAAAGTCGTTTGATTTGCTTGAGTTTGGAGCAGGAGATGGCACGAAAACCAGGATTCTGCTAAAGCGTCTTTTAGAAAACGGAGCAGATTTTCGCTACGTACCGATCGATATTTCAAAAGATGTTTTAGAAAACCTACAGAAGGATCTTTCAGAAGAGTTTCCTC
>CAZKXG010000005.1:38316-41728 GCA_964556465.1 uncultured Cryomorphaceae bacterium | reverse complement strand
TAAGCTAAATTCAGGTGATGAGGTACTACTTGGTTATGACCTAATGAAGAACCCACAGACCATTCTTCGTGCTTACAATGACCCCACGGGCATTACCAAAGCTTTTAATCTCAATGTTCTGAGAAGAATTAACCGTGAATTGGGTGCAGATTTTAACATCGAAGCATTTGAACACTATCCCTATTATGATCCTGAGACGGGGTTGGCAAAAAGTTATCTGGTCAGCCTGAAACAACAAATGGTTAATCTTAAGAAGCTAGATCAAGCCTTCAAGTTTGAAGCGGGAGAAGTTATTCATACTGAGATCAGTCGTAAGTTTAAGGTGGAGGATATAGAGGCTTATTTTGAGAAAGCCGGATTCGATGTTGTTGAACATTTCTACGATTGTAAGCATTACTTTGTAGATACTCTAGTAAAAAAACCATGAAAGTTCAAGCCACATTTAACGGAAAAGTGATTGCCGAAAGTGATAACACCAAGCAACTGGAAGGAAACCATTATTTCCCGATTTCAGATGTGAAGGATGAGTTTCTCAAGAACTCAAACACTCAGACGAACTGCCCTTGGAAAGGAACTGCCTCATACTATTCAGTAGCTGTAGGTGGAAAAGAAGGAGCAGACGCAGCGTGGTATTATCCGGAGCCAAAAGACGCTGCTAAAGCGATTAAAGATCACATCGCCTTTTGGCGGGGTGTGGAAGTAAGTGAAGTTTAATCTTTTGGCGCGAGCCCCAGTTTTCGGCCTTCACTCAACATGAATTGCCTGGCCTCTTCGGGGTCGTTGGAAATTTCACCTTCCAGAATGGCCTCCTTGATGCTATTCTTTATTATTCCCACTTCTCTCGATGGCTTAATGCCAAAAAAGCTCATAATTTCATCTCCTGAGATAGGCGGCTGCCAATTGCGCACCTTATCCTTTTCTTCCACCTCTATCAAACGCTCTTTTACCCGTTCGTAATTGGTGAGGTATTTTCTCACTTTCTTTTCATTTTTAGAAGTGATGTCAGACTTACAGAGGATCATCAAGTCATCTATATCATCTCCTGCATCAAAGAGTAATCTGCGAATAGCCGAGTCCGTTGCTTCCTCTTTGGTAAGTGCAATGGGGCGTAGGTGCAGTGCGACCATCTTCTGAACATATTTCAATTGATGATCCAATGGAAGTTTCAGTCGTTTAAAAATTTTTGGAGCCATTCGAGCACCTTTGTCCTCATGCCCATGAAAAGTCCATCCTATGCCGCGTTGAAAACGCTTAGTAGGTGGCTTGGCAATATCGTGAAGGATGGCACTCCATCTAAGCCAGAGATTATCCGATTCAGCAGCTACGTTATCTAGTACTTCAAGCGTGTGGTAAAAGTTGTCTTTGTGACGAATTCCGTCTTGCTCTTCAACCCCTTGAAGACTTACTAATTCAGGAAAGAACTCATTCAATAGTCCCGTTTTGAATAGCAGCTTAAAACCAATGGATGGCTTCTTTGCCATGATAATCTTATTCAATTCTACACTAATCCTCTCAGCGGAGACGATTTCAATGCGCTGCTTCATTTCACCGATGGCAGCAAGAGAATCTTTTTCAATCGTAAATCCGAGTTGCGTCGCAAATCGAATGGCCCTCATCATTCGTAAGGGGTCATCACTGAATGTGGTGTGAGGATCAGTAGGAGTGCGGATAATGCCTGATTTCAGGTCTTCAACTCCATTGAAAGGATCAGACAAGTCACCGCGATCGCGTTTATTCAGGCTAATGGCCAAGGCGTTGATGGAAAAATCCCTACGCAGCTGATCGTCTCGTAATGTCCCGGGCTCAACTTCAGGTTTCCGCGAATCTCTTGCGTAGCTTTCTTTTCTAGCTCCTACAAACTCCAGGTCCCACTCTCCGAATTTGAGCATTGCCGTCCCAAAGTTTTTGAACACCTTGACGGGTTGGTTGTCTAGTTTTTTGCTCACGCTTTGAGCAAACTCAATGCCGTTGCCCACGGTTACCACATCCAAGTCTTTGACTTCCCGACCCAAAAGGAGGTCTCGAACAAAACCACCAATGACATATGCTTCAGTTCCTGTTTCATCAGCAACTTCCGACAGCGTCTTGAATATCGGCATATCCAAGATAACTCTATGGTCGTTAAAATCCATTTTTGGTCAGGGTCGAATAATTTTCACTTCCCCGTCCAAGCTGAGCTTAACGATGGGAATCTGCTTTTTGTCCTTAGTTTTTGAAAGGGTTGGCAAATTTAGAAGATAATCTACCTCTTCCAAGAGCGAATTTTCTGCATCCTCAGGTTGATCGACTGGAATGCCCGATGCATCGAGCAATGCGGAGCAGGCCACAGGACCGTTCACCATTTGAACCAGCTTTCGTTCTGCCGGATCTTTTACCATTCTAATGGCAATACTGCCATCGGCTGCCAAAGCTTGTCTATCCACATTTCTTCCACCGGGTAGTATCAAAACCAAGTCACCATCACTTGTGTCTATTATATCCCAAGCAATCGATGGAACATCTGTAACCAGTCGATTTAACCGGGCATCACTCTCCACTAAAATGGTAAAACCTTTATCGCTTCCGCGGTTTTTTAAACTGCGCAACGTGTTTAAAGCATCTGTGTTTCGGGCATGACATAACAGGCTCCATCCGGCCGATGTCGGAGCGACGAGAAGGTTTCCTTCCACTAATTTTAGATGGCCATTATCTTGATTTATTCTTTCCAATGTTCAAGATTTCAGAAGTATCAATGGTGTAGGCACATTTAAAGTGTCCTTTCGGACAGGCTTTCTTTCCGTGCAGGCCACATGGTCTGCAATCCAAGCTTTCTTTTGTCTCAACAACGAATGCTTTATCTCCGATTGGTCCAAAGCCAAATTGTGGAATGGTACTGCAGAAAACAGCAGTGACAGGAGCATTCACAGCCGAGGCGATATGTAGAGGAGCAGAATCGTTGACGAAGTTCATTCTCGCATCTTTCATCAATGCTGCCGATTGCAGGAAGTTGAGTTCACCTGCCAGAATACGAATATTGCCGTGAACGGACTTTTGCTGAATCTCAGCACAGATATCTAAATCACCGGGAGCCCCAAGAAGGTAGACAGGGGTGTCGTGATTAATTCGATCAATCATTTCAACCCACTTCTCTGCCGGAAACTGTTTGGTGAACCAAACCGATGCGGGAGCTACGCAGTAGTAGGCACCGTTTTGCTTCAGAGCGGAGACTTTGTTAAAATCGGACTGAGATGGGTAGAGGACAGGTGGTTGGAAAGTGCTGTCGGTCAATTCCTCTATCAAACTCAAGTTTCTTTGCACCTCGTGCATTTCCTGATCGATGACATGAGGAAATTTATGTGTGTAAGCGAATGAGAATGGATTTTTGGCAAATCCTATTTTAACTTTTGCGTTTGATGATGTCGTAAGTAGGCCT
>CAZKXG010000005.1:36177-38306 GCA_964556465.1 uncultured Cryomorphaceae bacterium | reverse complement strand
CCATTTTTAATGGCGCCCCTGAAAGCGCTGTTATCAGGCCGCTGGAGGCAAAGCGCTGAAGGTTGATCAATAGATCATACTTATTTCGTCGAACTTCACGTCCGAGTTTTGCCAGACTATTGTACTTGTGTTTCTTCTTATCCCAAATCAAAACCTGGCTTATTTTGGGATGGTCCTTCAGCAGCCCTTCATTTCCCTTTCTCAATAGAAAATCTATCTCAGCTTTAGGATAAAAGTTTTTAAGCTTCTCAATAAGCGGAGTAGCCAAGATTACGTCGCCAATAAAGGCTGTTTGTATGATGAGAATTCTCTTCATATAAAAGCTAGACGGCCACTTGATACTCGCGAAGAGCTTCGTTTAGCGAAGTTTTCAAATCGGTTCCTGCATTTCTCTGACCAATGATCAGAGCACAAGGCACTTGATAATCTCCTGCAGCAAAGCGCTTTGTGTAGCTTCCGGGTATGACGACTGATCTTTCGGGAACTTCACCCTTAAAAGTGACAGCTTCATTTCCTGTTACATCGATGATGTGCGTGCTTTTTGTCAATACAACGTTTGCCCCGAGCACAGCTCCTTTTCCCACTCGTACTCCTTCTACAACTATGCTGCGAGACCCAATAAACGCACCATCTTCAATTATTACGGGCGAAGCCTGAAGTGGCTCCAGTACACCACCAATTCCGACACCTCCACTCAAGTGGACATTCTTGCCTATCTGTGCACAACTTCCCACGGTGGCCCAAGTGTCTACCATGGTATTTTCGTCTACGTAGGCACCTATGTTCACATAAGAAGGCATCATCACGACGCCACGAGCTAAGAAAGCTCCATATCGCGCAATCGCATGCGGAACAACTCGAACACCTTTTTCCTTGTAATTCGTCTTGAGCCGCATCTTATCGTGAAACTCAAAAGGACCTACTTCGATGGTATGCATTTCTCGCATGGGAAAATAGAGAACCACTGCTTTCTTGACCCACTCGTTCACAATCCAACCTCCGGGTGAAGGAGCTGCGCAGCGGAGCTCTCCCAGGTCAATTTTTTCAATGACTTCTTCAATCGCTTGACGATGAGAAGGGGTATTTATCAGTTTTCGATCGTTCCAGGCTTCTTCAATAAGAGACTCTAAATCCATGGTGCTTTTTTGAGGGAGGACAAAGATAAGATATCCTGAAAGCTTCACGAGATTTTGATATCGCTGAGCCTGTGTACTCGATGTTATTTTTTTACAACGAGCAAAGTTCCATATTGAGCGCCATTTTGAGTAATGGTCAGTATGTAATTGCCGTTTGGTAAATCGCTCACGTCCAAAGTGGAGAGTTTGGCATTGACAATCTGCTCTTTTATCAATCGACCATTCACATCATATAGTGCCATTTGTCCTTCGCCAAGGGCAAAGTTTATTTGCACTACATCTCGCGCCGGATTAGGCCAAATGGCAATCGACTCCTCAGCTATATCGGATATTGATAAAGTTGATGTACACTCAGAAGCCAAAGTATTAAAAAATTCATACGTTGCGAAAAGAGCCGGTTCGACACAGCCGCCGTGGTTGGCACCGGGCAGGACATTTTCCGATGTTACATCTTCCGCACCATTATCGTTCATTATTTGATCGGTGGTGGTACTATTGGTAAAAACTACTTGCTCGTCCCCATCGCAATAAAACATACGCAAAGGCATCACCGGAGTCCAATCGAAAAGGTCGTTGTCTTCCAGCGCCACTCTGAGAGGGTGATTAGGGTTGGTCTCAAAATTAGTCAGTACTGAATCTCTTAGCAGTTCGTCTATATTTCCCGGAAGTAGAGCATTGACTACCGTCATTTCAAATTCGTCTTGTTCTCCATCAAAGTATGGAGCCACGAGGTCTGCGTAAGGCTCTTGAATGATGTCACTCAACTCAGTGTATAAGTTGCCATATACGCTGTTGTAACCAATCAAAAGGTAGATGATGTAGCCCGGATTAGAATACGGCTCTCCACTCAGAATTATATCTGCTTGGGATCCCGACATGTTGTAAGGACCGCTTAAAGGTGCACCGGCCACTATACCCAGTTCATCTACCAAATCATTGTCTTGGGCGTATTTAAGCGCTGCCATAGCCGCATGCCCTCCTTGCGAATATCCC
>CAZKXG010000005.1:26706-36167 GCA_964556465.1 uncultured Cryomorphaceae bacterium | reverse complement strand
CTTCTCCATTGTCTTGCATATCTGATGTTTCTAAGAATTCTCTTACGGCGCTGATCAAGTCAATGGTAGCCGTTGCTTGGGACTCTGCATGAACGTAAGGGTGAACACCCTCATCAACGCCTAATCCCAAATAATCAGGAGCAATTCCAATATATCCTGCTGATGAAAGCACGGTAACAACTAGACTCTCGAAGTTGCGCTCAGACGGAACGTCATAGCGTTTGAGCACGGTTCCATGACAATAGGCCACCATCGGGAAAGAATTGCAAGAACCAGACACCGGTAAAGTGAATGCTCCTGAAGCTACGGTAGGTTCGCCGTTGGTATCAGTTGTGGTATATGTTATTCGGTAGAAATCTACGGCATATTCAACAGGAAGGGGGAAACCGAGAAAATCGATTAATGCTGTATTGTAATTGAATACCAGTTCAGTTGAAACGAGTTCTTGTGCCTTAACAGAATTGAAGCTGCTCAAAGTGGCGATCATCGCCAATACCATGTAGATTTTTTTCATCGATGTTTTATTTTAGAATGCGTGAATTTAGGTCTTTCAATCCTATTACTTTTGTACAGTGCCAAGAATACTTTCTATCGATTACGGAACTAAGCGCTGCGGCATAGCCGAAACCGATGACATGCAAATAATTGCCAGTGCATTGGAAACCATTGAGCGCCGACAATTGTTTCCTTTTTTAGATAAATACTTCAAACTTCGTCAAGTCGATGAAGTTGTAGTAGGACAGCCTTTTAAAACGACAGGAGAGCTGAACGACTTAGAAGATGAAATCCTGAAGTTCTTACACACATTTACGCAACGCTACCCTAAGGTGAAGGTTCACCGATTAAATGAGGCGTTCACTTCAAAAATAGCATTGGAGTCGATGATAGCTGGAGGGAGCAAAAAAAAAGACAGACGAAAGAAGGAAAATATCGATAAGATTGCAGCAACCATTATCTTGCAAGAGTTTTTAGAAAAAAGAAGAAACCAACGTTTAACATGAGCGAAAAGGAAAAAGAAGATAAAAAGAAAGATCCGGGTCTTTCTAAATTAATTGAAGATCAATATGTCAAAGACCGCAAAGTATTTCTTTGGGGTGGAGTAGATGATGATTCTGCGAAGCACGTCATCGACCGTTTGCTCTACTTGGACGCCAAGAATCCGGGTAAAGACATCACCTTGATCATCAATAGTCCCGGTGGATATGTCACTTCGGGTTTTGCCATTTATGATACCATGAAAACCCTCAAGAGTCCCGTGAGTACAGTGTGTATGGGATTGGCTGCTTCGATGGGAAGTATTTTACTTTCAGCTGGTGAAAAGGGAAAAAGATTCATTTACCCGATGGCTAAGGTGATGATTCACCAGCCTAGTGGTGGGGCAAGAGGTCAATCTACTGATATTGAAATTCAGGCAAATGAGATTCTCAAAACCAAACAGATTGGTGCTGAGATCTTAGCTGAGAATTGTGGACAAACCGTAGAGAAAATCATGAAAGACTTCAATCGCGACTATTGGATGGATGCGAATGAAAGTCTGGAGTACGGAATCGTTGATAAGATAATGAACTATTAGAATTGCAAATAGCTTCAAAAAGGGAAAGGCGGCCATAGGTCGCCTTTTTATTTAGAACGGATAACCAATAGCGAAATTCAGAATAAGGTTATCACCTACCCAAGAGTTGTTCCATTTGATTCTGTCAAATAGCCACCTTTCGCCTTCTTCAAACGATGGGTCTCGAAAAGGAAGGGCAAAATCAAAACGAACGATGATGAAGTCGGCGTCAATTCTCAAGCCTGCGCCCCCAGACACTGCCAATTGATTCATGAAACTGTTCCAATCAAACCTACCTCCGGGTCTATTGGAAGCTTCATTGATTAGCCACACATTTCCCGCGTCTATGAACAGAGCCCCCTTGAGATAACCGCCCAAGTCAAAACGAGATTCAGCGTTCCATTCCAACATAATGTCTCCCGTTTGGTCAAAGAAGCTATCGTCGGTATTTTCGGTATTCTTATAAATTCCGGGGCCCACTTCTCTTGGTTGAAATCCTCGTAGTGATGAGGCGCCCCCAACAAAGAATTGCTTGGCAAATGGCAAACTGTTGGAATTCCTGTAAGGTACACCAACGCCTATGTTTTGACGGAGTACCAGTTGGGTATATTCTGCTACATCCAAGTAAAGGCGGGCATCGAGTTGTGTTCGGACATATTGAGCAAAAGGAACACCAACAACTTCATATTGACCGTCTTCATTGACTTCTGAATTGGATAAAGAGTAAATTCCATCGAGCAAGTTTCCGGAAACCTCCAAACTTGAGCCGATAAAGTAGCTCGCGAAACCTTCCTTTCTCTCGGGGCTGTAGGTCACGCTATAGCTAGGGCCGAAAATCAACTGATCATTAAAACTTTCTCGATCCAGAACACCTTGTTCAAACAAATCTTCTAGGCGTTGAGAGGACTGAAGCAATCGGACGTAATCCAAACGGATCAATTTGAAATCGTGAAAAGTGGTTTTATTCGTCAACCACTCATAGCCATAACTTGCACCTAGGCTGCTCTGAGCGTAGTAATCAGGTTGGTTGAACAAGCGATAGGACAAACTATACTTGGTCTTCGGCACATTCCCTGTTAGCTTTTTTGATTTGATCGGTCCGGAAACACGAGGTATGAGTAAATCAGCCGAAAGGTCAATTTCATAAGAGGTCAATCCTTTTCTAGACCCTGTGAGCTGTTGCTCATAGCGTCCCGTTGCACTCAATCTCAGTTGTTCGGCACCTTTGAATAAGTTTCTATTGGTGTAGCGCAATTGCAAGCCCGGTCCTGTAAAATTGGTAGATGTAGTGGTAAGTACCACTTGCGAACGGAGGGAATGTTTAGGCCTGGGTGAAGTGATAATATTAGCCCTAAGTAAGTTTTTTCCGTCTATCGTATCGGTGTTAAAGCTAAGACTTACGTAATTGAAAATATCCAGCTTGTTGAGGTGTTCCATAGTGAGGGCTTCATACCTCTTGTTGTAAATTTCGCCAGGCTTCATTATAATGAATGGCCTTAGCTTTTCGGGTTTGATAAAAAGTTTGTCCTTATCAACGATTGCCCTGAGACTATCCCCAATGCTCTCTGTGTTTTCAGAATTTGCTGCTAAATTGATCGTAATAGAGTCGATTCTGAATTTTTCAATGGAGGCGTTTGGCGTATTGTCTTTTAAGTCCAAACTAAGCCTTACTCTTCTGTTTCCATAACTGCTATCGGCAAGGTAGTATAGAAGCGAAGGGGAAAAGTAGAAGTAGCCTTCTTCTTTTAGCTTTTCTGAAATGACTTCGCGCTGCTTTACAATACTGCTTTTCCTAAACAGTTCCCCTTCATTAATGATAGGCCGCTCTTGGTATACTCTGCGGAGTTCGCCACTCCATGGATGTGGCTTTGAAGATATTTGTAGTGTATCAAAATAATAGGGCTCTTTTGGTTCAACTCGATATACGACGGTGGCCCTGCGCTTAGTTGAGTCTATTCGTTCTTCAACTCGAGCGTCAAAGAAACCTTCAGCTTTCATACGTGATTCTATGACCTCTCGATTTTCATCAATGTTTACATCTTGTAACAGGGAGGGCTTGTTTCCAAGTCGATATTTGATAAAATATTTAAGCCCTTTATCGCCGGGTACGGAGTCTACTTGATAATAAATCCAAGTTCCGGGGCGACTCAAGAAAAACCTTCTGGTGGCTTTTGGCTCTATACCTGATAAGATTGAGTTTTTTACATCTTTGGTAACTTCAGTGTCTCCGTCGGTATATTCTACTTCAAATCCTTCAAAGAATTTTTCACCTGGTTTCAAGTACTTATTGGCCGAGCAGGATGCCAACAATATCAAAAAGACCATATTTCTAAAAGCCTTCAACACTATTCCTCTATCTCTTTTTGCTCATTCGTATCCTTCGAATCTTCATCGGGTTTGCTGAAAATATACCTGAATCGATCAAAATCCTTTTGAAATACGAAGCCTCCTCCCGAACGGGTAATCCTTCCGATTACGATGTCCTCCAAATCGGTTTTGCTAAAAACAAGCAAGCGGTAACGACCATCTGGCGTCAGTTTGTATTCCACCTCAATATTGGTCATGAACTGCTGTTGAGAGGATTGGGCAGACCCCGAATTGCCATCTTCAATAGCCACGGTGCTTCCCACTTTTACTATTATTCGATCATCGGCAAATGATTTAGCCAGGTTAACGCTCAAATCAGTGTTTCCCTGTCCTGTAGATCCACCGTAGGAGTACATGTCAAAGTTTATATCGACACCTTTCACGTACTTATCCGAGAGACTATTTAATTGATTCGTCAGAATCTGACTGGCGCTGTTCCTGGCTTGGTTTACCAATACATTTGAGTCAGAACCTCCATCTTGGGGGAGAAACGTACCAAGAATGAGTAGGGCAAACACCTGTTTGTTTAGCCGACTTTCGTTACTTCTCAGGTCATTCAGTTTACCCTCCACTGAGCCACTCAGAGCACCTTGCGCCTCTTCTGCTAAAATGATGTCAAACGTAATCTTCGGCTCCAATAGTTTTCCATCCACATTGAGCAATACCTCAAAAGGCAATTGTTGCTGGAAGGCTTCATCATATGAGGCAGATCCGTCGATCAACATCAGGTTTGAAATACCCGCGCGAGTCTTGTATGAAGCGGTGATGTCAATATTGGCATTGGTTGGTTCTCCATTCCAAACCAATTTACTTCCCGGCATAAAGTCAAATTTTTTCTTTTGAATGTCGTAGAACGTCATTTGATAGAAGCCTTTCGTGACTTCATAAACACCATTGAACCGTAGAGCACCTGTTCGATCATAGTCAATTCCTAGTTTTCCACTTCCTTGAATTTGTAAGTAATCACCTGCAGAAGAATCTACTACTACTTGAAAAACAGCTGATTTATCAATGGTTAACTCCCCTTTAATTTTGGGATTACTCGCAAAAATATTCCCTTCCAATGCCTGCTCATCCTTTCTTCTGGTTATAATTTCATTGTCTGAGCTCTCATCGAAACTGGTCCATATTAAGAGCGATTCGTCAAAGGCTTCGACCTCTGCCGAACTTGTTACGATGTAGCTGAAGTATGTTGGCTCATTGATTTTTACTTTGGCATTGACAATAGGCGCGGTTGGCGAGCCTGTTACACCCAAGTTTAAATCGGCAACCAGCTTTCCGTGGATAGGACTGATTGCCGTTTCAGCGATATCTACTAAAGTGAAGTCTCGACTCTCAATCCTTAAATTCAATTGGGGATCGGTGAATGTCTTGTGTTCCACCGTTCCATCGATTGACAGGTTACTACCATCCTTATCGGTGATGGTAAAGTCTCTGAATTTTAATTCTGTAGGTGTTATTTCGAACTGCTCATCCTTAATTGTATAACCTGAGTTGAGATCTGTAGGGCGAATGAGTGCGTTTTTAAATCTTAAGAATCCGCTCAATTGAGGTGAGGCTGTGGTACCATCAATGGCTATATCTCCGGAGAGTTTTCCTGAAGATTCTTCGATATTATTTGCTACAAGCACTTCAAGCAGTTGTAGATCAAATTGGTTAAGTTTAATATCGAGATCCAAAACTGAAAGAGAGTCATTTTGTGGCAGTATGTTTCCGTCCAGAACCAGATCGATGTGATCTCCCTTAGAATTGATAAACGTTTTGAAATTGTTGTTTTCATTCGAAGCTTTCCAGCTCAGTGTGCCGAAATCTGCCCCTGATATTTGGAAGGTTGTGATATTTCCTTCACCTTCAAAACTGCCATCATTATTTAATGAAACTTGACCATTAATGATTCCATTAAAAATCTTTTCCTCTGTATTGAGCATCCCTGTAAGAGCGTGCATAGGGAAGTTTTTTGCAATAATATTCAGCGGCGAATCACTTTGATCCTTTTCGAGTTGAATCTCCCTTTCATCGCGATATAGTCTGAACTCTCGAAAGGTGATTCCATCCACAGCAGAATTTATAGCACAGGAATCTTCGTAATACCATTGTTTCCCATTTAGAACCATGGTGTCAGCAAACTGAAAGGTAAACCCGTTTTTAAGGGCAATAGAGTCTGCTACTAAATTTGCCCCAATCCGGTAAAAGTTATCAGAAGTGTCGGGATTTATTGTAAGTAGCACCTTGGCTCCATTATCAGTTCGATCCAACTCAAATTTTAAATCATCAAGACCCAAAGTATCGAAAGCCATTCTTTGAATAGAAAGCTTTCTCTCTGTCACATCTCCTGCATCGGTGGTAGTGATGAGAAGGCTATCGAGATCAAACGCACCATACTCGATGCCTGGAAAAACCGCCTCGGCCAAGAGTTGATTGTCTTGTGCAGTAAAGTTAATTCTGGCCGAGGAGGGCTTGAATTCTCCAAGTTTTGGAAGAAATAATTCTCCAATTTCCTTTAAGTCGGAGGTGCTGAATGTCGCATTCCAAAAGGCTGTGCTGTCAGTCACGGTTTCATTCTCTCCTCGTGCTAATCCTTCAGCAATTACTGAAGTGAGTGAGTCAATACTACGATTTGATACCGTGGACAATTGTACAAAACCTCCTTCAATATTGGCATACGTAGAGTCTGTACTTGTGTAAAATGTGGCTCCTATAGGCTCGAGCGGAAAGCGATCGCCTTCTTTCACAAAAAGAATCTCATCAATGAGGATATTTGCCATCGTCGAAAGGCTATCCTGTATGAATGAGGCCTTGAGTTCTACTTTTCCCCTGATGTCTTTCTCAGCATACCCGAGTCCTTGCAGGTCTATTCCGCTAATGGTTCCCGACACCAGAGCATCGATTCCCGAATTTAAATCCAGTGTTCCTCCTAGCCAGGCTCTGGCAAAGGTGTCTTCTATAGCCAATGAGTACTGTATCTCATTACCTAAAACATCGGCATCCAGATTGATTTGAGTGAACTCTTTTCCACTGTAATTAAGCGTATCAATTAAAAGATCCGCGCAGAGATGCAAGATCGTGTCATTCAAGTTTTCTGATTCTATCGATACTGAAAAGTCTGCGTCTAGCTCATCAGATAGCTGCAAATATTCTCCAATTCGTAGCTGATCAGAGTGCAAGGTCACGGCAATACCCTGTTTGCTGCCAGACCAACCGTCGCCTGCTAAATCAATTTCCACATTTCCATAAGGGGTTTTCAAAAGACCCTCTGCCGTGGCCTTTTTGGAGTTGTATTTTCCGTCGAGCAGCAAGTTGAACGAAGGGGGAATCTGCGCCGTGTCAACTCCCAAATAGGTCGTGTAGGGGATGATATCGTTTTCTAAGAGATTTACTTCCAGACTTTGAATCGATAAGTTTCCGGGCCAAAGACTGTCTCCCTGAGAAGTTGCATTCCCAATGAGTCTTACAAAGCTGCTTCCCGTTTTTACTCTGAAATTACTCAAATCAATCGAGCGCTTATTTCCTTCGGCTTCCAAGTTGATCAAAATGTCTTTCGTTGGAATTGGAAGACTGTCCATTTCCAACGTCGCATAAATTTTCTCAATGTCTTTCGCAGCGATCCGTGTTTCATTGAGTTCAAGTTCGAGAAGGTCGATTTTGAAGTGATTTAAAAACGCATCAACATTTTCATAGTCAATCGTAGCGTTCATGTTCAAGCTGGATTGCCCGTAAAGCAAAGTCGTTTCTCTCGCTTTGGCCGTTGACTTGGTGAAAGCAAATTCACCCCGAAACTCCTTGAGATCTTTGAAGGCATTGTAGCTGCCGGCCAATTTTTCAAGGTTGACCGAATACCCGTCAGATCCTACCTCAATATCTTCAGCAGTAATTGCCAAAGCCGAAACCGAGTGTAAAGTGTCCGCACCCGTGAATGCCTTTACCGTAATATTATCGAGCTCAAGTTCTTCAATTAAAGCTGTTAAGTCGGGAAAAAGGCTAGCTGTCTTTCCTGCGGCTTGTTCGGGAATTGGCTCAAGTGAAGATTGAGTAGAATCTGCAGGCGGAAGGGGAATGTAAAAGCGGCTATTTGCGAGGGTAAATTCTTCGACCAGATACCTGTTTTGATTGAGGTCTATTTCATCTGTTTCCAAGAAAAGTTCACCCAAATCGAATTTATAGGAGGGGTCTTCGCCTAATTTCAGTTGAACGATGGCGTTCGAAATTTCCAATTCATCCAGTCCCAGCTTTGGCAGCAGAGTCGAAGAGGCGGAGTCGGGACTTTCTTCAGATGCGGAGATCTGAGCGTACACTGCGCTATTCTCCATTAGGATATTTTCTGCCAGGTAGACTTGGTTTTCCAGATCCAATTCATCCATATCCAACTCAAAGTTTCCGAGTTGGACATCGATGGAATCACCCGAGATTCGGTCAGCGTAAATAAATCCAAGTTCGGAGATGTTCAAATCGCCAAGTGAAAAACCCCAAGCGCTTGCGGTGGTATCCTTCGGTTCGCTGACAGTAATAGTGGTATCGCTGAATCCTTCGACGATAAAGTCAAAATTGAATTCCCCGCTTTTATTGACAAATATTTTCCCTTCGACTCCGCTGAGATTGATCTCATCAACTCGGATAGTTTGCGCGAAAAGCATACGCCATCCCGGATAAATTTCCAGATCGTTTATTGAAGCTAGCTTGGTGCCATCGGGAGTTAGCAAGCTAATATCTTCAAGGCCTATAAAAAATGGAAGCTTTAAATCGACCTCTCCGATACTCAGGTCACCCCCCGTTTTTTCATTGAAGTAGGAAGTTCCTTTTCCCACCGCATATTTATGTACAGCAGGAACTTTCCAGATCACAAAAATCAGTACGAACAAAAAGATGAATACAATAAGAATCCATTTAAATACCTTGGCGGTAATTCGTATGGATTTCTTAAAGAATTCTTTCATTTAGCTTTACTTGATAATCGATTGGCAAATGACGAGCCAAAAAGTGGAGAAAAGTACGAACTTTTCAGGGGTTCCGAAGATTTTCGGATTGGCCTTCTTGGCTTTTACTTGCGCCTTTATCGTGCATTTCACAAATCGGCAATTTCTGGTTTCAGAGAATCCTACTGCACTCAGAGATGGTGTCAGTGTCAGAACGGCTGATGATGCCTCGTACATCAGGCCTGTTCTCAATTTTCTTGAAACGGGAGTTTGGAAAGGGTCGAGTGCGGGCGTCGGAGCTTACGTGTTGCGCTCTCCCGGCTACGGAATGACCTATGGTGTTTTCGCCTACATTTTCGGAGAGACGAACGGCCTTTGGGCGATGGTGCTGTTTCAGTTGATCTTATGGAGTCTGGCCGTGGGTGCTATTCCATTTCTCGCCCGAAGTCTAGGGATGACTGAAAAAGTGTCTTGGTGGTTGGCCGTCTTTATTTCGCTCATGCCCATGTTTTATGGCTTTTTGAGCTATACGCTTACTGAGGCGTTGACTCCATCGCTGGTGATCTTTTTCTACACTTTTCTTTTTCTCGGCATCGAAAAGAACCGCAACCTTTTATGGATCTCTGCCATTG
>CAZKXG010000005.1:14869-26696 GCA_964556465.1 uncultured Cryomorphaceae bacterium | reverse complement strand
GCGTTAATTCTTCTGGTTCTCTCTTACCTTCCTTTCATTCGGGTGCTCATAAGAAGATTGGTGCCCATTCTTCTCATGACACTGTTGCCCACTCTGCTCTGGCAAGTTCGCGTGCACCGATTTACCGGAAGGTTCGATCTTCATCCCATTTATCAAGCTGATGCTGCAGATCTGTACAGGCCGCTTCACGGTGCCGCTTGGGGCTTTCACAAAATGATGGGGCAAACGGGAGTTGAGTTTCACCAATCAATGGGCCTCTTGTGGCAAGCAGCTGAGGGGTCAATCTCGGAAACACAAGCCATAAACGCTACTATTGAGAAACTTCATGACTCTGTGCTTCAAACGATCAGTCGGGAGGAACTGACGGAGGTTTACAGTCAAAGAGATTTGAAACAATGAGAAAGGACTACGTATCACACAATTTTGCTCAAGCCTGGCTGGTGGGCCCTGCTAGAGTGGCAGAAGAGCTAATTCTTCATAGTAATTTGTCTCTCTATCTTATTCAAAAGCCCCTTCGCGGAAATTTCTTAATAGAAGCGCTTAGATGGCTTTCGCTCCTGGTTCATTTATTCATCTACCTGTTTGCACTGGTTTTCCTTTTCAGGAAAAAGAGTCCATGGTCAATTTCCATTTGGCTGCCCGCAACTCTGTTTCTTCTTTATCTCCTATTTATCCAAAGAGGAATTGAAGAGCGGTATATGTTGCCTTATTTAGTTCCACTATTTTTGTTGGCAATTCACACCCTCATTTCACTCGTTCCCGAAGGAGTGAAAAAGAGGTTCACTCAGATTCATTAATGACATTACCAATGAAAAGTATCGCTGTATTCTGTGCCTCCTCCAGAGGAGTTAATGATCTCTATTTCGATGCGGCAAAAAAGGCCGGAGGGACGATTGCTTTGGAAAGTATCAGAGTCGTTTTCGGCGGCTCAAAACTAGGATTGATGGGAGCTGTAGCAGATGGAGCTTTGGAAAAAGGGGGAGAGGTGATCGGTGTTTTACCGACTTTTATGCGCAAGAAAGAATTAGAGCACAAAGGCCTCACCGAGTTGATTTTCGTGGAATCCATGCACGAGCGTAAACTCAAGATGAACGATCTAAGTCAAGGCGTGATCGCCTTGCCCGGCGGATTCGGTACCTTCGAAGAGCTATTCGAAATGCTGACTTGGGCTCAGCTTGGCTTGCACACCAAGCCAATCGGTATTCTCAATGTGTCGGGCTATTACGACAAGCTCTTGGAAATGTTTGAACATATGTCCGAGTCAGGACTTTTACGAGAATCGTGCAAAGAGATGGTACTTGTATCGGAAGACATGAATGATCTTCTGAGCAAAATGAGGAATTATGAAGCGCCGCCCTCGGCGTTAGAGATGCTTGAAGGGCAGACATAAGGTTTAAATTAGATTTAACATCATACGCAGTTTGAGTTTTTTAGCTAGATCAATTTTTGCCTTTGTGGTTTATCAGATAATCTGAATTCAAAGAAGGACAAACCTGATTGAAATTTGTCACAGTGAGTTTTTATTTTACATAGTCGACGATTTTTTAGTGCTGCACCTTGAGAAAGGCTCGTTTTCATCATAACGTAATTGAACGAGGAGGCATCAGATAAAAGAACTTCCCGATGGCGGCCTCAATCAACAATTTGTCCGCCTGACATTTTTTTTTGAATCCACCAAGGCGAATGTGAGACTTTTTTGTCCGTTATGGACTTTTTATCAAGGTATTGGGCTATTAAAGAGGTAGTCAGGAAATTTCAAGAAATTAGGATCGCCACTCTGAGTTTAGTTTTATTCCTTGCTACATTTTGTGCTGCTGATTATGAAGGTTACAGTCAAAATATCTATTCGTATAATTCACCGGGAAGCGACTGTTATTGCCAACTTGCGTATGGCGAAGAACCAATTGCCCCCATTGCAGTTATGGTGTTAGACGTCGGTGATAAAGACTTACAGCACTATTTGCAAGACAATAAATTCCTTCACTCTGGAGTTTTTACAGACATTCAATTCCTCTATATCAAGATCATAAACCTTGGTAATGTTAATCGAAAAAGGTGTTTGGATATTCTGGCCAAACGAAGTACTAGGCTGAAACGGATTAATCAAAAGGTAGTATTTCTGGTCGAAGAATGGGAACCCTCAAATGTCATTGTTCAAGAAATGGACAATAATGGTCTTTCGATCACAAGAATATTATTGGCCAATGATGGCTTTCAAAATTTACATGAGGAAGTGGAGAAAAGAGTTATAGGTGAACCGTACAAAATCTTTAAACCGCTTTCTGAAAGTGAATTCATGTACCAACAAAAAATGGCCAATTATGTCAAAAACTTTGATCTCAGTTTGTTCTTTTCACCAACTGTCCTTTTGGGTGATCAATTAGGTTTAGATCGAGGAGCAATTTCATCATATGGAATTTCGTTTTCAAAGAATTTTAAAGCCAATCAAACTGCAAGGTTTACCATTGGGACTTCCTTGCGAATTCCAAACCAAAGTGCAGTACAATCAAGGGTTCAAGCGGATGTTCAATCTGCCGTATTCGCAGGCGATGATAGTCTTAATATAAATCAAAATATTTCGGGACATATTTTACTCTTTTCTCAGTTGGCTTATAAGTACTATCTGAGTAGAGATAAGCGTTTTCGGTGGTTTCTAGGTGGAGGCGTTGGATTTACAAATGTTACTTCGATCAGTGGAACTATTGACGAAACAATAGATCTAACGGCGGTAGATTTGAATAATCCTTCATCGTTTCAGGATGCCTTTGACCCTGATGAAATAAGTCCTGAATTGAACCAAACCAATGAAAACTACCTATCAGGCCTACTGGAATTTGGTTTCGAATATAGAATGACTCCAGGTGCTAAACTTCATGCTTCTCTGCCCGTCAGAAACTATTTTGATCGAAACGTAAACTCTGCAGGGACAGCATCATTTGGGTTAAATTTTGGTTTATCGTTTACTATCAACCCGGGAAAGTTGGGGCAGTTTGCAAAATCTGAACTTTAGGTTTCATTTTGTCAGACTGGTGGTAGCATATGGCTGCTTCCCTTTTGAAAATAGTCCCTCCATGTTTTAAGTTGAGATATTTAACTTTGATTAGCAGAAAACTCTCTGGCTCCCATATCTTGAATTGAGGAGAGTTCTCAGAGGTTAAAATTCACTTCCGCAACTATAGAAATGCTTTCAACAAGTAAAAAAAGGAAACTACTCAAAACGGCTTTGGTGCTGTCGCCACTAATGGGTTTGGTGAGTGTTATTCCGATTATTCTTTTTGTTAGTTCTGTCCCGTTTGTCGATGTAGAGTTCATACTGAGCCCAGTAAGAATTTTGGGTGCTCTTGTCTTTATTTCCTGTGCGCAATATATCCAATGGGTTTTAAACATTTGGTTATATGGACTCCCAATAAGTCAAAACAACGTAAGACTCCTGTTCTCTTTTTTGTTGAGCTTTTTGATCATATCTACGTTTGTAGCAATTAGAAATTTTGTCATTGATTTTGATTTTGATCCGGAAGGAATTTATGTTTTTAAGTATTATCCTTTTGTGGGATATCTCGCAAACAATGTCTTCGTACTTATCCTAATAGATTTATTAGTGACGCGAGAACGAAGAGATGAGTTAGAATTAGAGAGAGCCAATTTTGAGAGAAATAGCCTGCAATTAAAGCTCGATCAGATTAAGCATAGAATCCACCCGCATTTTTTGTTCAATGCACTCGGGAATTTAAGAGTACTCATCGGAACCAATCCCGATTTGGCCAAGGAGTATGTTTCAGGTATTTCAACATTCCTGCGTGATTCTCTCAAAGACTCATCCAAGGAAGTAGTATCGGTCAAAGACGAATTGAAACTACTTGAAAATTATATTAAGCTTCAAAAAATTAGATTTGGTGATTCGATTGAGTTGCATTCGAATTTACCCAGTTCAGTTGTTGAAGGAGAGCACCTACCTGCATTTACTTTTCAACTTTTGGCAGAGAATGCAATAAAGCACAATGGTTTTAGTAAAACAAAGCCGCTGGTTCTCACCTTGAACTACTTCGAACAGAAGAATATGATTCTTTTTGAGAATACGCTACTTCCTAAAAAGCCATTGAACGATTCTACAGGTTTTGGGGAGTTAAATCTCCAAGAGAGATTCGAGATGTTAAAGTCTAAGCCACCTATTTTCAAAAAGAATGTTTCATCCATGACCTATTCAGTTCAAATCTTTCCATTGCAGTCATGAAGATTCTAATCGTTGAAGATGAACCGCTATTGGCGGACGAACTTGAGCTAGAGGTGAAGAAACATTTCACCAACATCGAAAACCTATGGAAGGTAGAATCAGTTGAAGATGGCCTCGACTTTTTTCAATCACATAAGGAAGATGATCTACCCGATCTCATCTTTTCTGACATCCATTTGACTGATGGTTTGAGCTTTGAAATTTATGGTAATTTCAACATCAAGATTCCGATTATCTTCTGTACTGCTTATGACGAATATGCCTTAGAAGCCTTCAAAGTTAACGGGATCGATTATATCCTCAAACCATTCGATTCTGTTCAAATTGAGGCAGCCATAAATAAGTTGAAGTCACTGAAGGGGACTTCCGTTGAATCGGTTGACTACAAGAAGATCCATTCTGTGATACGAGAAGAAATACAGAGTTCCCGTGGATCTATTCTCGTTTCTAAGGGAGATTCAATAATTCCAATTCCTCTTAGAGACATTCGATTGGCTTTTATCGATAATTCAGTTACTTACATTATCTGTGCTGATGCCTCCAAGTACCACATCGAAGGGACTTTAGATCAATTACAGCGCTCTCTCGGTCAAGATTATTTTCGGCTCAACCGTCAGAACGTTATTCATCGAAAGAGCATTGAAAAGGTGAGTCGATACTTCGGTCGAAAGCTCTTGGTGCATCCAAGATTTTCTTTCGATAACAAACTAGTCGTAAGCAAGGAAAACTCACCTGCCTTTCTAAAATGGCTTGAGCTTACCTAGCATCTGCTTCGCGTTCCTTTTTGTCTGCTTTACCAACTAAATTCTGGCAGTATTACCCGCTAGACCCAATCTTTATCTCATGAAGAGAAATCGATTTGGGCTTTTGATAGGGTTACTGTTACTATCATGCGGTGTTTTCAGCCAGGCAAAATTCACCATTTCCGGAGAGATAGATAATGCAAGCAACGGGGAGGTAATTCCGTTTTGCAATGTAATTGTGAAAAACCTGAATGGCGTTGGAACCACCTCTAATATTTACGGTTTCTACTCTCTTACATTAGAGCAAGGCCAATACAGCATTGAGTATTCGGCCCTTGGATTCAAGCCAAGTGTGGTTGAGGTTGATCTCACGAGCAATCAAAGAATAAATGTTGAACTCGAAGAGAATGTCGAACTCCTCGGAACGGTGGAAATAACGGATACAAAAGAAAATGACAACATCACTTCCAATCGAGGAAGTGTTTCTACCATCGATATGAAGGAGGCTGAGGTTGTTGCCTCCTTGGGTGGTGAGCCTGATATATTGCGCGTAGCGCAACTCAATCCAGGCATAAAACCAGCAGGTGAGGGGTCATCGGGTTTCTACGTTCGGGGAGGAGCACTCGACCAGAATCTCATTCTTTTGGACGAGGCTCCTGTATATAACCCGTCTCACTTGCTCGGTTTTTTCTCAGTCTTTAACGGTGACGCCCTGAGCGGCGCCACCGTTTACAAAGGAGGGATGCCCGCCGAGTATGGTGGCCGAACCGCATCAGTAATGGACATCCGCATGAAAGAAGGTAATATGAAAGATTATCAACTCTCAGGAGGGATGGGCATATTATCCGGTAGGTTGACACTTGAAGGGCCAATCGTCAAAGACAAGGGGTCCTTTATGGTTTCTGGTCGGAGAACTTGGACTGATCTTTTGCTCAGTGCATCCGGAGATGAGTCGCTGGAGAGTTCTGTGCTATTCTTTTACGACCTAAATGTGAAAGCCAATTACAAAATAAATGACAAGAATCGAGTATTTCTGTCTGGATATTTTGGAAGGGACAATTTTGGATTTGAAGACCAGTTTGGACTGACCTGGGGAAACGCTTCAGGAACCTTGAGATGGAATCACATTTTTTCTGATAAGCTATTCAGCAATACTTCACTCATATACAGTAATTACGATTACGAATTCAGTTTCAACGAAGATGAAGACGAGTTTGCCATTGAATCAATCGTAAGGGATATTAATCTGAAGCAAGATTTTTCCTACTATTTGAATAACAAAAATACACTGAAGTTTGGGTTCAATCTGATTGACCATCGAATAGAACCGGGAAACTTAACAGCGGGAGCTAACACTGGTTTGAATTCCAGGGCATCCACTCCCTTAAGAGGAATTGAATCGGCTATTTATTTGCAAAATGAGCAAACACTTAATAGTAGATGGAGCCTGAATTATGGTCTCAGAGTATCTTCCTTTTCGCAGCTAGGTGGAGATGGTAACAGCTATCAGTTCGACGATGCTGGAAATGTAGTGGGTTCGCAGTTCTTCGAAACGGGAGATGTGATTGAAACCTATTACGGTTGGGAACCTCGACTTTCTGTGAACTATCTCATGGACGAGACCCAATCTTTCAAACTTGGTTTTAATCGGAACTACCAATACGTACATCAGCTGACCAATGCCACTGCGTCAACTCCAACCGATGTGTGGATTATGAGTACGGAAAACATTGCTCCTCAAACGGCCAACCAACTTTCCCTAGGTTATTTCAAAAACTTCAAAGACAATGTTTATGAAGCTTCCGCCGAAGTATATTACAAAGGCATGGACAATGTAATAGACTATAGAAACGGAGCCGAGACTCAACTAAATGATTTTTATGAAGGTGATTTGCTCCAAGGGACGGGAGAGTCATATGGTTTGGAACTCTTTTTGAAAAAGAGAAAAGGACGATTCACGGGTTGGCTGAGTTACACTCTTTCGAGAACGCTTTATACCATCCCAGGAATTAACAATGGTGAAGCATTTTCAGCTCGACAAGACAGGATAAATGATATCTCAATAACTACATTTTATGAGTTGAATAAGAAGATCACTCTTTCGGCAAACTTTGTTTATTACACGGGTGATGCAGTCACTTTTCCTTCAGGAAAATACGAGGTCGACGGTAGTGTGGTGCCCCTATACACAGAGCGAAATGGCTCAAGAATGCCTGACTACCATCGCTTGGATTTAGCATTGATTTGGAAGCGCAAGAACAATGAGAAATTTGAGTCATCGTGGACTTTCTCCATTTACAATGCATACGCGCGTGAAAATGCGTTTGTGATCAATTTCGAACCGAATGAAGACACAAATATTTCAGAAGCCACTCAGATCTCACTTTTCAGATTCGTGCCTTCAGTAACCTATAATTTCAAATTCAAATGAGAAGATTGTTTAATCTATCCTTATCAGGTCTCTTGATTTTTGCTCTCTACAGTTGCGAGAAAGTAGTCGAATTGGATTTGGATGAAACGCCTCCTCAAATTGTTGTCGAGGCAAATCTCGACAAAGAACAAGAAGAGTTGACGGTGTCTATCTCACGTTCTAACTTTTACTACTCAACCGACGCGTATGAGCAGGTTGAAGGTGCATCACTAATCCTCGAAACTCCAAATGGAGATTTTGTAGACGTGAACGATTTGGGCGACGGTGCATACGAAGCTGCCGTACTCGAACCTTCCGAAGGCGTTTACACCCTTAGAGCTGAGATTGATGGAGTACAATATGAAGCTCGTTCGGAGTTGCGCGATGTAATTCACATTGTAGAATTGGTCACGGAATTTACTGAAGAAACCACCTTTACTGACGAAGGCTATTTTGTTTATACAAGATTTATTGACCCCGCAGGAGAGGCAAATTTCTATCGCTTCATACATTCCATTGATGGTGTCGTAGAGCGCGATGGAGATGATTTGCAGGTTATCGACGATGATCTATTTGATGGGAATTTTGCAAGGGTACCGCTCTTTCAAAAAGTCTTTGATCAAGGTACCACGGTTTCCGTTGATTTGGTTCATTTTGATGCGGCCTCCTACGATTACTTTAATTCACTAAGCGATATCATTTCTGGAGGGGGTGGCCCCGGGGGAGGAACCGCTGCTCCCGCAAACCCCAATACAAATTGGTCAGGAGGAATACTCGGTTATTTCTCGGCCAGATCTACCAGCACAGCTTCCGTTTTTATCGAATAAAATGCTCCTTCGAGGACTACATACTGCTTCTTCCTTCGGATTGAGATTCAGGACGATCACCCTCATAATCGTTAGCATGGTTTTGCAATCGGAAATTCACGCGCAAGAAGGCTTCGAAGTATTGATCCAAACCGATAATGACTTTTTTGTTCCGAGCATCCAATCGGATAAGAATTACACCTACGGAATTTTTGCTGGACTTAGAATGCGAAAGGATTCTTCAAAGAGCTTTGTTTTCTCAAATAAAGCTATCCAAAATATACATGCGTTCAGGGCGGGTATCATGGGTTTTACACCAGATCATAAATTAGCAAATTTCAATCCTGAAAACCCCAATGACAGGCCTCATGCGGGGTGGCTCTTTGGTGAATACGTTCAGCATTACATCTGCGAAGCGTCTGAGTTTTCTGTTGGTCTTCAAGTCGGAACACTGGGTGATAGAACCCAAGCTGGTGAAATTCAAAATGAGTTCCACGAATGGATCAATTCTGATTTTGTCGAGGGATGGGATACTCAAATTCCGAATCAGTGGGGAGCCAATATCATCGGTTCATATCGAAACATCTTAAAGAGCAAATCGAACCGCTACTTTTACTTTGTTGGTAAAGGTTCTCTGGGAACCGTCAATACTTCAATGGATCATAGGATGGGTTTTGCATTTGGTAAGAATCCAGTTCTATTTCCACATAGCCGCTTGACCTCAAACTCGGAAGAGAAGTCTTTCTTCATTCAATTAGAAGGCGGAGCGAATTTTGTTTTTTACGATGCGACTCTGCAAGGAAATATTTTTGAAGACAACGACTTTTTTACGGCACAGGAATTCAACAATATAAAAGCAGTCGTTTCAGGTTCTTTGAATTTCTTGGTCAAGACCTGGACATTTGTTTTCAGTGGAACTTATGAATCGGAGGTGATTGATGGTGAAAATTCACATCGGTTCGGAACGATTCAAATCCTCAAAACTATCGGTGTATGATGGAAGGAATCAAATCCCTACGCCGAGAGCATCTTTTTGTACTCCTGGCTTTCACCTTGGGGGCGAATCTTTTTTACGCCATAAAACTTGCTGGAATAAACGAGTATTTCTACCCAATAGAGGGTCTTGGCTTCGACCAAAGCGTTATTTTTTTAAGGATTACTTTGACTGGGTTTTTAACGGGCATGGTAATATTACTCCATGAAACCTATCTCCATCCAAAAATCGAAAAAAGCCTTCCGCTAATTATTCGAAGGTTCCTTTGGCAGATTGATGTGGCCCTTATCATCGTGATTTGCGCTTTCTTAACGGGCATCGGTTATAATCTCTTTAATACCGCATCCTTGTCTTTGGCCATTGCCAAAACGATCGATTCAATCACATCGTCACTTTTCCTTTCGTTTTTTGTCTTCTATTTTCTACTCAGTGTTTTTGTCAATTTCCTAAGGCGCCTGAGGGTTCAATTTGGCCAAGAAGTTTTTACCAATTATCTCTTGGGTAAATACTCCGATCAGGTAGAAGAAGAACGTACTTTTCTTTTTCTCGATCTCAACGATTCTACCTCTCTGGCAGAGAACCTAGGTCATGTAAAGTACAGCCGATTACTGAATATGGCCTTTCAAGATATTATTGATGCGACGGAAACGTTCAGTCCAGAAGTATACCAATTTGTCGGAGACGAAGTCGTCTTTACTTGGCTTTCTGAAAAGGACAAAAATGGCCTCGGCATTATGATGGTGAATGCGGTAAACTTAAAAATTGAGACTCGCGCCGAAGAGTACAAGGCTAAATTCGGTTCAGTGCCAAAGTTTAAGGCAGCAATTAGTTCAGGTTCTGTCAGCGTGAGCTTAGTGGGTAAAAAGAAGAATCTGGCCTATCACGGTGATGTACTAAATACTACCGCGAGGCTGTTAGGACAGTGTAAGAAGTACAAGACAGAACTCTTAGTTACCGAGTTCTACTCTAGAATGATCAAAATAAATGCTTCTCAAGAATTGAAGTTCGTCGGATCGCTTCAGCTTCGGGGCAAGGAGAATTTTACGAATATCTACAAACTGGCATAGTAAACGGATGGTCCTACCTACAGAGCTCATGAATATAGACTTGGATCGAAAGTATTTCTTTCAATTTAATCAGATGATTAATATTTTTACCCAAACGCTCTTAGCGAAGCAAACTATGTCGAAGGAAAAAGATTTAAATACCGAAGCGAAGATTAAGGCTGCAGCGAAGCTGGTTTTTCACAAAAAGGGATTTGCTGCTACGCGCACCCGAGATATCGCTGAAGAAGCAGGCATCAATCTCGCCTTGCTCAATTATTATTTCAGATCCAAGCAAAAGCTTTTTGAGATTGTGATGTTTGAAACCACGTTTGGCTTCATGCAGAGCATGGCTCTTGTTTTTAATGATGAAGACTCAAGTCTCGATGAAAAGGTATCTAAGGTCGTGGAAAAATATACCCATAAAATACTTTCAGAGCCTGAGGTGCCGCTATTTATTCTGTCTGAATTGCGAAATGACGCTACTGGATTTATGGAGAGGCTTCCGATTGCCGATATGGTAATGGATTCCCATTTCATTCATCAGATTGAAGAAGAGATGGAAGCTGGAACAATTAAAAAAATGAATCCCCTCCATTTAATTGTAAATCTAATGTCCATGATTGTTTTTCCCTTTGTAGGGAGTCCGATAGTCATGAAACTCGGCGGACACAATAAGAAGGAGTTCGAAGCATTTATGTTGGAACGAAAGGAAGAAGTGCCCATTTGGTTCCGTTCTATGTTTACTCCTTGATATGGTTTTTTTGAATATGAATTAATCAAATGATTAAAATGAAATATCAAATTATTGCCGTTCTGGCACTGCTATTTTTGTTAGGGTCAAAAGGCATTTCTCAGCCTTTGAGTCTTGATTCTTGCATCGCCAAGGCCGAAAGAGCTTACCCACTTGTGCAAAAGTACGATCTGATTGAGCAATCGAAAGAATACTCCATTTCGAACGCACAAAAAGGGTACTTGCCTCAAATCACAATAGCTGGATACTCATCATACCAATCTGATATTCTCACCTTTCCTTTTGAATTTCCAGGAGCTGAATTGGAACCTTTACGACAGGATTTACACAATTTTTATGGAGAGGTAAATCAACCTATTACCGATTTATTCACCCAAAAGAATCAAACTGAGAAGGCCGAAATATCGGCTGAAATTGATCGTCAATCTTTGGAAGTGGATATGTACCAATTGAGAGATCGCGTGAACCAGATCTACTTCGGTATTCTCTTAATCGATGCACAAATAAAACAGAGCGAATTGCTCAAGAACGATGTACAATCGGGAATCGACAGAACTGAGACGGCCATTGAAAACGGCATCGCCTTGAAGAGTTCAGCAGATGTCCTACGAGTCGAACTCCTGAAAATCGATCAACGAATTATTGAGTTAGAATCGAATAAGAGGGGCTTCACTGATATGTTGTCACTCTTCATTAATGAGGCCATCTCTAATGAAACACAATTCACGAAGCCACTTACCCAAGCCTTGCCAACGGTGATCAATCGTCCTGAACTGCTGTTGTTCGAATTGCAAAAAACGTCTCTCGACGTGCAAAGCAGAATGACAGCGAACCGCACCCTTCCTA
>CAZKXG010000005.1:8996-14859 GCA_964556465.1 uncultured Cryomorphaceae bacterium | reverse complement strand
ATCCACAAGAAAAACCAGCCGTCGATTTTATTGTAGAAACCTTAAATGAATATCCGGGTGAAGTAATACTTTTCACTGTTGGCCCGGTAGATAACATTGCTGATGTAATTGACAACGATCCTGCTGCTTATTACATAGCAGGTCTGAGGCTCAACTGGAATATCTCCAGCTTCTACACCAGTGGAAAAGAGAAGCGCATCATTGAAATGAATCGACAATCGCTTAATGTACAGCGGGATGTTTTCCTATTCAATACCGATGTAGCGCTGAAACAGCAAAATGCGGAAATCGAGAAGATTGAAAAGTTGATCTATACGGATGATGAGATCATCGCTATGCGCTCTAAAATCAAGGTAACTACCAAGAACCAATTGGAGAATGGTACAGCCACCACTACCGATTTTGTCACTCAGGTGAATGCCGAAGATCAAGCCAAACAGAATCGAATTCTCCATGAAATCCAACTCTTAAAAGCGCAATACGACTATTTGCAAACCAGTGGAACTCCATCTCAAAACGGAATGTAATCATGACAAATATGAAATCATTAAAACAATTGCTCGCCCTTATCCCGCTTACAATTTTCTTGGTATCCTGCGGAAACGGCGAGGATGAATTTGACGCCTCGGGAACTTTTGAAACCGAAGAAATTATTATTTCCGCAGAAGCGACGGGAGTACTCAAGGAGCTTAAAATAGAAGAAGGGGAGGCGCTTCTGAAAAACGAAATGGTGGGGTTGATCGATACAGTTCAGCTCTTTTTGAAGAAGAAGCAATTGGAGGCTCAGTACCAAGCCGTATTGAGCAGACAACCCGATGTAGCCGTTCAATTAGCTGCATTGCAATCGCAATTGAAAACAGCAAAATCGGAACGAGAGCGGACGAGGAAATTGGTTGAGGGAGACGCTGCCACTCCTAAGCAGCTCGATGATATGGACGCCAATATTGATGTGATTAAAAGTCAGATTGAGGCACAACGCTCATCACTCGTCATCTCAAAAGACGGCTTGACAAAAGAGGCGGGCCCGTTATTGGTGCAGATCGAGCAATTGGAAGATCAATTGGCGAAGAGCAGAGTATTGAATCCCATTGATGGGACGGTCCTCGCGAAATACGCTCGGGAGAATGAGATGGTCTCTATCGGCAAACCCATCTATAAAATCGCGAACCTGAGCACCATGATTCTGCGAGCATACATTTCGGGCGATCAATTGGCCAAAGCGAAACTCAATGAAAAGGTAAGCGTGATGACTGATGACGGAAGTGGTGGGATGAAAGAAGCCGAGGGAACAATCACATGGATTAATGATAAGGCCGAGTTTACTCCTAAAACAGTCCAAACCAAAGACGAGAGGGCCAACTCCGTGTATGCTATCAAGGTAGAATTGCCAAACGACGGATCTTATAAAATTGGGATGTATGGCGAAATCAAATTCAGATAGGATGATAGACGTAGCCTTAGATCAAGTATCTAAAACATACAATAAAGGAGAAGTGCAGGCAGTGAAAGAGGTTTCTTTCGAAGTTGAAAGAGGTGAACTCTTTGGCTTGATTGGACCTGATGGTGCTGGGAAAACCAGTCTCTTTCGCATCCTCACCACCCTCTTAGTTCCCAATGGAGGCAAAGCCACCGTACTGGGGCATGATGTGGTAGACGACTATAAGGAAATACGCCAACACCTCGGTTATATGCCTGGTAAATTTTCGCTCTACCAAGATCTAAGTGTTGAGGAGAATCTGAATTTCTTCGCAACGGTTTTTGATACTTCAATTGAGGAGAATTACGATCTCGTAAAAGACATTTATATTCAGTTGGAACCATTTAAAAACCGCCGAGCTGGAAATCTCTCGGGAGGGATGAAACAGAAGCTGGCCCTCTGCTGCGCCCTTATCCATAAACCAAAAGTGCTTCTGCTCGATGAACCAACGACTGGAGTAGATAGCGTTTCGCGGAAGGAATTTTGGGAGATGCTCAAGCGACTCAAGGAACAAAATATTACAATCCTTGTCTCCACTCCCTATATGGATGAAGCCACCCTTTGCGAGCGCATTGCCTTGATCCAGCAAGGGGAGATTATGTCAATCGATACTCCTCAAAATATAATTCGAGAGTATCCCTCAGAACTCTTCGCGATTAGAGCCGACGACATGATTGGGTTATTGTCTGAATTGAGAGCGAGTCAACACGTCGAAAGCTGCTATTCTTTTGGCGATTACCATCATATTACCCTTACCTCTTCTACTCCAGAAAATGGCCTGATAGGTATCCGACACGAGCTTGGAAATAGGGTAAATACTGAATCTTTTGAGATTAAAAAGATTGAGCCAACTATCGAAGACTGTTTTATTGACCTGATGAATTGAGGATGAAAGAGACGGTCATATCCACGAATAAACTCACCAAAAAATTTGGAGATTTCATCGCAGCGAATGAGATTTCTTTTGAGGTCTATAAAGGTGAGATTTTTGGCTTTCTCGGAGCCAATGGAGCGGGAAAAACGACCGCTATGCGAATGCTCTGTGGTCTTTCAAAACCCTCCTCAGGTGAGGCTACCATAGCGGGCTACGATGTATATCGGCAAACCGAAAAAATCAAAAAGAACATTGGCTACATGAGTCAAAAGTTTTCGCTCTATGAGGATCTTACCGTTGCCGAAAACATTCGCTTTTTTGGAGGAATTTATGGGCTGAGTGATAAAGAGCTCAAAGAAAAGAGTGAAAGCTTAATTGTAACCTTGGGAATGGCCGAAATGTCTTCGAAACTCGTAGGAAGTTTACCTCTCGGTTGGAAGCAAAAGTTGGCTTTTTCAGTGGCCATTCTCCACGAACCTCAAATTGTCTTCCTCGATGAGCCCACGGGTGGCGTTGATCCTGTTACACGACGTCAATTTTGGGATTTGATCTACGATGCTTCATCGCGAGGCATCACGGTTTTTGTAACGACTCACTACATGGACGAGGCCGAATATTGCCACCGTCTTTCTATGATGGTAGATGGTGAGATTAAGGCTCTGGATACTCCTTCAAATCTCAAGGCAAAATACGATGTGGCTTCTATGGATGATGTGTTTTTCGAATTGGCGCGAGGCGCAAAACGTAAATCAGATTAGGTATGAAACAGTTCTTCATCTTCGTTCGAAAAGAGTTCTATCACGTCTTCCGAGATAAGAAAACGCTGCTGCTTCTGTTTGGAATGCCCATCGCACAGATCATCCTTTTTGGGTTTGCACTTACCAATGAGATTAAAGATTCCAAGGTGGTGATCTGTGACTACGCCAAAGACGAAGCATCGAGGCAGATTGTCGAAAGAATTAGGGAATCAAACAGTTTTGAAATCGAAGAATCCATTCTCGATCATAAGAGTATTGAGAAATCTTTCAAGAGAGGTGAAGTGGGACTCGCCATCGTGATTCCAAATGGTTTCAACGTTGACTTAAGCCATCAAAATCATGCTCAGATCCAACTCATTGCCGATGCTTCTGATCCAAATACTGCCACGACTTTAACGAACTATGCCACGAGTATTATTCGTGGGTATCAGATGGAGCTTTCAGGACTCAATGCGCCACCGCTGCAGATTAACACAGAGGTGCGGATGATCTATAATCCCGAACTCAAAGGGGTGACAAATTTTGTCCCTGGCGTTATGGCCCTGGTGCTTCTTTTGGTCTGTGTGCTTATGACCTCGGTATCAATAGTAAAAGAGAAAGAGATGGGCACCATGGAAGTCCTACTCGTTTCTCCGATGAGTCCCATTTTGGTGGTGCTTTCCAAGGCGGTGCCATACTTCTTTCTGTCCATACTCAACTTGGCGCTTATTCTAATACTCAGCATTGGGTTGATGGATATGCCAATGAATGGTTCCTATTTGCTGCTTTTTTTCGCAAGCTCTCTCCTCATACTTACCGCCCTTTCTTTAGGTCTGTTGATTTCTAATTCTACCGATTCACAGCAAGTGGCCATGCTAATTTCCCTCATGGGAATGCTCATACCGACCATGATGCTTACAGGCTTTCTTTTTCCGCTAGAGAATATGCCCGTTCCACTTCAGGTCATTGCCAATGTGGTGCCCTCCAAATGGTATTACATCGTTGTGAAATCCATCATGATCAAAGGTCTCGGTTTTTTCGCTGTTTGGAAGGAGATGCTCATTCTTTTCGGTATGACCGTTTTTCTGCTTACGGTAAGTATCAAAAAATTTAAAGTGAGACTGGCATGAGAGCATTGAAATTTTTGCTCCAAAAGGAGTTCAAGCAAATATTCAGAAACGCAATTATTCTGCGGATGATCATCGCCATGCCGATCATTCAACTTTTGGTGATGCCGCTCGCCGCAGATTTTGAGTTTAAAAACATCAATATCTCAATCATCGATCACGATCAAAGTACTTATTCTAAGAGACTTACCGATAAGATTATCGCCTCGGGATATTTCATCCTGAACGATTATGGTAGCTCATTCGACGCTTCCTTTGAAGAATTCCAAAAAGACAATTCAGACCTGATTATTGAGATTCCCGCAAATTTCGAAGCTGATCTTATTCGAGAAAATATCAATGAACTTTTTATTGGGGTTAATGCTATCAATGGAACCAAAGCAACCGTTGGAAGCGCTTACCTTGGACAGATCATTGGCGATTTCAACGGGGAAATCAGGCTCGATTGGAACGCACCTTCGAGATTCTCCCAATCTCAAACTATCGATATCCAAAACCGCAATTGGTACAACCCCTTTTTGAATTATCAATTCTTTATGGTACCTGGAATTTTGGTACTCCTTGTTACCATGGTGGGTGCATACATGTGTGCACTGAATATTGTCAAAGAAAAAGAAGTGGGCACCATTGAGCAAATCAATGTAACTCCCATTCGCAAGGTTCACTTCATTTTAGGAAAGCTCATTCCATTTTGGCTCATCGGGATATTTGTTTTTACCGTTGGCTTATTTGGGGTAGCGAGATTGGTCTATGGCATCGTTCCGCTTGGTTCAATAATGCTTCTCTACGCTTTTTTAGCGATCTATCTTATGGCTCTTTTGGGGATCGGTCTTCTTGTATCTACTTACAGCAAGAATCAGCAACAGGCCATGTCAGTAGCTTTTTTCCTCATGATGATTTTCATCTTGATGGGAGGACTATTTACACCCATAGACAGCATGCCCGAATGGGCTCAATGGATTGCCGCTTTTAATCCTGTGACCTATTTCATCGATGTCGTGAGAATCGTGATTTTGAAAGGGAGTGGTTTTGAAGACATTCAATTTCAATTCGGCATCATTAGCCTCATGGCTCTATTTTTCAATGTCTGGGCCGTGCTTAATTACCGCAAAACATCTTAAACAAAAAACAATATGAAAACGACAATTTCAAAATCAGTACTCATACTCTTTTCCATGGTTTCCATGGCAGGAACTTATTACCTGGCGAATGAGCGAGCCATCGAAGCTGATTATTCCATCAGTTTTGATACTCGCACCACCGAAGGAACTTTTGGTGATCTCTCAGGAATCATCGTTTGGGATGAAAATGATTTGAGCGCGGCCAAGTTCGACGTGACCGTAGAAGTAAGTACCATCCAAACTGGCAATGACCTCAAAGACGAACACGCACGAAGCGATACTTGGTTTGATGCGGAAAATCACCCTCAAATCCGCATTAAATCAACCGCTATTTCCAAGTCCGATGAAGGATACCTTATGAAAGGTGTTCTCGAAATGCGTGGTAAAGCCAAGGAGGTAGTGATTCCTTTTACAGTCGAAAAAGAGGGTGAGAAGGAAGTTTTTTCGGGAAGCTTTCAAGTTGACCGTACCGAATTCGAAGTAGGCAGCGGAATGCGTTCGTGGGTTGTGGGCGATGAGATAGACGT
>CAZKXG010000005.1:5087-8934 GCA_964556465.1 uncultured Cryomorphaceae bacterium | reverse complement strand
CAAGTCACTTCCGGAGATATCATTGGAGAGTGGTACGGTGAAGAGCAAGACGAGTCATACTTTGAGGTAACGAGAGAGCGCAACGGGATGTACAGAGCGGTTGTGACGGCCTCGGTTGAACCTGAAAATATTGGCAAGGTAGTCTTTGATGATGTGCTTTACGATCCCGATTCCAAAACTTGGAAGGGAACGCTAACCCCACCTGGACGAAGTACGTCAGTCGATGCGGAGTTTACTTTAGTCGGAGAGAAACAGCTCCAAATAGATGGAAAGTTGGCCTTTATTTCTAAAACTTTTTTGTGGGAGAGATCCCTTTAATTTATTCTAATATGAAAATTCGATCTATAGTCTTCGCCTTCATTATCCTTTTCCTTTTTTCTTGCGATAAAGAGGAGGATGAGGTCGAAGTACCTTGTAATTGCGAACCAGTGGGTACCATGCCTTCACCCGAATGGATCATTAAAGATTATGCCACTGAAAAGGGAATTCTGTTCGGGATGACCTTTGATATAAGTTCTGATAGCTTGAATAAGGCCATCTTCGAGCGAGAAGTAAATGCGGGTCAAGTGGCATGGTATCCGGCATGGGGCGGCTGGGCTGGCGTTAGTACGTATGACTTTTCTGAGATCAATGCAGAAATAAACTATGTGGACGAGCAAGGTATCCCAGTCATGATGCATCTCTTATTCGGTCCAAATACTTACCTACCTGAATGGTTTAAAAATGGATCATTTACTCCTGAAGAAATGGAGATGATGATGCAGGATTTGGTTCAAAGTATCATGACTTCAAACAGCAACGGTTCTAAAGTGGATGTTTGGAATGTAATCAATGAGGCCACAAGTTGGGACGGAGATGAATGGGAAAACTCAAAATGGCTTGAACTCGGATATGAAGTTGACCAATCGGGCTTAACCGGAGAAGAAAAAATCTTTGATTCCATTCCCCTCTACATCGGTAAGGCCTTTGAATATGCGAGTCAATATACGGACGGGGAACTCGAAATTAGAGATTACCTCAACGATGGAATTGAAAGCAGGTGGGACAATAGCGAATTGAAAACAAAAGCGTTTTATCAAATCACGAAGCACCTTGTCAATAAAGGAACACCTATTGATGCGGTTGGGTTTCAAGGTCATATGAACATAGATGTACCAGCCACTTTTAGCCGTTTTACCGAGACGGTTGAGAAGTACAAAATGCTCGGGCTTAAGGTATACATAACGGAACTGGATGCCGAGCAAAACGATCAGAGTACGCAATGGAACAACGAAATTTCAGAAGCACAGGCCGATTATTATTACAATTATGTCAAAGCTGGTTTAGATGGCGGAGTTGATGGTATCTTTACCTGGGGAATTCGGGACGACCAAGATCCTTGGTGGAGATATGAAGAAAACCCGCTACTGTTTGATTTTAATGGGAATAAAAAGGATGCCTATTACGGTGTCCTTGATGCGTTTATTGATTCTCAGTAGTCGATTCTTTTGTAGAGTGCATTAAAAAGGCCCCAAGGATATTGGGGCCTGCAGTCTTTAGCTGTTTTAAACTAAGCGTTGTAATAAAACCGCTCTTCTATAATTTTTTCATCTTCCCATTTCTGACGTGCGATTTGCTCCAGTTTCATACGATTTCCGTCTTTGAAGGTAACATCCATCCAATTTTCTACCATGGTTGTGTTTTGACCGTCGGTAGCAAAAGCGTCCACTCCAGCGCCGTGCATTTCTTGAATTCCTAAGAAGAAATTTACCTCGTATTCCCTGCATGCAGGTTTTCCATTTCGTGTGGTTCCATCTCCCTCAATCATCACTACGTTATCTGCATAGTACTTGTCAAAAGCATCAAGTGCCTTACCTTCAGTAAGGTGCTGATAGATGTCTTTAATTCGATCAATATTTTTCATTGTTATTACATTAAATGTTGATACATAGATAATGATTTATTTTCAAAATTGTTTCTCGTGGAATCAATTTTAACAGAGTTTTAGAACAAGGAAATCACAGCAGCTTACAGACCGATTATTATTACAACCATGTCGAAACTGGCGTAGATGATCGAATTTATGGTGTCTTTTCATGGGAATTCGAGACGACCAAGGTCCTTGGCGGAGATATGAAGAAAAAGCCGCTAGTGTTTGATTCTAACGAGAATAGAAAGGATTCTTACTGCGCTATGCTGAATGCGTTTTCTGAAGTGGAATAAGGAAATAATGCCTTGGATAGGGCTCTGATAGATTGATTGAAGAATCAGCCTTCGCTATAAGCTCAGAGTCACAATAGTGCATTTAGTATTAGTTTATATAAATAGAATTCTTTCTTTGAATGGACCTGATTAAGTGATTGTCCGTTCTGTAATTAAAGTATAAAGGCATTTCATCCTCAATTTTTAACAGAGTTAGATCGAACTACTGTTTTAAGGCTAAATGGAATTGATAAGAGCAGTCTATTGATCGTTGTAACTTCTTTGATTTGATCTCTAATGGCAGACTATAATTATTTCGGAAAATAGAAGCACTGCTACCTAAAACCCCAGCAATTTCTTTCATTTGTACTGGGGTAAAAGTCAGAAAAACAGGTGATTAATGATGTGTTACACCATAGGGTAAGCGGTCGATTCGCGGTTGAAGGTATGGGCAGTAAATCCATCTTTCCACAGATTTATTTTTCCGAATCTGTCTTAAAATATTGAATGTGAGATACTGGAACTTTAGTTTATTTGACAGGTGATATAATAACTTCGCGAGTTGATTGCATATCCAACTTAAATTATCTTTCATTAGATAGTTAAAAATAAGCAAGAACCACTTGATAGAACGCCCTAAGCACTATTCCTACTCGCATTGATATTCCCGTAAAGGGAACGCACAATTAGCTTGTTGTAGCTCTCCCTTAGTTCTTCGTTCTTTTTTCCCTTTGATTTTTCCAATTCCTTGATACGTATCAGTGCATGCTGCTGAATGGTGAGTAGCGGCAATACGATTTGCTCTCTCAGCTTGATACTTGCCTTGATATCAGGATTGGTTTGGAGCAATTCATCCTGCCCTGAAATCAGTAACAAGTATTTTTTCGCACGCAGCGATTCCTCATAAATCAATTTCCAGAACTCTCCGAACTCCTTGTCCTTTTCCATATAGCGGGTTAGCTCAAAGTAGGTTTTGGAAAGCGATTGCATGGAATTGCCTAGCAAAGTCCGGAAGAAAAGAGAGTTGGAGTAAAGCTCAATTATCTCATCAAGTCTACCCTCCTTGTCGAAAGTTTCGAAAGCTCTACCCAGCCCGTAAAATCCAGGCACGTTTTGCTTAAGCTGACTCCAAGCGCCGACGAAAGGAATGGCACGCAAATCTTCAAATTTCAATTTAGCGCTGTTTCCTCTTTTCGAAGGACGGCTGCCGATATTGGTCTGCCCGTAATACTTCAGCGTACTCATTTTTTCGAGATATGGTACAAATTTTGGATGCGCTTTAAAGTCGCTGTAAGCTTTGTAGCTGATGTCTGAGAGCTCCTCGAGTGTCTTGCGCGCTTCTTCTCCTAATATCTTCTCGGGCGAGTGAATCACTTGGTTTTCTAGACCTGCGGTGAGCAGCTGCTCCAAGTTATGGCGAGAAGATTCCTCCGTTCCGAAGTTTGAGCTAATCGTCTGTCCTTGAATCGTGAGTTGGATCTGACTACTTTCGATGGTCGGCCCAAGCGACGCGTAAAATTTATGTGTATTTCCGCCACCACGAGCAGGAGGGCCACCACGTCCGTCGAAGAAAACAACCTGAATCCCATTTTCTCGAGATACCCAAGTGATCTCCTCTTTTGCTCTGAAGATATTCCAATTGGCAGAAAGATATCCGCCATCCTTT
>CAZKXG010000005.1:0-5073 GCA_964556465.1 uncultured Cryomorphaceae bacterium | reverse complement strand
CCCCATTCCACTAAGCCTCGCCATTCCGAATACTGCAGCCATATCTATTTCACCGCGACAATTGCTGATGATGTAACGATAGCATCCCGAAGTACCATTTCGCTCTTGAATTTCTTGCATGGCGTAAAATGAAGAAATGGTGTCGTTCAGAGTCGCATCTTCCAATCTTGGCTTTGATTTGAGCGGCTCCAATTCGAGCAACTTTTCAAAATCGTCTTTCAATCCTTCTTGTCCCTTTGACTTGGTAATCTTTGGCAGAAGAGCCTCAAATGTTCTGCCGATGACACGACTGTCTTGGCGAATATCAAGACTGGCAAAATGGAAGCCGAAAACTCTGAGCTTCCGTCTCATGGATTCTACTTCTTCCAAATAAAGACCTCTGTGCTCTTCTTCAATAACCGCTTTAAGCTCGTTGAGTTTATTTTCAAGCCACTTGAGTCGAATGACCGGATTATCGGGATTGACAAATGCAGAATTGTACAGCTTAGACTCTATAGCTTCTACTATTTCCAGCGCTCCACGGAAGGTGATTCTCCTCTTGAGTTCGCGAATATCCTTGTAGTAACTCTTGAATACGCTTGTTCTCAAACGGTCAGCAACTTGAAGGGATGTGTCTACGCTTACGAAAGGGTTGCCATCGCGGTCTCCTCCGGGCCAAAAACCCAATTGGAGTAGGGAGTTGTCTCCCAATATTTCTTCTGCGTGATCTCCCAATTGTGCGCATACATTGTCATAAATCTCAGGTATACTTTTGTAAAAGACATTTTCAAGGTACCAAATCAAGCTTACAGCCTCGTCATAAGGAGTTGGTTTGGTTTTTTTGAAAAATGGTGTCTTACCGAGCTGCGCTAAGTAAGACTTAATATTGCTCAAATCATTTCGCTCGATTGCTTCGGCCAAATCGGTAATGATCCCGAGTACGGGTCCGGGATAGAATTGAGTCGGGTGAGCCGTCAAGACCACTCGCACTCTAAAGTTCTTAAGTGCTTCCCTCAAAGCTTCTCCGGCGTTTCTGTTGGCCGTTTGATTAAAAAAGGCATGAACCGAGCCATTTCCATCCATCTTGTGGACAAGGTCGTAAGCAGCGTCTTCCAAGGCATCTACCAATACAACTTGCCGTTCGATGTACTGAACGAACCTAAAGAGTTGATCTATTTGCGTTTCCTCGGTATTGTACTCTTTCCTGTCCTCAAAGAATGCTTCAATGATCTCTTTTGGTGAGTATCCGTTTTTCAATCCTTGGGCACAACGCTCCTCTAAAAGCGGAAGCAGAATACCCGTTCGGTGTACTCCGTCAAGATTAAGTGTCAAAAAAATAGAATTGTAAATCTTGAATCGAAGAAGCACCAAGTCATTGAATGTGCTCACGTTGTTGTTCATAATGCCTATTGAGTTTTTCAGCCGATGAAGGTACAAAAGGAAAAGGGGACAATTGGGTTTTCGCTAACCATTCATTCTCGTTAACTTTGTGCCGTTTTTATGAAAGATAAGGCTACATCAGTATCTGTGATCGAGAAAGAACTTTACCCCTACCAGGAAGAGGCGATTGATAAGATATTTACCGCATTTGAGAAGGCGAAGGGCAAGGTTGACGTGCTTTTCCAGTTGCCAACAGGTGGCGGGAAGACTATAATTTTTAGCGAGATCGCTAAGAAATTTATTGGTGATACGGGTAAGAAGGTGCTGATTTTAACCCACCGTGTGGAGCTTTGCGCGCAGACCTCTAAGGCCTTGGGTGAGATTGATGTAAAAAACAAGATTATCGACCGTGATGTGAAGGAACTGCATGATCGTGAGGAATACAGTTGCTATGTAGCAATGGTCGAAACCCTCAATAATAGATTGAATGAGGATGATCAGTACCTCAGAAATATTGGTTTGGTAATTATAGATGAGGCGCATTACAATTCGTTTAGAAAGCTTTTTAAGTTTTTTAAGGAGGCCAATATGCTCGGAGTTACTGCTACTCCGTTATCTTCTAATCGAAATCTTCCGCTCAATGAAAATTACAACGAGCTCATTGTAGGGCACAGTATTAAAAGCCTAATTGCCGATGAGTACCTGAGCGATGCAACTACATACACATTTAATGTAAACTTGAGGTCGCTAAAGGTCGGAACGGATGGAGACTATACCATTAGTTCATTGGATCGATTGTACAGTTTGTACACTATGCAAGACCGACTCTTGGCTGCTTATCAAGAGCGAGCGGCAGGTAAGAAGACATTAATTTTCAATAGTGGTATTGCTACTTCGGTAAGAGTGTATGAACTATTTAAGAATGCTGGATTTAAAGTGAAGCATTTGGATAGCACATTCACCGCAAAAGATCGAAAAGACACTCTGGACTGGTTTAGAAATACAGATGGAGCGATTTTGACCAGTGTCGGAATCCTTACTACTGGTTTTGATGAGCCTTCGGTTGAGAGCATCATTATCAACCGAGCCACTCGTTCACTCACGCTCTATCATCAGATGATCGGTAGAGGTTCGCGAAGTACAAAGACAAAGAAGCACTTCACCATTATTGATTTAGGTAATAATGTAGAACGGCTTGGTTTATGGCAGGACTACATCAATTGGCAGGATATTTTCAAATTCCCTGACAAGTACTTTGAAAAGATCAACGATCGGGATAATCAGCTTATGGTTGATTACCACTACGTGCGGCCCGAATGGCTTCAAGAGCTTTTTCCAAAAAATAGCCCTGAAGATGAGTTTAATATGAAGCGTGTTTATGCTGAGTTGGCCGATCTCGGCGAGAAACCAAAGAAGGCAGTTGACTTGAGTATTGACAACCACATGAAGCAGATCATCAAAAACTCTGAGGACTATTATGATGGACTCGAGTTGGTAGATCACCTCAAAGAAGAGATAGAGTACCGATGCCGACTTTATTGCTCATGCCTGCACAATGCCACTGAGAGCTACAGCGATTGGCTAAAAGATACCTACATCAGAAAACTTAAAAACGGGTTGAGGTTAGAAATGATGTAATCATGTCTGAGATTAGATTACATCCGTCTTGGAAGGCAGTTTTGAGTGATGAATTCAAGGAGCCCTATTTCCAATCGCTCATCTCATTTGTAAAGCAAGAATACGCAAGTACGAAGGTTTACCCCCCTGGTCATCTTATTTTTAGTGCACTCGATCATACACCTTTTCAAGATGTGAAGGTGGTCATTTTGGGTCAGGACCCCTATCACGGGCCGGGTCAAGCCAATGGATTGTGTTTTTCTGTAAATGAAGGTGTAGCGATTCCTCCATCGTTGAAGAATATATTTGCCGAGGTGGGCGATGATTTAGGAATTGATGCAACTCTCAATGGAAACCTGGAAAGGTGGGCAAATCAAGGAGTACTTCTTTTAAATGCAACCTTAACCGTTAGAGCAAATCACGCGGGCTCTCATCAAAATAAAGGTTGGGAGCGGTTTACCGATACCGTAGTAAAGAGAATTAGTCAAAAAAGAGAAAACGTAGTATTTATGCTTTGGGGAAGCTATGCCCAAAAAAAGGGAGCTGTCATAGATCGAACCAAGCACCTCGTCTTAAAGGCTCCGCATCCTTCTCCTTTGTCTTCCTACCGAGGATTTTTCGGTTGCAAGCATTTCAGTAAGGCCAATGCTTACCTAAATGGTGCAGAGAAGACTCAAATAGAGTGGTAATTAAGACGCCATCCAAATTAGGAGGACGATGGTAGCTAGAATGAAGATGGCAAATACCACGGGCATTGCGATTTCAGGCTCTAAGTCTTTATTTTTCTTTTCCAGCATGGCTAAATCTTGAAATTTGGGCAAATATACATTTTGTGATTCTTAATCTAAAATGAATCGAACTTTCATCGAAAGTTCAAAATTTGCTATCTTAACTCAACCAAAGCCATAGAGATGAAAAAGCAATGTTTGGAATGTCAAGATCATTTTTCAGGTAGGGTTGATGCCAAGTTTTGTTCGGACTCATGCAGAAGTTCTTACCACAATCGCACCAACATAGAGGGCAGGGAAGAGATTAAAAGAGTTAACGCCATTCTAAAGAAGAACCGCAAAACATTGGCAGGATTGAACAAAACAGGTACAGCCAGAGTACGTCGAGATCTGCTAATGACTGAAGGTTTCAATTTTAATTACATGACCAATATCTATACTACCTCAAAAGGTAAGACCTACAAATACTGTTACGATCACGGCTACCTCGAATCAGATGATGATTACCTTACCCTAGTGATTAAGAAGGATTACGTTCGATAATTAGCTTATCGCGCCGCTGGAAAAAATAGGATAATGTGAGCCCTGAGATGATGTGCCAAATGCCCCACCATGCTGCTATCATAGCCATGCCGCCGTTTCCATCAAAAAAATTGAAGATAATGATGAGTGCGAGCCCAGAGTTTTGAATCCCCGTTTCGATAATAACCGTTCTTTTTAAATCTTCCTGCAAGCCGAAAACCTTTGCCGAAAAATATCCTGAAAGCAAAGCCACACCATTGTGCACCAAAACGAGCATGAAAACCAAATCAATATGATCCACGAAAGCTTCGAAGTTATTGAGTAATCCTACGGCGATAAACGCCAATAGTACCAGCATACTTATAATCCTGATAGGCTTCTCGATTTTTGCAGTGATATGGGGAAATCGCTTTCTGAAGAGTATCCCCAGGATCAGTGGGATTACCAATAGGATAAGAACGGTTTTGAGCATACCCAAAAAACTAAGCTCAAATGAGGCGAGAAAATCGCCTGTTTGAATCACTCTATTCGAGTAGAAGTCAAAATTGAAAGGCGTCAAAACGGGACTGAGGAAAGTTGCAACTGCGGTAAGACTGACGGAAAGCGAAACATTAGCTCCCGAGATAGAGGAAAAGAAGTTTGAAATGTTTCCGCCCGGACAAGAAGCCACCATAATCATTCCAAAAGCCAAAGCAGGATGGGGCTTAAATAAAAGAACCAAGAGGAAGGTCAGAAGAGGTAGAAAAAGAAATTGGGAGGCTACACCTGCCAAGATGGCCTTTGGATTCTTCTTTAGCTGCTCGAAATCTGCGGTATTAATTCCAAGCGCCACGCCGAACATGATAAA
>CAZKXG010000004.1:47781-49323 GCA_964556465.1 uncultured Cryomorphaceae bacterium | reverse complement strand
AATTCGGGTTTACGCTATGCTAAGGCAAGCCGATGAGGCATTTAGTTTTATGGAAAACGGCCCGCTAAAAACAGAAAAACTACATGTCGGATCTGTAAAGCTATATGCTGATGGTGCGCTCGGTTCAAGAGGTGCATTGCTCAAAGAACCTTATTCCGACGATCCTGAAAACAACGGCTTGCTGCTAATCTCCGACTCTACCTTGCGCACCTTTTCCAATGCCGCCAAAGAAAATGGTTTCCAAGTGTGTACGCATTGCATCGGCGACTCAGCCAATGCTTTTGTCCTAGCGACTTATGCCGATATTTTAGAAGGCGTAAATGACCTCCGCTGGCGAATTGAACACGCTCAAGTCGTTTCTCCAGAAGACCTTCATTATTTCAGAGACTTCGGGATCATCCCTTCTGTCCAGGCGGTTCATGCCACATCAGATAGAGGCTGGGCTGAGCAAAGACTTGGCCCTGATCGAATCGAGCACGCTTATTCATTTAACTCACTCAAAGAACAACTCGGCTGGATTCCTTTAGGAACTGATTTTCCTGTGGAACCCATTTCACCAGTGGCAAATTTTTACGCGGCTGTTTTCCGCAAGAATCCCAATGGAAAAGACTCCACCCCGTTTCGAGCTGAAGAAGCTCTATCGAGAGAAGATGCCATGCGCGGAATCACGTTTTGGCCAGCATTAGCCAGTTTTGAGGAAAACGAAAAAGGGAGTTTGGAACCGAACAAAATCGCAGATTTCGTTGTGATGGACACAGATCTCATTCGCTCGCCTGAAGAACGTGTTCTTAATTCGAAGGTAATTGCCACCTTCATTTCAGGAAAAAGAGTGCATTAGACTCGCTCTTTAGACAGACTCTTAAACTGATCCCATATTGGGAATGTGTCATTCGTACACCCATTTGAAATATTCCTTATTTTGGAGCCTTAAATTTTGGTGTAAATGGAGCTTAAAGCGGATAAAACAAGGCTGTTCGATTTCTACGATTATCAGTTAAAACACTTCCCTCAAGAAGATGCTATTGCAGATAAAGTGAATGGGAAATGGGAAAAACATTCGACCCAAGAAGTAATCGATACAGCCAATGCTTTGAGCACAGGCATGTTGGAGAAAGGAATAAAGCCCGGAGATAAAGTTGCCATCATATCAAATAATCGCTCTGAATGGGTGATTACAGATTTGGCCATACTCCAAATTGGCGCCATCAATGTGCCCGTATACCCGACCATCAGCGATGATGACTACGCATTCATATTCAATGATTCTGAGGTCAAAATTGTCTTTGTTTCAGATTCAGAGCTTTTGGCAAAAGCCAAATTAGCTAAAGAAAAATCACCAACAGTCGAAGAGATTTACACTTTTCAAAAAATCGAAGGAGCTAAATATTGGAAAGATCTGCTGATGGTGAATTTTTTGAAGTGGTTACTACTATGCAAGGGGCGGGAACTATTTCATGGCCTCAGGAGTACAGTTATATCGACCATCAACCCTATCAGGGGCTCTCTTACTATCGCCTTACGCAAACAGATTTCGACGGAAGC
>CAZKXG010000004.1:46552-47771 GCA_964556465.1 uncultured Cryomorphaceae bacterium | reverse complement strand
AAGCTGATTTGGACAAAATAAAGAGTCTTCGAGATTCGGTTAAAGCCGAGGATTTGGCGACTCTGATTTATACATCAGGTACCACGGGAACACCCAAAGGTGTAATGCTCTCACATAAAAATGTGGCGAGCAACGCTATTGCAAGCAAACCTCGATTGCCCGTGAGTAATGATGCAAGAGGGGTGAGTTTTCTGCCTCTGTGTCACATTTACGAAAGGATGATCATTTACCTCTACAGCTACACTGGTGTGTCGCTGTACTTCGCAGAGTCAATGGAGACCATTGGCGACGATATTCGGGATGTTCAACCTCAGGTATTCACAGCAGTTCCTCGACTGCTCGAAAAAGTATACGACAAAATCATCGACAAAGGGGCAGCCCTGACAGGAATCAAGAAAGCCCTGTTTTTCTGGGCGGTAAGTCTTGGTGAAAACTATGAGCCATATGGCGCCAATGGCCCCATTTACGAGATTAAACTAAAGATTGCTCGAAAGCTGATTTTCAGTAAATGGCAAGAAGCACTGGGAGGAAATGTACGTGCAGTAGCCAGCGGTAGTGCGGCATTGAATCCAAGGTTGGCCCGGATTTTCAATGCAGCCAATATTCCGGTTCTCGAAGGATATGGCCTAACCGAAACTTCACCGGTGATCAGCGTGAACGAAATTGAAAATAACGGGATGAAGTTTGGCACCACGGGACGTCCAATTGAAGACGTTCATGTGAAAATTGCCGAGGATGGTGAGATTTTAGTAAAGGGTCCAAACGTAATGATGGGCTATTACAAACGACAAGATCTTACGGATGAAGTTTTGAAAGATGGCTGGTTTCATACGGGGGATATTGGCGAAATGGTCGATGGGCAATACCTAAAAATCACCGATCGAAAAAAGGAAATCTTTAAAACTTCGGGAGGAAAGTACATCGCTCCTCAAATCATGGAGAATAAGTTTAAGGAGAGTCGATTTATTGAGCAAATCATCGTTATTGGTGAATATCAAAAGCATCCTTCAGCCCTCATTGTACCTACTTTTGAATTCTTAGAAGAGTGGTGCAAACGAAAAAACATAGACTGCTCATCACGAGAAAAAATGCTCTCCGATCAGCGAGTAATTGATCGTTTTCAAGAAGAGATGGATCATTACAATAGCCCTTTTGGTAAATGGGAGCAGATCAAGAAATTCGAACTCTTGCCCGAGGAATTCACCGTTGAAAACAACAT
>CAZKXG010000004.1:44683-46542 GCA_964556465.1 uncultured Cryomorphaceae bacterium | reverse complement strand
CCCTACCCTAAAGCTCAAGCGCAAGATCATTCACGCTAAATACGAATCTCTCATAGAGAAAATATACGACTAGGATTCAGCGCTGAATTTTTCTTTACTTACCCCCTCCGATTCGGGGTTTTCTTTACGACCTTTGCCCAACATTTAAAGCTTTCGAGCTGTTTTTAGATTGAAAAAATTCAAACTATGAAAACCAGAAGTTGGGTACTTACCCTCATTATTTTTGTTGTTATCCTCATCGGTGGTATGGTACTAGCCTACCCATTGCTCAAAAGCGAGAAAAAACTGAAGGTGTACCAACCTGCAGATGTGAACCCCAAATTGGTAGATAAATCCAAGCAAAACATACAGAAAGATCATACCGTAGCCGATTTCGTGCTAGTGAATCAACTTGGCGATACGATAACTCAAACTGATTTTGAAAACAAGATCTACGTTGCGGACTTTTTCTTTGCTACTTGTCCATCGATCTGCCCCATCATGAGTCAGAATATTGCAACGTTGCAAGAAGAATTTGCAGACCGACCTGAGGTGATGTTTCTTTCTCATTCGGTAACTCCGGATATTGATAGCGTAGCGGCCCTCTTTGAATATGGAGAGCTCTACGATGCTAATCCCGATAGATGGATGTTGGCTACAGGCGACAAAAAGCACATTTACGAGCTTGCGCGAAAAAGCTATTTCGCCGTGCTAGACGAAGGTGACGGAGGCAAACAAGACTTCATTCACACCGAGAATTTTATTCTAGTAGACACTGATCGAAGGCTCCGTGGATTTTACGATGGCACCAGCGAAGCTGATATGCTGCGATTGGCAGACGAGATAGAGATATTGCTAGAAGAAGAGTTTTCTGAAGAGGGTTGACTTTTGGCTGTTGTAATATGTACCAAGTATTAGGTATTAAGACAGTAAAACGTAACATCATCATAGGAAAGTCGCCATCTTTGCGCTTGGAAAAATAATCGGACTCCCTTAAGTTTCCTCTTTATACTTTGTACTTGATACTTAATACTTCTGCATGAATCTCCTATCCGTCGAAAATCTTTCCAAGCGCTACGGCCCCAAACTCCTTTTTGAAAATTTTTCTTTCGGGATGGCCAAAGGTGAGAAAGTGGCTATTGTTGCTCCGAATGGATCGGGAAAGACTACACTTCTCAGAGCGATCGCAGGGGCTGAACCAGCAGATTCCGGAGAGATTACTTTTAGAAGTGGAATACGCGTGGGCTATCTGCCACAAGAGCCTGAATTTGCCGAAGGCTTGAGTTTGACCGATGCCATCATGGTGTCGGACAATCCGATGACCGGCGCTATTAAAAAGTACGAGAAGGCCATTCAGAATCCAGATGATGGAGATGCTTTGCAGCAGGCCATGGAGGAAATGGACCATACCAACGCCTGGGATTTTGAGGCAAGAGTACGTGAGGTACTAGGCCAACTGGGAATTGAGAATACCGACATGCGCATCGACACAGCTTCGGGAGGACAGCGCAAACGCGCCGCATTGGCAAGGGTGCTCCTGGAAGAGCCGGAGTTCATCATTATGGATGAGCCTACCAACCACTTGGATCTCGATACGATTGAATGGTTGGAAAAATGGCTCGCATCTGGAAATTTCACCTTATTGATGGTCACGCACGACCGTTATTTCTTGGACCGTGTTTGTTCCGACATTCTGGAAATCGATCGCGGTGAATTGGTGAGATACACGGGAAACTACACCTACTTTTTGGAAAAGAAAGCTGAACGTGAAGCCAGCTTGGCAAGCAGTGTCAGCAAGGCTAAAAATCTAATGAGCACTGAGCTCGAATGGATGAGGCGTCAACCGAAGGCACGTGGTACGAAATCGAAATCCCGAGTAG
>CAZKXG010000004.1:31847-44673 GCA_964556465.1 uncultured Cryomorphaceae bacterium | reverse complement strand
CAAAATCATTGAGTTTCACAAGGTGTCAAAGTCATTCGGAGATTTGAAAATCACCGACCACTTTGAATACAATTTCCAGCGAAAAGAGAAGCTTGGAGTAGTTGGAAAAAACGGAACTGGGAAGACCACTTTCGTGAAAATGTTACTCGGTGAACTCGCTCCCGACAAGGGGAAAATCGTGCAGGGTGAGACCGTAAAATTCGGGCACTACGATCAGGATGGCCTCGCAGGTGCGGACTCAAAACGCGTCGTAGAAGTCGTTACCGACATTGCAGATGTCATCGAATTGCACAAAGGTCAGAAGCTTTCTGCGACGCAAATGCTTGAGCGATTCCTTTTCGCCCGAGACAAGCACTGGCAACTCGTTTCTACCTTGAGTGGAGGTGAAAAGCGAAGGCTTTACTTACTGACAGTCTTGATGTCCAATCCGAATTTCTTGGTGCTGGATGAGCCGACAAACGACCTCGATATTGATACGCTTCAGGTTTTAGAAGATTACCTTCAAACCTACGATGGCTGCCTAGTTGTCGTTTCTCACGACCGCTTTTTTATGGATAAGGTAGTTGACCATCTTTTTGTGTTTGAAGGTGAGGGAGCGATCCGTGATTTTCCTGGGAACTATACGCAGTACCGAGAGAAGAAGAGACTGGAGGATAAGACTGGGAACAAAGCTCCTGCGGTAGAAAAGAAAATTGAAGCGGTTGCCTCTCCAGAAAAAAAAGAGAAGACCAAGCTCACTTACGGCGAAAGACTCGAATTTGAAAAGCTCGAAGAGGCTATTGAAAAACTGGAGGAGAAAAAAGCAGAATTAGCCGACGCTCTTTCATCTACCAATGACAACGAGGAGTTGATGAAAATTTCTGCCGAATTGGAAGAGGTAGTCAAAGAGTGCGATGCCAAGAATGACCGGTGGTTGGAATTGGCGGAGTGGGCGGAGTAACCCCACTAAACATCTCTACTCACCTAATTGATAGCCAAATAGTGGCACTCTTCAATTTATTCGCTTAGATTCGAATCTTGATAACCGCCTATCTATGATTCGATTTCTCTCCGCTGTCTTACTGACTATTTCAACCATTGCGCACTGTCAAACCAAATCAGATTCCATACTAGTCCTTTTCGAAAACTCGTCAAATTGGGATGAGAAAGCATCATTGAGCTATGAGTTCGCAAAGTTGAATCTAGGGTCGAATCCCGCGAAATGCCTAAAGCTTTATGGTGAAATTGAAGCGAATAAAAGCCAAGTGAGCGATAGCACCCAACTCTTTAATATGTACAATATTCGAGGAGTTATTTACCAATACCGCCATGAAGTAGATTCTTCGAATACAAATCTCATAAAAGCTCAAAACATTGCCGAAGCGCTAGCAGACTCTTCACTTCTCGTCAAAAGCGTGGGTAATTTAAGCATCAACTATCGAAATGCCGGCGAGTATAAAAAGGCCATCGACTACAACCTGATCATCCTCGCCTATTACAACTCTCAAAATGACACGGCTCGTATTTCAAACGTCCTCAGCGAGATTGGGAACTCGTACATCTACTTGGATAATTACAATGAAGGCATTAATTATCAAAAGGAAGCGCTCAAATTGGCCGAAGCGATAAACTATGTTCGCGGCATTGGAAATTACAATCATTCTCTTGCCTTCGTGTATATGGACTTGGAGGAGTTGGACTCGGCTCTCTTTTATTCCCAAAAAGCGGTGGAGGCACACATTCAAACCGGAAACATTTTTGGACAAGAGATGTGTCAAAGGCAAATCTGCTCGATTGAAAAGAAGCAAGGTGCCACCGACCTCGAGAACCTCGAATGTTGCCAAAAAACACTTGCCCTTTCCTTAGTAACTGGAAATAAGGAAGGAAAGATGTTAGATCTACTAAATATCAGCAGGGCCCAAAACAATCTCCTTCGATTTAACGAGGCATTAGAGAATACGAAAAAAGCACTGTCGCTTGCCAAAGAATTAGGAGATAGACGCGTGATGCTAGAATGCTATGAGTCGATCGGCACCAGATTCTTCAACTTAAAGAGTGATCGATTGGCTTACAAATATCTCGATTCAGCGAGAGCGCTGGATGAAGAGATCAGGCAAATTGATATTCAAAATGCTGTTTTAGAGGCTGACAAAAAATTTCAAGTAGCGGAAAAAGAGAAAGAAGTCCTTAAAGCGCAACAAGAAAAAGCTGAAGCCGAACTAGTGATTTCGCAGCGAAATCTGCAGCTGGGCCTTTTTGGCGGAGGCACGGCGCTCTTAATACTTGGCGGCGGTTTTCTCTTTTACCGAAATAGGAAAGACCAAGAAGCTCAACTAGCCAAAGTAAGAATAGATGAGCAACAAAAGGGCCTCTCAGCGGTGATATTTGCTCAAGAAGATGAACGGAAACGAATTGCGAAAGACCTTCACGACGGAATTGTACAGCAATTAGGAGCACTAAAAATTAACCTGACCAGTGTGTTTTCAAAAACTCAAGTTTCTGAATCGGACAAAATCATCAAGATTCTGGACGATTCTACCACTGAATTGCGAGAGCTTTCCCACAAGATGATGCCTCGGGCTCTTGGAGAATTGGGCTTGATTCCCGCCTTGAAAGAAATGCTCGACACGAGTCTGGACAAATCAACCATTACACATCAATTCGAACATTTCGGCATAGACGAGAGGCTGAACGAGAGAATAGAAATTGCTCTTTACCGAATTGCGCAAGAACTCATCACCAATGTGATTAGGCACAGTAAAGCAACTTCGGTGAACGTTCAGCTTTTTAAGAATGGAAACAACGCAATCCTTATTGTAGAAGACAATGGAAAAGGAATAGCCGAAAATTCAGGAAATGGAATAGGCCTAATGAATATCTCAAGCCGACTGGATGTTTTGAATGGGCGAGTAAATTTTGAGCCCAGTTCCGATAGCGGAACGCTGGCTACGGTAAAAATCCCCTTAGCGCAATGATAAAAGTTGTACTTGCCGATGACCATAAAATCATGCTTGAGGGAATTGCCAATCTGCTCAGTCAAGAAGAAGACATCGACATCGTCGCTACTTGCGCAAACGGGAATGAGGTTTTGGAATTTCTTAAAACCAATGATGCTGATCTGGTTTTGCTAGACTTGGATATGCCCGAATTGAACGGGATGCAATGTGCGGAGATCATAAAAAAAACTGATCCTGAACTGCCCGTTGCCATCCTTACCATGCACCAAGAAAAGGCCCTCATCGAAAAATTTATTTCGATGGGCATCAACGGATATTTGCTCAAAACGACTGACAAAGATGAGCTAGCTCAAGCCATACGAAGCATGGCTGCTGGTCGCGATTATTTCCCGTCGGAGATTACAAAGATTCTGGTTGCACCTTCAAAAGAGCAATTGGATGTGACTCAAAGTCCTTTGCTCGATAACCTAACCCGAAGGGAATTTGAAATTATTAAGCAAGTAGCTTCGGGAGCAACGAATAAAGAAATAGCCGCCGATTTTAATATTAGTCCGCGAACAGTAGATACACACCGCACCAATTTAATGACCAAGCTTGGGCTTAAAAATGTAGCCGATTTGGTGCGGTTTGCCTTCCAAAACAAGCTCATCAAGTAAAATCTACGAGATTCTACGTAGAAAATTACGCAATCCACTCTATTTCGTGCTAGTGCCGATGGCTGCAACTTTGTCCCGTTGTTGTTCAATTACCTGGCGCAGAGCAAAATATTACAGCGTGGCTCTTCTCGAAAATGCTTTAAGGTAAGAACAACAACCCTTTGAGAAGGGCGCGCTGTTTTAACCTAATACCTTAAAGCAATGAATACAAAAAGAATTATTACCACTATCGCACTAAGCTTTGGTTTAGCAATTGCCGCACAAGCTCAAAAAGTAGAAGTTAGTGTGATGCACGAACTGTCTAAAAAGGCTGGTAAAGCCGAACTGTACGGCTATCATTTGGATGAAGAAAATGGCCTGATTAAAATGCCGTACCTCATCAAGGAGAAAAAATCTACCGTTGAGCTTGAAACCTATTCGTTTAATTTGAACGATTTGAGTTTCGCATCAGTCGGAGTTGAAGAAGTCGATAAAGAGGTCAGCGAGTACCGTTCCGTCCCCACTACACGTCGAGGATTCACCCAACTCTTAAGGGTAAAGCCTAATCCATTGAATGGAAAAATAAAGCTTCAGCTCGGTTATCTATCCGGTGGTTATGCCGGAAGAGCTTATATCACTGCATTCAATGTGGAAGATGAAAGAAATGTCGTAACGAAAGAAGGAGACAAGTTTATCTATCTATGGCACAAAACTCAAAAGGCAGATTTTGTAGACAATAGTTCGATGCATACATCCGGGACTTTTGGTTGGGGCTACTCAAGTATAGGAACCGGGAATGTCGCCATCATTGGAATGGAGAAAAATGAACCGTACTATACAAAGTATGCTTTCACAATTTACGATGTTGAAACACTCAGTGAAAAACTCTACAAATCATTTGATCTCGGATTTTCGTGTGCGCCCACTTCTGTAAAAGAACTACCTAATGGAAATGTTGCGATCCTTTTTGAGCCAGTCGATCCTACTGCTCTTCCAAAAACCAAAGGGGCAGAACGAAAATTTAATCTCGACCCTGAAAAATACTTTCATTACTTGGAAATCAACACCACCGGAGATATAGTGAGCCAAACTAAATTCAAACTGGATGGCGAAAAAACGGGGTCAAACTATATCGACATCATTCCAACCCAAAACAAGGGTGAGCTTGTTCTGATTGGTTCGCGGAAATCTGATGAACGAGGAGCCTTTGTTATGACCAACCCTAAATTCATGTCACCTACAATTCAAGCTGGCTCCCCCATTAAACCTGCCTTAAAGCCAGATCAAGTAGTAATTATTAAAATTAAAGATGGCAAAGTATTGTACAAGCACACCTATCCGGCAAGCGAAATTCTTACTAACAGTCAAGCTATTGGCGACACCAAGCTACCCGATGATGGAGTAAAATACCTTTTCAAAGATGGTGGCCTTTATATCCTTAGTGCACTTTCTACCGAAGACGGTCAAACCCTAATTTCAGCGCGTAGAGGAGACAATCACCACGTGATCCAAGTCGACAGAACAGGTCAAATTGCAGCCAACTACATTGCCTCCACCACACAAGATTGGAGCACAAACAATGAATTCACGGTGAATTCTTCGGGTGAAATTTTTTGGATAAAGTACGATATGCCGTCACACAAAGACGATGCTTCTTCAGATCAAAAGGCAAAGGCCCTTGCTCAAAGAACGGCGACAATCTCTAAAATCGATCCAGAGAATAAGCAAATACTGAACACCATTTCCCTCACGCCGCCAGACGTGACTCTCGATGAGATGGAGCCAGCGAGCAAGGTAGATGCAGACACTATCATCACTTTGGGTCAAGGAAAGAAACGGGAGATTAGTCTCTCGAAAATCACATTAAACAATTAGCGATAACCATTCGATTACAAACACAAAACCTCAGATGAAAAGCCCGACAAATCCATTGTCGGGCTTTTCATTTTGACACGAACTATTTTGGATTGGAATTTATTCTCAAATTAGCAACATCACTCGCCATCATCGAAATACCGCTAAGGTCGTTCTGATCATATTTTTTATCGGTTCGAATTCTCTATTCGCCCAAGAAACCGCGAATAGCAAGCATTTCACATCCTTCGAAAACGATCTAATCTATGTCAGTATGACGATACCATCTCAAGACGCCCTCGTTTTTTACACCGATACGGGCGGCAAAAACTACCTCTATAAAGAAGGACTCAAAAAGCTCGAGCTCAAAAAGGGCAAGGAAAACTTATGGGACCAAAGTCTTGAAAGACTATTTGAGGAAAACAACTTGCCTTTACCTATTGTAGCAGAACTCTACTTCATTCGAGATAAAACTGCTTCGGAAGATGGCATGCTAGGCCGTGAGTGGTTTGCCGATAAAGCGTGGCTCTTCGATTATGGAAATCAGGTTTTGAGTCAGCTTGACTCTGAGTTTGAATGGGCCAATCATTCGGAAACCATTGGCTTGAGTTTCAAAAAGGATTCGCTCGGTGAGCACACCGATCACTTACCAAGAATAGAAGCCGTCATTGATAATGACACTCTGTCTTTCCTTTTTGACACAGGCGCCCAGGCATTTTTATCAGAAGAGGCTCAAGAATATTTCGGGAGTCCGGAAAAGGTAGCCACCAGCTTTATTAATTCTTCCACTTTCGAGAAGTGGAGAAACGCCCATCCCGATTGGACGGTCATAGACGGAGGCGATAGATCATTCGGGGCAAAGTCCGATTTGATTGTCGTTCCCGAAGTGAAAATAGGAGACCGTACAGTCGGTCCGGTGGCTTTCACTAAAAGGAAAGATTTCAACTTCGAGATCATGTCCGAACGGTTTATGGACTCCGAAATAATAGGAGCTCTTGGTGGTAATTGTTTTTCACTTCTACATCGTTTCGTTCTCGATTACAATTCAGAGCAGTTGCACTTCCTCAGTCGCTAAGCACGAAACAACAAAACCTTTCCTTCTACTTTTCGTCTAAGCTACTTACCATCTCCCGTAGGAAAAAGCGCAAATCTTCAAACCATTCAACTGTAAATATGTTATGCGTGCATACCTTTTTTTATTACCTTAGCGGTCATTAAATTATGAAACCACAACAGACCATCGATTTTCACCTGCGCTGGCTTTGGCAAAAGATCAACCGCATTTACAATCAAGAAGCCGCCAAATTTGGAGGTACCATGTCGGTGGGATATGCTCTTCTTAATATCGATAAAGACGGAACTCCTAGCACCAAACTCGGGCCGAAAATGGGAATGGAATCAAGGAGTCTCACGCGGACTCTTAAGTCTATGGAAGAAAATGGCCTCATCTATAAGACGCAAGATGAAGTTGATGGTCGCTTAGTCATTCTTCACCTGACCGAAGACGGGAAGAAATACCGCGATACTTCTCGAGAAGTGGTTCTTAGATTAAATGAGCACATCTATCAAAACATCGACAACGAAAAACTCGAAACATTCTTTGAGGTATCAAATAAGATTAATGAGTTGCTGGATAATCCAAGCATCTATAAAATGAACACAGAATTTTCCCCAACAGATAAATAGCAAATCAAACCATGAGCAAACGAACCATTGAAAAAGTAGCAGTTTTGGGATCAGGAGTAATGGGATCCCGCATCGCCTGCCACTTCGCCAATATTGGCGTGGAAGTGCTCCTACTCGATATAGTTCCGAGAGAACTCAACGAGAAAGAAGCTGCCAAAGGCCTTAGCATGGAGCATCCCGCAGTGCGCAACCGTATTGTAAATGATGCCCTGACTTTCGCTCTGAAGAGCAACCCCTCTCCTATCTATTCCAAGGCTTTCGCCAAAAGAATCACTACCGGAAACTTTGATGACGATATGGCCAAAATAGCCGATGTCGATTGGATTATTGAAGTGGTGGTCGAGCGACTGGACATCAAGCAACAAGTTTTCGAAAATGTAGAAAAGTACCGCAAGCCTGGTACGCTGATCACTTCAAATACTTCAGGTATTCCAATCCAGAGCATGAATGAAGGAAGAAGTGACGACTTCAAAAAGCACTTCTGCGGAACGCATTTCTTCAACCCACCCCGTTACTTGAGGCTCTTGGAAATCATTCCTGGCCCTGATACTGATCAAGCAGTGATTGACTTCTTAATGGAATACGGATCTCGATTCCTCGGAAAAGAAACTGTTCTCTGTAAAGACACTCCTGCCTTCATCGCAAACCGCGTTGGAGTATATTCTATAATGGAGCTATTCCATATAGTAGAGGAAATGGGGCTGACCGTTGAAGAAGTTGACAAACTTACTGGTCCGGTGATCGGTCACGCCAAGTCAGCTACTTTTAGAACGGCTGACGTAGTTGGATTGGACACTTTGGTTCACGTAGCCAATGGGGTGAAAAACAACTGTCCCGACGATGAACGAAATGATGTTTTCGCCATTCCTACTTACGTACAAAAAATGGTAGAGAGCAATCGTCTCGGTAGTAAAACGGGCGAAGGCTTTTTCAAAAAGATTAAAGGTGAAGGCGGGAAATCTGAAATCCTAACTCTGGATTTAGAAACACTGGAATACCGCGAAAAGAAACGTGCTAGCTTCCCGACTTTGGAGATGACGAAATCTATTGATAGTCTTTCTCAACGGCTTCCAATGCTTTACGCAGGAATGGATAAGGCGGGAGAATTTTACCGCAAGTCTTTCCACGGGTTGTTCAGCTATGTTTCTTACCGCCTTCCAGAAATCAGCGACGAACTGTATAAAATTGATGCTGCCCTTCGTGCAGGCTTCGGCTGGAAAATGGGCCCATTTGAAAAATGGGATGCCATCGGTGTGGAGAAAGCACTGAAGAATATGGAGAAAGAAGGTGTGCAGACCGCTCCATGGATTCAAGAAATGGTTGATGCAGGTATCAAATCCTTTTACAAAGTTGAAAATGGTGCCAAGTACTTCTACGATGCAGAAAGCAAATCGTACAAAGAAGTACCCGTACTGGAAGGTCAAATCTTCCTAGACAATATCGGTGGAGACAATGTGGTTTGGAAAAACTCAGGTACTACCATTAAAGATCTTGGCGATGGAATCTTAAACATCGAGTTCCACACCAAGATGAATACGATTGGTGGTGAGGTAATCGAAGGGTTGAACAAAGCAGTCGATTTGGCGGAAGCCGATTACAAAGGACTAGTCGTTTCAAACACTGGCGACAACTTCTCGGCCGGAGCCAATGTGGGAATGATCTTCATGATGGCGGTCGAGCAGGAGTTTGATGAATTGGATTTTGCCATTAAGCGATTCCAAGACACCATGATGCGTATGCGCTACAGCAGCATTCCGGTGGTAGCTGCTCCGCACAACTTAGCGCTTGGAGGCGGCTGTGAACTTTGCCTTCATGCTGACAAGGTAGTCGCACATGCAGAACTTTACATGGGTCTCGTTGAATTCGGTGTGGGAGTCATCCCCGGAGGTGGTGGAACCAAAGAGTTCGCAGCCAGAACTTCTGACGAATTTAAAGATGGTGACATCCGAATCAATACATTAAGGAATCGATTCTTAACCATCGGTCAAGCAAAAGTGTCGACTTCAGCTTATGAAGCTTTCGAGCTTGGCTACCTGAGAACAGGTACAGATGAAGTGGTTGTAAACAGAGATGACCAATTGGCCTATGCCAAGCAGTCCGCTTTGCTTCTGGCCCAAAAGGGATATACCAAACCTGTCAAAAGAACAGACATTAAAGTCTTAGGAAAAGAAGGATTGGGAATTGTTTACGTAGGCGCCCATAGTATGATGAGCGGAAACTATATGTCTGAACACGACCAGGTCATTTCCGAAAAACTCGGCTATGTTCTCTGTGGAGGCGATCTCTCTCAGCTAACGGAAGTATCGGAAGATTACCTCCTGAAAATGGAGCGAAAAGCTTTCTTGGAGCTTTGTCAAACCAGAAAAACCATGGAGAGACTGGAGAGTATGGTGAAGAAAGGGAAGGTGTTGAGGAATTGATGTTGGAATGGTGTATTAAGTATTAAGACAGAAGTATCAAGAATGCATAGGCACAAAGAGCTTAAAATATGGAAGGAATCGATGGATTTGGTGGTTGAGATTTACAATCTGACCAAACGATTTCCTGAAGAGGAGCGATTCGGATTGATCAGCCAAATGCGTCGTTCGGCTCTTTCAGTGCCAAGTAATATCGCTGAAGGAGCGGGAAGAGGAGGCTCAAAAGAATTCGCAAGATTCTTAGCCATTGCCAAAGGCTCTGCTTCTGAGTTGGAGACTCAACTTGAAATTGCATTTCGATTGAAGCTTATCGATGAAGTTGACTTTCAAAGTTTAACTAAAAAGCTTGAATACATCAACAACATGAATTTTCGCCTCTCGGAAAAACTGAGAAATAACACAACGAATGAACCCGAAGAAATATATAACGAACCTTAAACCTGTATAAAGTATACGGATTCTCTGGAGTCTTAATACTTAATACCTAATACAAGCGACAAAATGAACGCATATATAGTATCAGCATACAGAACGGCAGTGGGGAAAGCTCCTCGAGGAGTATTTCGTTTCACTCGCCCTGATGATTTAGGTGCAGCGGTGATCAAAAAAATCATGGCTGAAAACCCTCAAGTTGACAAAGATTTGATTGAGGACATTATTGTAGGAAACGCGACACCCGAAGCTGAGCAAGGCTTGAATATCGGAAGGATGATTTCACTCATGAGTTTGGACACCGAGAAAGTGCCGGGGATGACTGTGAATCGTTACTGCTCTTCAGGTTTAGAAACCATTGCCATTGCCTCAGCAAAAATTCACTCGGGAATGTCACACTGCATCATCGCCGGCGGCGTCGAGTGCATGAGTCCGATTCCTTTCGGAGGATGGCGAATTGTACCCAACGCAGAAGTATCCAAAAACAATCCGGATTGGTATTGGGGAATGGGTCTCACTGCCGAAGCAGTCGCTCGTGAATACAAGGTTTCTCGCGAAGAGCAAGATCAATTTGCTATGCAATCAAATCAAAGAGCGGTAGCAGCCATCGATGGAGGAAAATTCAAAGATGACATTGTACCAATCGAGGTAGAGGAAGTATTCCTAAAAGATGGGAAGCGCAGTACCAAGTCATATACAGTAGATACCGATGAGGGTCCGCGCCGAGGCACAAATATGGAAGCGCTCGCGAGACTGCGTCCTGTTTTCGATGCCCGCGGAAGCGTTACTGCCGGTAACGCCTCACAGACTTCTGACGGAGCTGCATTTGCAATGATCGTCTCAGAGCAATTCTTGAAAGAACACAACCTAACCCCAATCGCTCAATTGAAAAGCTACCACGTAGCAGGTTTGGAGCCGCGAATTATGGGAGTTGGTCCAATTTACGCCGTGCCAAAAGCAGTGGAGAAGGCAGGTTTAAAACTGAACGATATTGAGCTATTTGAACTGAATGAGGCGTTCGCTTCTCAATCTGTTGCCATCGTGCGCGAGCTCGGGTTAGATCCTGAGATCGTTAACGTCAATGGAGGTGCAATTGCACTAGGTCATCCACTTGGATGCACAGGAGCAAAGTTGAGCGTACAACTCTTTAACGAAATGCGCCGTAGAAACAACAAGTACGGAGTAGTAACAATGTGCGTAGGTACCGGCCAAGGCGCCGCGGGAGTATTTGAATTATTGAATTAGAAAATTAAGAAAATGGCAGAAGTAACAGAACAAAACAAAAAAGCAATTAAGGGTGGAGAGTGGTTGATTCGAACAACTGAACCATCTGATATCTTCATCCCCGAGGAGTGGAGTGAAGAGCACAAGATGATTGCCAAAAGTGCCCAAGACTTTTTGGCAGCTGAAGTATACCCAAACTTAGACCGCATAGACAACATGGAAGAAGGGCTTATGCCTGCTTTGATGGACAAAGCGGGTGAGCTCGGGATGCTTGGATTGAGTGTTCCTGAAGAACTCGGAGGTCTGGGTATGGATTTCAAAACGTCTATGCTTGGTGCGGAAGTATTTGGCCCGGGGCACTCCTTTTCGGTAGCCTACAGCGCACACACTGGAATTGGGACACTACCCATTCTGTATTACGGTAACGAAGAACAGAAACAAAAGTATATTCCTGGATTGGCCACAGGTGAACTCAAAGCGAGCTATTGCCTTACAGAGCCAAGTTCGGGTTCTGACGCTAACTCAGGTAAGACTTCCGCAAAATTGACCGAAGATGGCAAGCATTACCTCATCAATGGTCAGAAGATGTGGATTACCAATGCTGGTTTTGCTGATGTATTTATTGTTTTCGCTAAGATCGACGATGATAAAAACATGAGTGCTTTTATCGTCGAAAAAGACTTTGGCGGAATAACCTTGAACCCAGAAGAGAAAAAAATGGGGATTAAAGGAAGTTCTACGCGTCAGGTATTCTTTAATGACTGCAAAGTTCCCGTTGAAAATCTTCTTTCCGAAAGAGGAAACGGTTTCAAGATAGCACTGAATATTTTGAACATCGGACGGATCAAGCTTGGTGGTGGCGTGATTGGTGGAAACAAAGACATCATTGACCACAGTGTAAAATACGCGTTGGAAAGAAATCAATTTGGCCGCTCCATCTCAAAATATGGTGCGATTCGTCACAAGCTAGCTGAACAAGCCACTCGAACTTTTGTGACTGAGTCCGCAATTTATCGTGCTACCCAAAATATCCAAGACGCCATTGATGCGCTGATAGCAAGCGGTATGGATAAGAACCAAGCTACTCTAAAAGGTATTGAGCAATATGCCGCTGAATGTGCCATGATGAAAGTACTCGCATCTGAGGTATTGGATTATGTGGTGGATGAGGCCGTTCAAATTCACGGAGGAATGGGTTACAGCGCCGAAACTCGCGTAGAGCGAGCTTACCGTGATGCTCGAATCAACCGAATCTTCGAAGGAACCAACGAGATCAACCGCATGCTGACGGTAGACATGCTCATTCGCAAAGCGATGAAAGGTGAGCTCGACTTGATGGGTCCTGCGATGAGCGTAGCAAACGAACTGATGTCTATTCCTGAATCTCCCGAAGATGATGGTAAGCCAATGTTCGAAGAGCGTATGCTGGTAGAAAACTTCAAGAAATGTGTTCTTATGGTTGCCGGAGCTGCTGCTCAAAAGCTGACACAGACATTGGCAAAGGAACAAGAAGTAATGATGAACATAGCCGACATGGCTATTTGGACGTACGCTTCTGAATCTGCAATTTTAAGAACCATGAAAATCATGGAAACCAAAGGAGAAGAAGCTGCTAAAGATCAATTGGCGATGACAAAAACAT
>CAZKXG010000004.1:27110-31837 GCA_964556465.1 uncultured Cryomorphaceae bacterium | reverse complement strand
GACACTTCAGATCGCATGAATAAAGCGGGTAAAGATGCCATCAACTCTTTCGTTGAAGGCGATGAGCTAAGAATGATGATGATGGGACTGAAACGGTTTACAAAGCACGCACCATTCAATGCGAAAGAAGCGCGTCAGCAAGTAGCTCTTAGCTTGATCGAAGCGGGGAAGTACTGCTACTAATAGCTTGTTGAGAGTTTCAACTCTAAATCCACTTGTCTTCGAGGCAAGTGGATTTTTTTTGGATTGCGGGAATTCTCGCTTTTTGAAAAGCCAGTGTGTAGTGAAAGCGCATTAAAAGGAAGCTTTGATACGTCAAATTACTAGATTGAGAATCCAATTTGATCAATTTCCCTTTTCACTTGTCGTTCGAAGTGTCTGCTGACCGACTAACCCATTCCAGTTCCACCGCGTTATTAGCATACAAATATCTATATCGATGAAAAAGACACTCATATTCTCAGCATTTGCATTATTTACCTTTACAGCTTGCAACGAATCGGATGATGAGCCCCAAGATGCATCAAATGATTCTCAAGTCGCCACCATTCAAGATGGTGAAGTAGATGTTCCTGATGCAGAAACGTTTAAAATGCTGATCGACAATGGCGATGAAAAGACATGGTCGGCCAGTGCTTTCACCTTGGCAGGACTTAACTCTTTTCAAGCTTGCAGGCTGGATGACCAAATGGTTTTCAATTCCGATGGGACCTACCTATACGATGGCGGAGATGACCTTTGTGGAGATGAAGATAATGCCCGAGTTAAGAGCGGTACTTGGGAAATAGATTTTGATAATCAGACCGTCATTTTCGATAAAGAGACCACAAACGAAGAAACCGCTGTCGTGATTGGTTTGAATGAAAATGAAATACGCATGCAAGGATCATATATGATGATGCAGGTGCGTGGCGTGTATACGGCAAACTAAATGAGGAACCTTTTCATTGCCATTTTCTGCTTCTTTGGATCAGCCTCCTTCGCGCAATCTTCTTCTGAAGAGATCACGCTATCTGTTGATCACTTGTTGGATTCATTTGTCGAAAAGGGAACAGTAAATTACGAAATCCTTGTTTCGATTAAATCAGACCTAGACAAACTGGTTGAGCAGATTGGGCAGTTCCCTTTAAGCTCGGTAGATGCTAACGAGGAAAAAGCATTTTTAATTAATGCCTACAACATCTTTGTTATTAAACAAGTGGTGGATAATTATCCGATCACGTCACCTCAAGAGGTAGGCAATTTCTTTACAGAGAAGAAATTCAACTTGAAAGGTGCTGAGCGAATAAGTCTGAATGATCTCGAAAAGAACATCTTGTTGAGCAAGTATCCAGATGCGAGGCTACATTTTGCACTCGTATGCGCGGCTGAGGGTTGTCCCAAACTCAGATCAGAAGCCTATACGAGCGATAAACTCGAAGAACAGCTGGATGACCAATCGAGACTTACTTTACAAAACCCATACTTTTTGGATTATGATGATGTTTCTAATACCCTGAATATCTCCAAATTATTCGACTGGTATGCAACAGACTTTGGCGGAAACAAACAAGAGCGTATCGAATTTATTAACCAGTATGCATCGAAGGAAATTCCTATGGATGCCAAATTTGAATACACCGAATACGATTGGACACTAAACGGAAAGGATATTCAGGTAGCGGGCGACCCTGAGAAGGAAATGAGCAACCTTCAGCTTTTTACGCCATCAGCCCTATTCACCAAAGGCGAATTTGAGGTGAACGTGTTTAACAGCATCTATTCACAGCAGAGCATAAGAAATGACGCTGGCGATGAAGTTAATCTCGGGGAAACTCAAAATTTCTTCACATCGATGATTATGCTCACCACAGGTGTTTCGAAGAAAACATGTTTTAATCTTGGCCTAGATCTTTTCATTTCAAAAGCGAGATATACACCAGGTGATGTCTCTGCCTTTGATGTTTTTAGCTATTCGGATGACGCTACTTTTGATAAAACAGTAGTTTCATACGTGGCTCCCAGAATAAAATGGGTTCCCTTTAAATCCGTCCCAAGACTGTCTGTCCAAAGTGCGCTATGGATTCCCATTAGCGATGAACTCGAATCAGAAAGATTTGTAGCCCACGATCGTTACACTTGGTTCACGCAATTATTCTTTGACAAGAATCTGGGCGATGATTTTCAGATTTTTTTGGAAGCAGACCTTCTCTATCGGTTTGCAAATTCTGAAGTACACACGTACGATTTCTTTCGAACGCCTGTTAGCGCATTTCTAAGTTATTTCCCGACGTCGAACTCAACTATTTATGTTTTTTCTCAATACTCTCCGCGATTTGAAAAAACCCTGGAGATTGATAGTTCGGTGGAAATGGAGATGACTGAAGAATTTGGCATGTCGAGTTGGTTTACACAATTTGGAATTGGGGCGAAATACCAAATCACTGATGCTCTCGGGATTGAGCTTTCCTATTCCAACTTTGCCCTCTCTAGGTCTGAGGGAGCTGGCCACACGGCGAATTTCGGCCTTCGCTACATTTACAGATGAAGCAGAGCTATCATCTGCTTTGATCGAGTACTTCCTGAGCACTCGGATACAAGAATAGTTTCACATTATCCACCCCGGTGACCTTCATCAGTTCCTCATTGTATTTTTCAAGTGCCCTCAATGAAGAGCCCGAATCCGTTTCCCGGAAAAAACTCTCAGTAGATCTACCAAAGTTTTTTTGACTCAATTCGAAAAGGTCGATCAGCTCTTTCGGCGAAATGTCTTCAATAGCTGCGATTGATTCTTCCAACTTTCTGCGCTCCACCTCACAGAGATCAAAGTGAAGGTTTAGGAAGAGGTCGGTGAGTGAATCCGACTCTAACGCATAATAAGAATCGTAAACATCAAAAATACACTGACTGAAGTGTGAGGTGATAGTATCTACTTGGGCCATATCAAAATAGAGTTCAACATCTAAATTGAATCGTTGCCTTCTTGGAACCGAAGTACGACCCGAAATAGCAGCCGGATCGTGGTAAATAAGATTGAGTCTCAACCTCGAGGTGTCTGACCAAAAGACGTTTGAATGATCTATCACTGAATGGAGCCCACCGAACTTTTTGTATTCGTCTTGTCTTGCGTAGTTCTTCAACGTACCATTTTCGGAAATGAATTCTTGATTTCGGTTAAATCTTTCACTCTCTACAAAAGGCCGATCTACTTCCCAAAGTATCTCATGAAAGGGAGTATTAAGCAATTTTTGATAATCGTTCAATTCTTTGTCGTAAGAGAATTCAGGGGAGAAAAATGGAGTATCAAAATCATAAAAGTAGATCAATCCATCAGACTGAATTCTCCGCTCAAGCCATGGCTCCGTATACCCTTCACCTGTTGGAATCGCTGATATATAGGTGTAATCGAAGTCAACAAGATAAGGTGCCACACCGGATTCGTGCTGTGAATAAAGCCACTTCATGTCAAGCGATATTGGCCGAAGCGAGTCAGTTTCAAAAAGTGGAATGAATGGAGTTCGATTTGGGTTTTGAATGGAGAGTTCGATCTCCGTCACATTCATCTTCTCATCCATTGAAAAAGAACCCGAGAAATACGATTCACTATTGGCTGGCTTCGCGTCGAAGAAAATGGTCTTCTCTCCTGACTTAAATTCAATTAATTTGAAATCATAGAGTTCATTCAATTCGCTTCTTTTGATCGAGAATGGGCTCTCTGGAAATCCGGCACTGTTTAAGGGGTTATGAGACTGAATAATACGAGAGGTCGAAAGACTCATAAAAAAAGAATTGTTCACGGGCGCCACCGCCACCCTACCCGACTTGTATTCGAGATTTTCAATACTAGCGTCTCTCAGATCAGCATTGTAATAGATTTCGAGTAGCTCGGTTGGTAAGGAATCTTTTTCAGTAAATAATTCTAAAAATGCCTTGCTGCGTACATAGCCGCTTTTTAAAAGCTGCTTTTTAGCCTGTTCGATATATTTCAGGGCGCGCTCGTCTGCTTCGATAATGGTAAATTCAGCAAGCTGACTGACAGCCGGCATCAATGCAATTTCGACCAAGGAATTACTCACATCCTTCACTACAATATACTTTGGATAGAATCCTGTACATCTCACTTCCAAGGTATCCGCGGATCCAACTTCTATTTTGAACTTCCCATCTTGATTGGAAATGCTGCCTACATCACTTCCGAAAATAGCTATGGTCGAAAAAGGAAGCGGATTCCCCAACTGGGCATCCAGAATGCTACCCTCAATAATGATGTTTTGGCCAGAACAATGAAGAAATGACAAGAAAAAGGAGAACCAGATGCTTCCCGAAATGAGGATTGATTGACCTCTATTTTGAAATAATCTAATCTTCAAACTTCTTGTAAAGCACAGATGTATTGTGACCTCCAAAACCAAAGGTATTGCTAATGGCAGCATTAACCTTGAGCTCCTGTGCTTGCGGCCCGGCTATTTTCAATTCAGCAGGAATGGCGGGATCCAGCTCAGTTGTATTTATGGTTGGCGCTAAAACTCCCTCTTGAATAGCCTTGATAGTGAAAACACTTTCCACTGCCCCTGCCCCTCCAATTAGGTGTCCCGTCATAGACTTGGTAGCTCCGACAACTAAGTTCTTCATTTTGCCATCGAACAGTTTTGAAATAGCATTCACCTCGCTTATATCTCCGACGGGTGTTGACGTAGCATGAGCGTTTATGTAGCCGATATCTTCGGGTGAAACACCCGCTTCTTCCA
>CAZKXG010000004.1:24379-27100 GCA_964556465.1 uncultured Cryomorphaceae bacterium | reverse complement strand
TCAATTTGTCTGATAAAACAATCAGGCAATTGAGGTTGCTCGTAGGGCATTTGGAAGATCAATAGATTGTCTTCCTCCGCTTCTTCCATGGCCAATTCCATTGCTCGAATAGCTCCGATTCCATCAGGATGCGAAGATGAAAGATGGTAGGCATCTGCGGTAGAACCAGTACCTGCAAGCTCGGCGTAAATCTTGGCTCCGCGCGCCTTGGCATGTTCGAGCTCTTCTAGTATGATCGCCGCTCCGCCTTCGCCCATTACAAAACCATTTCGAGTAACATCAAACGGACGTGAAGCTCTTTCGTAATCATCATTGTCGGCACTGAGGGCACGCATGGTAGAAAACCCTGCCATGATCGGAGCAGTAACTCCTGCTTCAGCTCCACCACAAATCATCACTTTGGCTCGACCTAGCAAAAGGTTATTAAACGCATCGATAATCGCATGATTAGAACTGGCGCAAGCAGAGGTAACGGCAAAATTGACTCCCATCAAACCGTATTTCATCGAGATCATTCCGGGTGCAATGTTTGGAATCATCTTCGGAACAAAGAAAGGTCCAAATCGAGGCGCTTCTCCACTCTTCCAATAATGGCTTGATTCCTCATCGTAAGTATTCACGCCACCTTTACCTGTTCCCCATATCACCCCAACATCATAGGGAGACATTTTCTCAAAATCTATCCCGCTATCCTTGACCGCCTCGGAAGCGCAATGAATAGAATATTGAGTGTAAATATCACTTCTCTTAATCTCGGTTCTATCAAGATGAATCGTGGGATCAAATTCTTTGATCTCACAAGCAAACCGAGTCTTGTGCAATGAAGCATCATATCTCGTAATCGGACCTACCCCATTTTTACCTTTTAACGCATTTTCCCAAAGCTCGCTAGAAGAATTTCCTATTGGGGTAACTGCCCCTAGTCCTGTCACTACTACTCTTACTTTGCTCATAAGTGTTTGAATATGTCGGTTAATGGAGTTTTACTCATTAATAGAGTGCAATATTATTCACTTATTTAGAACATATTGCAGATTTTCAGAATTGTTTCCACAGACAAAGTATTCAGACCTCCTCAAATCAAATCGGTCACCGAGTTCACAAACTGAGTATCTTTGCGCTTCTCTATGGAATTTCGATTTCACCAGCTTTCAAATAACATACGCACCGTTCACCTATCGCTACGAGATCAGCGAGTATCGCACTTGGGGCTTACCATCGAAGCGGGGTCTAGAAATGAGCTTCCCAACGAACAGGGAATTGCTCATTTTATTGAGCATCTCCTCTTTAAAGGTACTACAAAACGAAAAGCATTTCACATCCTGAGCCGGCTCGATAGCGTAGGCGCAGAACTGAATGCCTATACATCCAAAGAAGAAACGGTGATCTATGCTTCATTCTTGAATGAACATTTCGAGAGAGCTGCAGAAATCATCGCTGATATAGCTTTCAACTCCACTTTTCCCGCTAAGGAAATTGAAAAGGAAAAGGAAGTGGTCTTAGATGAAATCCTGAGTTATCAAGACAACCCTTCGGAACTAATCTTTGATGATTTCGAAGAACTCTTGTATCCATCTCATCCGATGGGTAGAAATATTCTTGGCACCGTAGAATCGGTGTCGGGCTTCCGCCAAAAAGATCTTGCTCATTTCGTCGAAAGACAATACCACACGGACAGAATGGTGGTGAGTCTGGTAGGAGATATCAAAGAATCGAAAGTTCAACGAATCTTGAACAAGTACTTCGGCTCAGTGCCATCGACCTTGTCTGTATCCAAAAATGATTCGCCCGGGCCTGCAAGCGTCGAGCGAAAAGAAGTAGAAATGGATACCTATCAAGCACACTTGATTATAGGCAGCGAAACGTATGATATTCACGATAAGTTGAGGCTTCCTATGGTTTTGCTCAACAATCTCTTGGGAGGGCCTGCCATGAATAGCAGGCTGAGCATGAACATCAGAGAGAAGCACGGAATTGCTTATAATCTTGAATCGTCATACAGTGCCTATTCGGACTGTGGAGTTTTCAGCACCTATTTGGGAACGGATAAGAAGTGGTTGAGAAAAAGTGAGCAGTTGATCCTTCGGGAATTGAAGAATCTGAGAGAGAAAAAACTCACAACGACAGGACTACACAGAGCCAAGCAGCAGCTCAAAGGACAGTATGCACTGGCCAAGGAAAGTGGCGCCGGAATGATGCAATCTATTGGAAAAAGCCTCTTGGTTTTGGACAGGGTTGAAGATTCGGAGACCATTTTGCGTAAAATTGATAACATCACTACAGAGCAGATTATGGAAGCTGCCAATTACACTTTCGATCCAAACAAGTTAAGCACACTGATATACAAGTAGACATGGAATTTATTGATCAGGAATTAGACAAGTACGTTCATCAACATACAAAGGCTGAAAGCGATCTCTTGAATGAACTGAACCGCGAAACCTACCTCAAAGTACTTCAGCCGCGCATGCTCTCCGGGCACGTTCAAGGTAGAATTCTGAGCATGTACTCAAAATTGATTCAACCAAAGTGCATTCTAGAAATCGGCACCTATACGGGATATTCAGCCTTGTGCTTAGCCGAAGGGCTGGCCGAAGGCGGCATCCTTCACACCATCGAAAAAAATGAGGAGCTTCAACCCATTGTTAATCGATACGTTGAAAGAGCCGGCCTACAGGATAAAATCGAACTTCATATTGGTGATGCCCTACCCATCATTGA
>CAZKXG010000004.1:22028-24369 GCA_964556465.1 uncultured Cryomorphaceae bacterium | reverse complement strand
TATGGACGCCAACTTCGATTTGGTTTTTATCGATGCGGATAAAACCAACTACCTGAACTACTACGAAGCTGTATTGCCAAAAATGAGCGCAGGCGGGTGCATCATAGCCGACAATGTGCTTTGGAGTGGTAAAGTACTGGATGAAATGGAATTAAAAAATGACCCTGACACGGCAGCACTCGATCAATTCAACAAAGCCGTTTTGGCTGACGATCGAGTAGACAATGTGCTATTACCCGTTCGAGATGGGCTAATGCTGGTTCGCAAAAAGTAGAAAAATGTTTGACCTTAGAAGTGACACCGTTACCAAGCCGAGCGAAGAAATGCTAAAGGCTATGTTTAATGCCGAAGTGGGCGATGACGTTTTTGGCGAAGATCCTACGATCAATCGTCTGGAAAAGCTTGGCGCGGAAATGTTTGGTCATGAAGCTGGACTCTTCTGCCCGTCGGGCACGATGACGAATCAAATCGCCATCTCAATTCACACTAAGCCGGGAGATGAAGTTATTTGTCATGAGAGCTCTCATATTTATCAATACGAAGTGGGAGGAATTGCTCGAAATTCTTTGAGTTCGGTTAAACTAATCTTCAATGATAACGCCATCCTCACTCCCGATGACGTAACGAGCTCCATCCATGCTGATTATGATTGGCTTGCCAGAACTTCTCTGGTCGTTGCTGAAGACACCTCAAACCGAGGAGGCGGCAAGTGCTATGAATTTGATCAGTTAGAGGCCTTGAGTAATACTTGTAAAATGCACGGACTTGCCTTTCACCTGGATGGGGCAAGAGCGGTTAACGCTATTGTCAAAAAAGGCCATGATCTGGCTTCTTATGGTCAATTGTTTGATTCCGTTTCTATTTGTCTTTCAAAGGGACTTGGAGCACCCGTAGGTTCGCTGCTACTGGGAAGCAAACCATTCATCAAAGAAGCCCGCCGCCGCCGAAAAGGAATGGGCGGTGGCATGCGCCAAGCGGGATATTTGGCTATGGCGGGTATTTATGCATTGGAACACAATGTGGCTCGGTTGAAAGATGATCATGCTTTGGCCTCTGAGTTGGGAGAAACTTTGAAAGATTGCCAATCTGTGGTAAACGTGATCGACCCCGAAACGAACATTTTAATTTTCGATGTCAATGACCTTTCGGAAATTCACTTGGCAAAATTGGAAGAACAAGGAGTAAGAGGAGTAGCTTTTGGGAAAAAGCGGATTCGTCTGGTGACTCACATGGACATAGACCGATTGAAAACGTATGATTTAAAGGAGGCGTTGAAAAGAGCTCTCAATTAATTAAGCTCACTTCTACCCTTCTATCAGCAGGTCCTGACGTGGTACTTTCGGTGTCACCTAAATAAGTTACGACTACCCGATTTCTTTCTATTCCCATTGACTCAAGGAATACTTTGACCGACTCGGCCCGTTTTTGTGAGATCCAAGCATTGTATTCTGAATCTCCTGACATATCGGCATATCCGGTCACCAATGCCTTTTGAGAAGGATTCTTCACTAAAAGTACAATGGTCTTATTGAGACGAGCTTTTTGCACCTCGCTCAAGGTGTACTCGTTCTTTTCGAAGATTAAATACTCAGGCTCACTTTCAGTTGAACTACGAGACGGTTCATTCTTTAACTCAGTGATCATCTGTCGCATTTCAGCCACATCTTCTCTTAAGTCGTTGTTATCCCGTTTATTAATCTCGTCAATTTGACTTTGGAGATTCTGGAACATCTCAGAATAGTTGGAAAGAATTCTATTGTTCTCCTCCAAAAGAGTGACCACTTCTTCAGAGAAATCGTTTTTCTTTCTTCTGACCTTCTTCGACGATTTTCTATTAGCAGAAAAAAGATCAGGATTAAGACTTAAACCTCCAAGATCATCTTCTACACCGGGAAAAGCCATCATTTCAAACTCTTCTGCAAGCATAACCTTGATCTCATTGTCATCCTCTTGATTTTCATCAATTGACATATATTCCTCGATAAACGCTGTAGCCTCAGCAATGGCAGATTCCTTTAAGCTAAAGACCAGGCTTTGAAAACCGTAAAGGTTCAAGTCATCTACTCCCTTGAAATCCTGATCCGCAGAACCACCAATGCGGCGACCGTTGAGGTCATTGAGATAAGAAGCCTGACTCAATACATCATCAGAAAAACCCTGAAATAGTTCAGAGAATGGCAGATCATTAATCCATATTGCATTCTTTACCAGGGCACTAATATTTTCATCAAAATCCAACACCGATGAGTAAACTCTTATTTGATCGTCTTTTACAAAGTAATTGTTGTCGACATATGATTTAATTCCGTAGTCTATCATCTGGTTTAGGAGAGACTGCTTC
>CAZKXG010000004.1:12406-22018 GCA_964556465.1 uncultured Cryomorphaceae bacterium | reverse complement strand
AAGCTCATAATCATTAATGATTACGGTCTGTTCCTGTACGTCGCTGAGGACGTAATTTTCGGGTACGTCGTCAATTTCCGCACCGTGAAATCGATTAATCACGGTAACATTTTGGGCTGCCAGAGAGAAGGCCGCGCAACAGATTGCAGTTGTCAAGAATTTTGTAAGCACCTAGGTCGAAACACTCCACCAACTGATGGATTTCTTCGTCAAATTTCGACAAAACCATAACCAATGTCCACCTAATGACCCCAAACGTTTTGAACAGTATACCCGTTAACTTGAACTTTTTGTGGAAAAGTCACGGCTACCACAAGCCCTTTGCAAAGTCATTATTGGAACTCCAACGAGTAAGTGAAAAAGTCAGAACACTGCTATTGAGCATTTTAACTCAAATAAAAAAACAATAGTGTACTGGCAACCCTATTAGAAGAAGGCCGTCTTTAAATCAGAACCGTATTTGTACGGGATAGAATACAAAAGGTTACAAACAAAAAATCAGACGTTATGGACGGCATCATCAATTTTATTCAAGACTTCTTCATGGGGCTCTACGGAACTTTCGGAGATGGTTTACTTCTTTTAGCCGGAGTATTGGCTTTCTTCGGAATCGTTGCTCAATGGAAACTTTACGAAAAAGCAAATCAACCAGGTGTTGCTTGCATAGTTCCCATCTGGAACTTTATCGTATTCCTCAGAATAGTAGGAAGACCTGCCAGTCACATGTTCCTCTTCTTCATTCCAATCTACGGTCAACTTTACTTGGTACCAAAGGTATATATTGAGTTGTGCAATAGCTTTGGAAAGACGAGCATCGTAGATTATGTATTGATCATCCTTTTCAATGCTTTCTACATCCTGAACCTGGGATTGTCCTACGAAACTGAATACCTCGGCCCATCGCACGGGAAGGACATGAGCGAGATCAAAGCGATGATGAATAATCAAGGTTCGAGATCAGCTTACGCTTAAAATTTCTTCGGCACGTTTGAGTGCTTCAGAAATCCCGTTAGCGTTCTTGCCCCCGGCCGTGGCGAAGAAAGGCTGACCACCGCCACCACCTTGAATAAATCTTGCCAGTTCTTTTACAATATTCCCGGAATTAAAGCTTCCATCAGTAACCAATTCATCAGACAGAGCCACGGATACCGTGGCTTTGTTGTTTTGAGCTGTTGCTAAAACCAAAAAAAGCGGACTCAACTCTTTTCTTAGTTGAAATGATATATCCTTAACAGATGCAGGATCTAAATCTACTTGCTCTGCAATGAATGACACTCCGTTAATCTGCCGTGCCTTACTCATCAGCTCACCTTTTATACTTTGAGCTTTGTCTGCTTTCAAGACTGCTATTTCTTTTTCGAGATCAGCCTGCTTTGTCAGAAGTGACTCTACAGCTTTCGCCGGAGCTTTTGGAGCTTTGAGTTTTTCTTTGATAGTCCGCAATTCATCGATTTCACTGAAAACCTCACCCTCAGCAGCTTCTCCGGTTAAGGCTTCTACCCTTCTGATACCAGCAGCTACCGAACCTTCGCTTGTAATCTTGAAGAACCCGATTTCTCCTGTTGCTTTCACATGCGTTCCTCCGCAAAGTTCTACGGAATCTCCAAATTGAATCACTCTCACCTCTTCACCATACTTCTCACCAAATAGCGCCATCGCTCCCATCTCCTGAGCCTCAGTCATTGGAATCTTCCTGAATTCTCCCAAGGTAAGGTTTTCTCGAATCATCGCATTCACTTGCATTTCAACCTTGCGAATCTCCTCATCACTCATCTTTGAGAAGTGAGAAAAATCGAATCGGAGGTAATTCTTCTCGACCAACGACCCTTTTTGTTCCACGTGAGTTCCAAGAACATCTCGAAGTGCATGGTGGAGAAGATGCGTCGCCGAATGGTTTTTCTCAGTGCTATTGCGATCCTTTGAAGCGACAGTTGCGGTGAATTGAGAGCCTAGTTCCTTAGGCGAGTTTTTCGTAACGTGAACGATGAGATTGTTCTCACGGTAGGTATTGTCAATAGACAATTTTTTACCGTCACTTTCAATGTATCCCTTGTCCCCTACTTGACCTCCTCCTTCGGGATAGAAAGGGGTCTTATTGAAAACTAAGTGAAATAGCCTTTTACCTTTATGTTCCACTTCTCGATAGCGCACCAATTCTATGTTATCTTCCAGAACATCGTAGCCAACAAACTCCGTCGAAGGTGAATCTGAGAGCACTACCCAGTCTCCCGCAGCTACAGCCGAGTCTTTTCTCGAACGACTCTTTTGCTCTTGAAGGGCTTTTTCAAAAGCTTCTTTATTGTAGAACTTATCTTGCTCTGAAAGAATCAGTGCCGTCAAATCAGCCGGAAAGCCATAAGTGTCATACAGTTCAAAAACAGTCTCACCATCGATTTCTTTTCCTTCTGTCTTCTGAATGATTTCAGAAATCCGATCCATGCCTTTCGCTAAGGTGCGTAGAAATGCTTCTTCTTCTTCTTTAATCACCTGTGATATCAGTGTCTTATTGTGCGTTAACTCTGTAAAGAACTCCCCGAGTTGTTTCTCCAGCTCTCCCGCCAAAAGAGTTAAAATGGGTTCACGCCGATCCAAAAAGCTGTAGGCATATCGGACCGCACGTCTGAGAATGCGACGTATTACGTAGCCCGCACCTGTATTGCCGGGCATTTGACCGTCGGCGATGGCAAATGAAACTGCACGGACATGATCGGCTATTACACGAAAAGCCACATCCTGCCTAGAGTCAGTTCTGCTGTATTTAACTCCTGTTTCTTTTTCAAGAAATGTAATTAACGGGGTAAAAACATCCGTATCGTAATTGGACTGCTTACCCTGAAGTACCATTGCTAAACGTTCAAACCCCATTCCCGTGTCAATATGCCTTTCTTTCAAAGGAATAAGCTTCCCATCAGCCTTTCGATTGAGCTCCATGAAGACCAAATTCCAGATCTCAACCACTTGCGGATGGTCCATATTGACCAAGTCGGCACCCGACTTGACCTTTCTTTCCTCGTCTGAGCGCAAGTCAACGTGAATCTCAGAACACGGACCACAAGGTCCTACATCGCCCATTTCCCAGAAATTGTCTTTTTTATCCCCTTTTAGAATTCGGTCTTCGTCTACTAGATTCTTCCAGTAACCGAATGCCTCAGTATCGAACTCAAGACCATCTTGTTTATCTCCTTCAAAAACGGTCACATACATCCTGTCTTTCTCAACACCGAAAACGTCTGTCAGCAGCTCCCATGCCCATTCGATGGCCTCTTTTTTGTAATATGCTCCAAATGACCAATTTCCCAGCATTTCGAACATGGTGTGGTGGTAAGTATCCACACCGACTTCTTCCAAGTCATTGTGTTTCCCGCTTACTCTGAGACACTTTTGGGTGTCAGCAACACGCTTATCCAAAGTATCTTCATTGCCCAGAAAAATATCTTTGAACTGATTCATCCCTGCATTCGTAAACATCAGTGTGGGATCATTCTTAATGACGATAGGAGCCGAATCGACTATTTTGTGATTCTTGCTTTCGAAAAAGTCAAGAAAGACGCGGCGAATTTGAGATGATTTCATTGAAACAAAGTTTAACAATTGAAGTGGATCTCCTAAGAGATGGCCATTTGTGCCATTCAGTCGATTTCCTACTTTTATGGTTTAATTTTTCCCAAGCGGATGGCAAAAATAAAATACAAGTACAATCCAAGTACACTCAACTACGAAAAAATCCAGCTGACCTTCAAAGATCGGCTTAAGAAAGGGTTAACCTACTTCGTTGTTGGATTATTTTTTGCGTTGATCATTGTTTTTTTTGCTTACACCTTCATCGACTCTCCTAAAGAGCTGACACTAAAACGAGAACTTGCACAGCTGCAGGCTCGCTACGAATTACTGAATAAGGACCTCGATAATGTGGAAGCCGTGCTTTCCGACATCGAAAGAAGGGACGACAACATCTATCGACAAATTTTGGAATCGGAGCCGATTCCTCAATCCGTTAGAGAAGCTGGTGTAGGTGGTGTGAATCGCTACACTTATCTGGAGGGGTACAGCAATTCTGATTTGGTAATTGATACTAGAAAAAGGCTTGACAAACTAAAAAAACGCCTTTACGTACAGTCGAAGTCATTTGACGAAGTGGTAGAACTCGCTAAGAATAAGGAGAAGATGTTGGCCTCAATTCCCGCAGTACAACCCGTTCCCAATAAAAATTTAAAGAGAGTGGCTAGTGGCTATGGCTACCGTGTTCACCCTATTTACAAAGTCCGAAAGATGCATTGGGGTATGGATTTTTCGGCGCCAACGGGCACCGAAATTTTCGCTACGGGAGATGGAGTGATTAAAAAAGTAGTGAACAGCCGTCGCGGATATGGAAAACATGTAATTATAGACCACGGTTACGGTTATGAAACGCTCTATGCCCACATGAGCAAAATAGATGTGAGAAGAGGTCAAAAAGTAAAAAGGGGAGATATAATTGGCTTAGTGGGCAATACAGGTACTAGTAATGGCCCTCACTTGCACTATGAGGTCATAAAGGATGGAAAGAAAATTAATCCTGCCAACTTCTATTTTAACGACTTAACACCCGAAGAATACGATTTGATGATCGAACTCTCTTCCAGTGTAAACCAATCCTTCGACTGATGCCATACCGCGAAAAAGAAATTGAAAAGCTCTATTACAGCATAGGCGAGGTATCAAAAATGTTTGATGTCAACACTTCCTTGATCCGCTTTTGGGAAAAGGAATTCGATATTATCAAACCTAAAAAGAACAAGAAAGGAAACCGACTTTTCACCAAAGATGATGTGGAGAATTTCCGAATCATTTTTCACTTGGTAAAGGAACGCGGTTACACGCTACAAGGAGCTAAAGACAAGCTGAAAGACAATAAAAGCGATGTGGCTGACACTGTCGAAATGGTGAAACGACTCGAGAATGTAAAGGCTTTTTTGCTAGAGCTAAAAAAGAGTCTTTGATCTAGTAGTAAGCCTCTTTACTCAAATAATTCTGCACATAATCTTTCACTCCACTTTCCAATGAGGTGAATTTCTTGTCATAGCCAATGCCGATCAACTTAGCCATATTGGCCTCAGTAAAATACTGGTACTTGTCTCTTATATCAGCAGGAGTATCGATGAATGAAATGTTTGGCTCAAAATCCAAGGCAGAAAAAGTTGCTTTTGCCAAATCCAAGAAAGTTCTGGCGGTACCTGTTCCCAAATTGTAAAGTCCCGAATGCTTCCTGTTCTCCATTAAAAAGAGACATACGCTGATCAAGTCTTTCACATAGATAAAGTCGCGCAACTGCTCACCATCCTTGTATTCCGGATTATGGGAGCGAAATAATTTGACTTCGCCGTTTTTCTTAATTTGATTAAAGGCGTGAAAAATAACCGAAGCCATCCTTCCCTTGTGGTATTCATTGGGGCCATATACGTTGAAAAACTTCAGACCCGCCCAGAAATAGGGCTTCTTGTCTTGCTTGAGCGCCCACTTGTCAAATTCGTTTTTTGATTCTCCGTAAGGATTAAGCGGCTCTAGGTTTTCTATTACTTCATGATTGTCTTCGTAGCCATACTCACCGAGACCATATGTAGCAGCAGAACTGGCATACACCAATGGAATTCCATGCTTCACGCAAGCTTTCCAAATCTTCTGAGAATAGTCCACGTTCAAGTCATCGAAAATCGACTTGTCAAATTCTGTGGTATCCGTACGGGCACCGATATGAAAAATGAAGTATACTAGCTTGTGATTTTGGCTAAGCCAATCGTGAAAGTCTCGTCGCTCCACCAGCTGAGAAAACCTCTTTCCCTCATAGTTGGGTGCTTTTTCAGCTTTAGAAAAGTCATCCACTAAAATTAAATCGTAGTAGCCCTTTTCATTGAGCCCACTTACTAAACAGCTCCCGATAAAACCTGCAGCACCTGTTACAACAATCATAAGAATTGAGATTTTCGTCAAAGATAGGCATTGACCTCTATAAGCATGTAAGGTTGAAATAGGTTGTATATTTGCACCTGAAAATTTAAGCATGCCATTGGTTTACATCACAAGACGAGAGCGATTTAACGCTGCACATAAACTCTGGAATGAGGAATGGACTGAGCAGAAGAACATGGAAGTCTTCGGCAAATGCGCCAATCAGAACTGGCACGGTCACAACTACGACCTTTTTGTAACCGTGAAAGGACAGCCGCAACCCGATACAGGGTGTGTCATCGATCTAAAAGATCTAAGCAAGATTTTAAAAGAAGTGGTGATTGACAAACTTGACCATCGAAACCTGAATTTGGATGTCCCATTCATGAAGGGCAAAATGTCATCTACTGAAAATTTGGCAGTTGCTATCTGGAGTGAAATAAAAACCAAAGTTGAAAGTCACGGATGCATTTTGCACTCAGTTCGTTTACATGAAACGGAGAACAACTTTGCCGAATATTTCGGGGAGTAACAGCGGGATGGAAATGGAAGATTCACGACAAAGTCAGAAGGAAAAAGAGCTCAACAATTTAGAGTCACTATTTGGAAAGGTGCTGGACAACCTCGGAGGAGAAAGAGATCGCCAAGGACTGGAAGACACGCCGTTGCGAGTAGCAAAAGCCATGCAGTTCCTAACTCAAGGCTATGACCAAGACCCCGCGGCAATCATTCGATCAGCCATGTTTGATGAAGAGTACAGCCAGATGGTCTTGGTAAAAGACATCGAAGTATACAGCCTTTGTGAGCACCATATGTTGCCCTTCTTTGGGAAGGCTCATGTGGCCTATATTCCAAATGGCAGAATAGTAGGATTGAGCAAAATACCTCGAATCGTGGACGTATTTGCACGAAGATTGCAAGTGCAAGAACGACTGACGAACCAAATAATGGAATGTATTCAAGAAACGTTGAACCCGGTTGGAGTAGCCGTAGTACTAGAAGCTCAGCACATGTGCATGCAAATGCGCGGAGTACAAAAGCAAAACTCGGTCACAACTACATCAGCATTTCATGGAGAATTCTTGGAGGAGACAACTCGTCAGGAATTTGTTAATTTAATATCAGCAAAACTTCATTAAACAGATATGGAAGAGAATAAAAATATAATGTTTGGCCGCGATGGCGGACAACATTCAGCACAAGTAGATTCAGGTGCTTTGGCCAAAAATTTTGTAAGCAACGTGATGACTTACATGACTGCTGCACTAGCCATCACAGGAGTAATGGCCTATTGGTTCGGGACAAACGACGAATTGATGAGATTGCTCTTCAATGCTGAGGGAACTGGCCGTTCTTTGTTCGGCTGGATAGCAATGCTCGGTCCGTTGGGCTTGGTCCTTCTTATGGGCTTTCGTTTTCAAAAAATGTCAAGCACGGGAATGCTGACTACCATGATTGTCTTTAGCCTTCTGATGGGGATAAGCTTGAGTTCAATCTTCGTGGTTTACTCTGCGTCAAGTATTACCATGACTTTCTTCATTACCTCTGCCACTTTTGGAATTATGGCTGTGCTAGGCTATACCACAAAAACTGATCTCACCAAGTTTGGGTCGATCATGATGATGGGATTGATCGGTATTATTATAGCAATGGTAGTCAATTGGTTTATGCAAAGTGCCGCACTGGATTACATTATCAGTGCTGTTGGTGTATTAATTTTCACAGGTCTTACAGCCTATGACATGCAGAAGCTGAAGCAAATCGGAATGCAAGTTGACGCGGGAACAGATGAAGGGAATAAATTCGCTCTTATGGGCGCATTGACTCTTTACCTCGATTTCATCAACCTCTTTTTGTTTTTACTTCGTTTTTTAGGAAATAGAGATTAATCATTCATTGAAATTAAGAATCCGACACCCGTCGGATTTTTTATTTGTAACCTACTCAAAACCAATTCACACTTATGAAAGCATACGTTTTTCCAGGTCAAGGATCACAATTTCCGGGAATGGCCAAAGAACTCTACGAGCAGTCTGAAGAAGCTAAAGCGCTTTTTGAACAAGCCAACGAACTTCTCGGATTTCGAATCACAGACATCATGTTTGACGGTACTCAAGACGACTTGAAAGAGACCAGAGTAACCCAACCCGCTATCTTCCTACACAGCGTTATTTTGGCCAAAATGCTGGGAGATAAATTTCAGCCCGATATGGCTGCAGGTCACAGCCTTGGTGAGTTTTCTGCTTTGACTGCAACGGGAGCTTTGAGCTTTGAGGCTGGCCTGAAGCTGGTCGCTCAGCGCGCCAATGCCATGCAAAAGGCTACGGAGCAAACCAAAGGAACAATGGCAGCCATATTAGCTCTGGAAGACGAAGTAGTGGAGAAGCATTGTGCTGAAATTGATGGTATAGTCGTTCCTGCTAACTACAATTGCCCTGGCCAATTGGTAATCAGCGGAGAACTGGACGCCGTTCAAAAGGCCTGTGATGCTTTGTCGGAAGCGGGTGCCCGTAGAGCGATGATCTTGCCAGTGGGTGGTGCATTTCATTCACCACTTATGGAACCGGCCAGAGCCGATTTGGCGTCGGCCATTGAATCGACGGAGGTTAATTCACCTTCATGCCCTGTTTATCAAAACGTATCTGCTGAGCCCGTGACTGATCCCGCTACCATCAAAGCAAACTTGGTGGCGCAGCTTACGGCACCCGTGCGTTGGACACAAACCATGCAAAACATGATAGCCAACGGCGCCACTTCAACGATAGAAGTAGGACCTGGAAAAGTTCTTCAAGGACTATTTAAGAAAGTGGACAGAGCGTTCGAAACCTCTTCGGCACAGCTATAGACTCCAATAAAGGAACTTTTTAATCTTACCTCGGTAGATTCCTTTTAAGTCAACGAATACCCCATCCATATCGATAATCTCCTCGAAGTAACTCTCGGGGAGATTTTCATATTCAGAGTGATTTACGGCTACGATTACCCCGTCGTATTTCGGATTTGGCTTGTCCGCCAAATCGTATCCGTACTCATGCTTTACCTCCTCAGGAGAGGCATGAGGGTCGATAACATCTACTTGCACGCCGAATGACTCTAACTCGTTCACGGTATCTACAACCTTAGAGTTGCGGATATCGCTCACGTTCTCTTTGAATGTAGCACCCATCACAAGCACTTTGGCATTTTGGATATGCTTACCTTTTGAGATGATCTTCTTCACGGTTTGCTTTGCCACATAGCCCCCCATTGAGTCATTCACAAATCGACCAGAATTGATTATTTGCGCGTGGTATCCTAGTTTCTCCGCTTTGTGGGTGAGGTAGTATGGATCCACTCCAATGCAGTGGCCTCCCACCAAACCAGGCCGGAAGTTCAAGAAATTCCACTTGGTTCCGGCAGCTTCCAGCACTTCGTAGGTATTGATACCCATTCGATTAAAAATAATCGACAATTCGTTAATTAAAGCAATGTTGACATCGCGTTGCGTATTCTCAATAATCTTGGCAGCTTCAGCCACTCGAATGGAGCTTGCTCGGTGAACTCCCGCATCAACGACCAGCTCATAAACCTTTGCGATGATCTCAGCAGATTCAGCGTCGCATCCGGCAGATACCTTCACAATACTGCGAAGAGTATGCTCCTTATCTCCCGGATTGATACGCTCCGGGCTATAGCCAACTTTAAAAT
>CAZKXG010000004.1:11258-12396 GCA_964556465.1 uncultured Cryomorphaceae bacterium | reverse complement strand
GATCCAGGCTCCATAATAGCCGGCGCTGGCCGAAATCCAGCCAAGGAGCAACCCCCATGACCACACCCCGCCACGCCGGAACGCAGTCCTCTTCGGTACAACCGGGATAAACCGTGCTTTCGTAAACGACGTAGTCATCTTTAGAAATGGCGTTTCCAACCGTTCTTGACGCTGCTAAAACCGGCGTTAAATCTGGCTTATTTCCGATATCGATGGGTGTAGGAACCGCTACGATAAAGAAAGAAGCATCTTTCAAATCATCAGCATTCGACGTGAAAGTTATGTCACACCCTTCAAAATGAGATGACTCCAATTCATTACTAGGATCGATGCCTTTGTTCATCAATTCGACACGATCGGGATTGATATCAAAACCAATCACAGAAACTTTTCTGGCAAACTCGAGGGCAATTGGGAGCCCCACGTAACCAAGGCCAATTACGGCCATTTTCTTCTCCTTGTTTAAGAGGGAATTGTACATATCAGGAATTATTCTTGTCTCTTACGTTGTAAATTCTTTCGATGATGTCTACTACCTTCAGCCCTTCCAGAGCGTTGGTTGTAGCCACATTTCTATTCAAAATAGTATCAACCACATTTTCAATTACGAAGTGGTGATTGGCAGCGCTCCCTTTGTAAGCGCCATAATCATTGGCGGGACTAGACTCGCTCAGCTCAGGCATCTCATAGCCTTCTACATTGCATATTTCTACTTCATTCATGTATTGGCCACCAACTTTCACGCTTCCTTTGCTGCCAATTACAGTGATGCTACTCCCCAAGTTTTTACCCCATACAGATGTGGAGTAATTCAGGGAGCACTTGCCCCCATTGATGAAATCAAAAGTCACCAAACCGCTGTCTTCGAAATCTGTCAAATCACTGTGATTGAAGTCAGCAAAGCGTCCTTCGATGTTTTCGATATCTCCGAATAACCAGTACATAATATCGATGAAGTGAGAAAACTGAGTAAAAAGTGTTCCCCCATCAAGATCGGCTCTACCTTTCCAGCCATCCCTCTTGTAGTAACGCTCATCACGGTTCCAGTAACAATCTATGTCCACCAAGAAAATTTCACCAAGACGCTTATTCTCGATCATTTCTTCTGACTCGCCTTGACCAATCTTTTAAAATTTGT
>CAZKXG010000004.1:10241-11248 GCA_964556465.1 uncultured Cryomorphaceae bacterium | reverse complement strand
ATTTCTTTCAACCATGCCGAAGGGGGAGAATATCGGTTTTGCATAACGCAAAAAACGTGTCTACTCACCTGAAGCGCTTTGAAGATTACCTCCTCACAATTCGCTTTCGACAAGCCCATTGGCTTTTCACAAACCACATGTTTCTTTTGATTCAACGCCTTCAATGACTGAGATGCGTGCAGCCCGTTGGGAGTACAAATATTCACCACATCGATTTCAGGATGGGCTTCGAACATTTCATCCATAGTGGAGAAAAAAGACTCTTCGATCCCCTCCGCGCCGCATTCAGCACGAGTGGCGTTATCCACTACTGCGACCAATTCCGCTTCGTCATTCCGACGAATCATCTCCGCATGGCGTTTTCCGATGTGGCCGTACCCGACTATGGCAAACTTTACTTTTTGTTGACTCATTGCTTTCTGACCTTTCCGTCTTCAAGAATATATTTATCGCCACTTTCAGGGCAAGTGGCCAAACCCTCTGAATCGAATTTCAATCGATGACCGAACTCACTAATCCACCCCAATTGCTTGGCAGGATTACCGATAACCAATGCGAAGGGGGCAACTGTTTTGGTAACTACGGCACCCGCACCGATAAAAGCATATTCACCAATATCGTTTCCGCAAACAATTGTAGCATTAGCGCCAATACTAGCTCCTTTTTTCACAACCGTTTTGGCATATTGATCTCTTCTGATGACGGCGCTACGGGGGTTTATAACATTGGTAAAAACCATTGACGGCCCTAAAAAGACATCATCTTCGCAAATGACACCGGTATAGATGGAAACATTATTTTGGACCTTCACATTTCTGCCCAAAATCACCTCAGGAGAGATGACTACGTTCTGGCCGATATTGCACTTTTCACCAATCTTGCAATTGGACATGATATGCGAGAAATGCCAAATCTTTGTGCCTTCACCTATTTCGCAGCCCTCATCAACGACGGCCGTTTCGTGTGCTTGAAACCCCATTAACGTCGAATGTAATTATCGAAGTGCT
>CAZKXG010000004.1:4035-10231 GCA_964556465.1 uncultured Cryomorphaceae bacterium | reverse complement strand
ATCCTTCTTGTAAAGATCGTCCTCGCTCAATGTTTTGAAATAAGCCAAAGTTCTTTCCAAGCCATCGTACCGCTCTACTTGCGGCTCCCAATCGAGGATTGCCTTTGCTACTGAAATATCAGGACGACGCTTCTTTGGGTCATCATGAGGTAAATCTTTGTAGATGATTTTCGTCTTGGCCCCCGTCAATTCAACGATCTCTTCCGCAAAAGATTTGATCGTTATTTCATCTGGGTTCCCAATATTTACGGGCTCGGCGTAATCTGAAAGAAGCAATCTATAAATCCCTTCTACCAAATCATCTACGTAGCAGAATGAACGCGTCTGCGAGCCATCACCAAAAACCGTAAAATCCTCACCTCTCAAGGCTTGACCAATAAAAGCAGGCAATACGCGACCATCATTCAATCGCATTCGAGGACCGTACGTATTAAAGATCCTGATGATGCGCGTTTCCAATCCGTGAAAACGGTGATAAGCCATGGTGATAGCTTCTTGAAAACGTTTCGCCTCATCATATACCCCGCGCGGCCCAATGGGGTTTACGTTTCCGTAGTAAGATTCTTTTTGAGGGTGAACTTCGGGATCACCATAAACTTCACTCGTACTGGCCACTAAAATTCGAGCACCTTTGGCTTTCGCCAAACCCAAAAGATTGTGTGTCCCTAAAGAGCCCACCTTCAATGTTTGGATCGGTATTTTCAAGTAATCAATCGGGCTGGCAGGCGAAGCAAAATGGAGAATATAGTCCAATTTTCCGGGCACATGAACGAAGCTGCTTACGTCGTGGTGGTAGAAGGTGAAATCCTTCTCTGGAAAAAGATGCTCAATATTTCTGAGATCCCCCGTTATCAGGTTATCCATCGCCATTACTTCATAGCCTTCGGCCATAAAGCGATCGCAAAGATGAGAGCCTAAAAACCCCGCAGCACCGGTAATTAATACTCGCTTCTTCATGCTGTTATTTTTTCTCTACCAATACTTTCATAGTGGTAGCCCAATTCTTTCATTTGACTTGGCTCAAAGAGGTTTCTTCCATCAAAAATCACCTTTTCCTTAAGTCTGTCAGTAACCTTATCGAAGTCAGGACTTCTAAAAACTCCCCACTCTGTCGCGATCAACAAGGCATCCGCATTTTCGAGCGCTTTGTACATATTGTCTGCATACTCAATTGTATCTCCGTGAAGCAATTTCACATTGTCCATTGCTTCGGGGTCAAAGGCTACAACTTTGGCTTTCGCTAAGAGAAGCTCTCTGATCATATAAAGAGCAGGAGCTTCGCGAATATCATCCGTATCCGGTTTGAAAGCTAAGCCCCAAAGAGCAAATGTCTTTCCTTCCAAATTATCACCGTAGTACTCCCTCACTTTGTGGATCAAAGAAAGCTTCTGGCGGTCATTGACCTTGAGAACTGAATCGAGTATTTCAAAATGGTAGCCTGATTCATTTCCACTGCGAACCAATGCTTGCACATCTTTTGGGAAACAGCTTCCTCCATATCCGATTCCCGGGAAAAGGAAACGCTTTCCTATTCGAGCATCGGTTCCGATACCCGCGCGCACTTTGTCCACATCGGCACCCACCAACTCGCAGAAGTTGGCAATCTCATTCATGAAGGTAATCTTGGTGGCCAAGAATGCATTTGCTGCGTATTTTGTAAGCTCAGCTGATTTTTCGTCCATGACGATCAAGGGGTTTCCTTGACGGACAAAGGGTTTATAAAGATCTGTCATCACCTTGGCTGCCCGCTCCGAAGATGTTCCGATTACCACACGGTCGGGCTTCATGAAATCTTCCACGGCAAATCCTTCACGAAGAAATTCGGGATTGGAAACCACATCATAATCGACTTTGGCGTTTTTGGCTACAGCCGCATGAACCAGCTCCGCCGTACCAACGGGAACGGTACTCTTATCGATAATGACCTTGTAGTCATCTATTATTTTACCTAGCTCTTCAGCTACGCCGAGAACGTAAGAAAGATCGGCAGAGCCATCTTCTCCCGGAGGAGTAGGCAGAGCCAGAAATATGATGCTCGACTTCGATACGGCATCCTTGAGATCAGTTGTAAAACGCAAGCGATCCTGCCGTATGTTTCTTTCAAAAACGGTATCGAGGTAAGGCTCGTAAATCGGCACCTCACCGTTTTGCATTCTTTCAACTTTTTTCTCGTCGATATCTACGCAGATCACGTCATTTCCCGTATCAGCGAAGCAAGTTCCGGTTACAAGACCTACATAGCCTGTTCCAACGACTGCAATATTCATGATCGTTTTTCCTTTACAAAGGTTTTCACCGTATCGGTGATATAAGTAAGTTGTTCTTGGTCAAGCTCTGTTTGCATTGGCAATGAAAGAACCGTTTCGCAAAGCTGCTCGGTCACAGGGAAGTCTCCTTGGTTGTATCGGTCATCGCGATAAGCTTTTTGTAAGTGGAGCGGCACCGGATAATAAATCATCGCGGGAACACCTTTTGACTCTAAGTATTCTTTCATCTCGCTACGGTCCAATCCATTCAGCACCATAGTATATTGGTGAAAGACGTGATTGGATTTATCATAGCGCGCCGGTGTAGTAATTTCATCCAGTTCCTTGAAAGCTTCGTCGTAGTGACTTGCGGCTGCATTTCTGCTGGCGGCATAGGAGTCCAGGTGGCGCAACTTAATTCTCAAGATAGCTGCTTGGATAGAGTCCAATCTCGAATTCACTCCTACTCGATCGTGGTAATATCTTTCGGCTTGGCCGTGATTGGCAATCGAGCGAAGTCGATGAGCCAAATCATCGTCATTGGTAAAAATGGCTCCTCCGTCGCCATAGCAACCGAGATTTTTTGATGGGAAAAACGAAGTGGCGCCAACGTTTCCGATGGTACCGGCTTTCTGTTTCTTACCATTTGCAAATGTATAATCAGCTCCAATCGCTTGAGCAGTATCTTCTATTACAAAAAGGTTGTGCTCTTCAGCCAACTCCATAATCTCCTCCATGGGAGCAGATTGCCCAAACAAATGGACGGGAACGATGGCCTTTGTTTTTGGCGTAATGGCTTTCTTAATCGAGTCGATATCGATATTGAATGTGGCTTGGTCAACGTCAACCAAAACAGGTGTCAATTGCAAAAGTGCAATAACTTCTGCTGTGGCAACATAGGTGAAGTTTGCCGTGATGACTTCATCACCAGGCTGCAAGCCAAGGCCCATCATGGCAATTTGAAGGGCATCGGTACCGTTAGCACAGGGAATGACGTGTTTTACATCGAGGTACTGTTCTAACTCACTCCGAAACGCTTTAACCTCAGGTCCGTTGATGTAGGCCGATGAACGAATGACGTCAAGTACTGCCTTGTCGATTTCCTCTTGCATCTTCTCATATTGAGAGATGAGATCGACCATTTGAATTTTCTTCATGGAAAGGCTTAAATTTGGACGGCGAATATACGTATAAATGCACAGAACAACCCCTTTGACACCTAGCCTTACCTCGGTTTATTCACAGAAAATTCGAAGCCTCATTATTGTGGCACTCTGCCTTTGCTGCGCTATTGTTGGAAAAAGCCAATCTAACATTTCGAAGGATAGCATTGCAATGTCGCTCTTTCAGATTCAAGGAGGATTTCAGCAGCCGTATGGTGATATGGCCGAGTTATATGGCGCAAACTTTAACATTGGGTTCTCTTATGCCTTTAAGACAAAAAAGAATTTTCTTCTTGGAGCTGATTTTCTCTTTCTCTTCGGAGACAATGTGAAGAACTCAGAAACGATAGCCCATGGATTGAGAACTAGTTCAGGACAAATTATCGGAATAACGGGTGAGTTTATTCTACCCATCGTTCAGCAAAGAGGCTTCACAGGAGGATTCTACGTTGGAAAGATTTTTCCGGTCATCGGCCCAAATCCAAGTTCGGGACTAGAGATTCGTTTTGGAGTTCAATACTTAGAGCACCGCACGTGGATCGAGCTTCGCCAAGACGATTATCCACCGCTAGAAGGAGAGTATCGAAAAGGATACGATCGAAAAAGAGCCGGTATTGCTACCAGTCAGTTTATCGGGTATCGCCATTTTAGCGACAACCGATACGCCAATTTCTTCTTTGGATTTGAAATTTATCAAGGTTTCACCACTGACTATCGCTCCTATAATATTGATCAAATGGAAGAGACCAATGGAGATTATTTTGACCTACTCATTGGTGTAAAAGCAGGATGGGTTCTGCCGGTGTACAAGCGATACGCTGATAAATTTTACTTGGATTAATGCAGGGACTCTATTCCCTCGGTATCAGACTTTATGGATTGGCGATATCCATAGCAGCACTTTTTCAAGAAAAGGCTTCACAGTGGAAGTCGGGTAGAAAAAATTATTTCGAAAATCTTCCAAAAGGTCTTGAAGGCTGTATTTGGATTCACTGCGCCTCTTTGGGCGAGTTTGAACAAGGCCGCCCGATTATTGAAGCCTTGAGACAGAAATCATCGAAAAAGCTTTTGCTGACATTCTTCAGCCCTTCGGGTTATGAAGTCCGAAAAGACTACAATGAGGTAGATGCGACAGTATACCTGCCGCTGGACACGAAGGGCAACGCCCATAAGTTTTTAAATCATTTCAAACCCTCTGCTGCCATATTTATCAAATATGAAGTGTGGCACCATTTTTTTCGAGAAATGCAGAAGCGCAGCATTCCTCACTACATGGTTTCGGCTATTTTCCGAAAGGATCAAATCTATTTCAAACCTTACGGAGGTTGGTTTCGCGAGACATTAAAAGGAGTGGATTACATTTTTTGTCAAGATGAAAATTCAGAAAAACTTCTCAATACAAATGGCATTAGCCGCGTTTCAGTTGCGGGTGACACACGCTTTGACCGCGTAAAGAAATTGGCAGATTCCTTTACTCCTGTGGAAAAAATAGAGGCTTGGCTCAATGGACGGCTAGCGATTATAGCAGGAAGCACATGGCCTGAAGATGAGGCCTTGATAGCTGACTTTATCACAACGTCTCCTGCAGATCTGGCTTTTATTATCGCTCCACACGAAATCAAAGTCCAAAAAATCGACCGACTGAAAAACAGACTGAAAGTAGCCGATCAATTCACTACTTGGAATGAAGGGGATAGAACCGCACAAGTTCTTATTATTGATACCATCGGACTTCTCGGTAAGCTCTACCATTATGGCGAAGTGGGCATTATTGGCGGTGGATTTGGTTCGGGAATTCACAATACATTAGAGGCAGCGGTATATGGTATACCCATCGTTTTTGGCCCCAACTACCATAAGTTCAGAGAAGCCATAGGTCTAATAAATATCGGAGCTGCTTTTTCAGTTCAAGGACAAACGGATTTCGACCAGATCATAACTCAACTTTTGGAAGATGAATCCTTTCGCCGAAAGGCCGGACTAGAAGCCAAAAAGTATGTGAATGGTCAAGCCGGAGCTACCGACAAGATTCTCAAAGAAATATTGAATTAGACCGAACGTCCGTACCTCGCCACCTTAATCCGGTCACCGATAAAGGTTACCAGCATTCCCGCAATCAAAGCAATAGCGCCATACTTGGCCGCATTCATTGCCATGGGCTCATCCATCTGCTTTACGTAGATGGCAATCAGACCCCACAGCACGGCAAAACCGTAGATGTAATCATTTTGACTGATGACCATAATGAGTGCCAAGGCAGCGGCCACAGCAATGGCAATCAAGGCAAAAATCCCTTCATTATTTGCAAATAGCGGAAGATCGAAAGATGTCAAAACAACAGCGGCATTGACCACTGCTGCCAAACTCACCCAGCCGAAATAAAGCCCGAAGGGTACGTGAAAAAAGAATCGTCTTGTGGTACCCATGGTTCTCTTGACGCGATAAAAAATTTTGAAAATCGCAATCAAACTGATCAAAATTACTGCCATCAAAGCCAGCGAAAGCACCAACCAATCATTTTGAAAAGCCACCAACCACAGACAATTGGCCACCACATTGATCATAAAGTATGGCCAAATCATCTTGTAGAAGCGCACCTCCTTACCTTTGAAAAACTGCCATACTGCAAAAATGGCGAGGGTAAGATAGATGACTCCCCAGATGCTGAAAGCGTAACCTTCGGGGGTAATCAGCGTTGGGTATTTGGCGCTAATGTCGGCATTGGTCTGCCCTCCAAACGGGATAATGTTTGACATGGCGTTGACTAGAATCAGGATGAAGACCGCA
>CAZKXG010000004.1:0-4025 GCA_964556465.1 uncultured Cryomorphaceae bacterium | reverse complement strand
TCGTTTGATAATGTCGTAGGTGTAGGCGGTTCTCATATGTTCAGTCTCCTCTAAAAGAGGGTGTTTTAAGTGTCAAATTGTTTTCTTTGAAGAGATTACAAAGTTAGTCAACTCTACTCCCTTAGAAACAAAAGTGGTTATGAAAAAAACAAGAACAATCGGTCTTTCCCTACTTGTGGCAGCATTCATTGCATTTTATTTCTTGCTTTACCCAAAGTTGGAAATTATGTCAGGCTACAATGCCAAGATATTGTGCTCCTGCATTTTCGTTTCTGAAATTGACGAAGAACGGGCCACCGACATCGACCTTGGGTTCGGACCGCTTTGGCTGGCTTCCAGAGACATTGATTATGAGAATAAGGTCATCAGAACTTCAGTTTTAGGGCTTCATCCGAAAGTGGCCATCTACCGCGAGGGTTTGGGCTGCACCCTGCTTCACGATCAGACAAAACCTACCGGCAGCTTGCCCGAAATGGGAATAAAAGACAAATCCGATTGGCCGATTCAAGCTTTTCCGGGAGAAGCCGATTTACAAGCCGTCTTGCAAAAAGCTTTTGACCCTCCCGGTAAAAACAAGCTAAATACTCGAGCCGTGTTGGTTCTAAAAAACGGAATGATCGCAGGTGAAGCTTACGCCGAAGGGATCACACCCACTACTCCACTTCTCGGCTGGAGCATGGCCAAAAGTCTCACTGCTACTATGGCCGGAGTTCTTGCCAAGGATGGCTATTGGGATTTGGATTCGCCACTACCAATTGAAGAATGGAAAGGGAGCCCGAGAGAAAAGGTGACGCTTGCCAATGCACTTAATATGTCTACCGGGCTGGAATGGACGGAAGAATACGGCACAGTGAGTCCTGCCACTAAAATGCTATACAGCTCTAAGAATATGGGAGCGGCTGCCGCTGATTATCCCTTGGAATTTGAACCCGGAGAATTTTGGGAATACTCTTCGGGAACGACGAATATCCTTTCTTATGCGATTGCGCGGGCTTTCGACACGGAGGAGGAATACCTCCAATTTCCCTATGAACGAATCTTTAAACCACTCGGTGCCGAGACCTTTGTTTTGGAAACGGACGCTTCGGGACATTTTGTGGGTTCTTCTTATGGCTATGCTTCCGCCCGAGATTGGGCCAAACTAGGTCAACTCTATCTCAACCAAGGAAATATGTACGGAGAGCAAATCATTGACTCAAATTGGGTGGAATTTTGCAGCATACCCATTCCGCAAAGCGATGGAATCTACGGCGGTCAATTTTGGTTTCCACATGCACGAGGACAAGAGGGCTATCGACCGACAGACTACGCCATGGATGGGTTTCAAGGGCAGACCGTATCTATCCATCCCGAAGATGAGATGGTAATCGTTCGGTTGGGCGTGATGTACGAAGAGAGTGATTTTGACTTTGGGGCGTGGGTGAAGGAAGTGAGAGAGGTGGTGGAGTAAAATCACAAACTCACTCACGACTTGGTCAAAGTTGCTTTTAAAAAAAACACAGCTCCAAATGAACTCCGATTTGCACCCACAATGATTGGATTTGCGACCAAATTAGGAGCGAATGAGTTTGTTCATGGTCGCCACAATACTAAGTTTTTCATTGAGCAAGAGAACTTGAGCAAAGCTTTTAAACTTGGATTGCACTAGTGGCTTTAATCTCTCCAATTCAGTTTTTCCTGCTTCGGTCATTTTCACCCTTTTGGCTCGTTTGTCTTCTGTGTCGTTAAATTCTTCGATAAGTCCTTTAGAAAGCAAGCGCTTTATTACTTCTATTCCCGTTGGAGCCTCCAGATTGTGCATTTCAATTAACTCCATTTTCCTGAATGAATCAGCTTGCTCCAAATGCAGCAGAAAACTATAACCATCTAAAGAAGAAAGGGAAGATTCTGATATTACTTCTTTCGTTTGTTTTTTAATTGATTTGTTCAACAATGAGATTTGGAACGCCAACATAAGGTCCAATTGATCTTGGTGACCATCAGATTCTTCAGACTCGAAATATTTTCCGCTCAACCAAATAACAAAGTCTTCCATTGTTCCGGAAGCATTGTTTTTATTGAACTCTTCTACTAAATCAATTAGGTTATGTAACAGTTCGGCTTTCATATTAATGTAATGTTATTGAACAAATTTAACTTTTTTACTATGTTATTGAATTTAATATATACTTTTGCATCAGAAACATAGTTAAAAAATAATTATACCATGAAAATGAAAGAAGCAGCGTATACGTTTGTATCTGTTTCCACAGCGAAACAAGGAATGCTTGACGAACTAGTTGAAATTGCATCCGGGCCAACACGAAAAATGGATGATAAGGTTCCGGGGTTACTTGCCTATCAAGTAAGTGTAGATAGGGACCGAAACTCTGTTATTGTTTGGGCCACCTTTGATACAAAGGATTCTCTTTACAATTTTTTAGAAACAGAACAAGGAAAAGATGACCACGGCGAAAATGAAAGCATGGAAAGCATAGCCACTTTCCAGATGTATGACTGCGAACCGGTGTCATCACGTTTAGAATTGAAAGAAAACTAGTATCGTGAAGAAACTATTTATCGGAATGATTGCTTTATCAGCAGTCGCAACTTCCTGTTCTCAATCTTCAACCGACGACAACACCGGAGAAACCGCAAATGCTCATCGCGATGAACATCATGACCAAATTGATATGAATTCAACATACACTTTTATGTCAATTTCCACAGCCAGGCCAGAAAAATTGGATGATTTGGTAAGAATTGCATCATCACCTAGTGAAATGATGGATGAAAACGTGGAAGGTTTACTAGCTCGTCAGGTAAGTGTTGATACGGCAAGAAATTCTGTTGTTGTTTGGGTAGCATTTGATAGAAAAGAATCAATGATGGATTATCTTGACACCGAACAAGGTCAGAATGAACATGGTGACCAAGCAGAGATGGATTCGATCATTGAAACATTTACTATGTATGACTTATCACCTCAGTCGCAAAGATTGATTCCTAAACATTAATTTGTCAAACTAAAAAAGCCCTGTAACTAATAGCTACAGGGCTTTTTTCAAGTGTACCCGGAGCGGGACTTGAATCTACCTGCCGGCAGGCAGGCCCGCACACTTATTTAAAAGATAACCGTCTGTAGATTAATTAGCTTTAAGATCTGCACGAAGCTTTCGCAACTTTTCTTTTCCTGAACCTGATTTCCAGTACTTTTCTCGAATTCTAGCTACATCTCTGTTATCACATTTCTCTTCGTGTATTAATCGAAATGGAGCGTAAGGCTTAGTAGTTCGTTCATAACCATTATTATGCCTCTCAAGACGAGATTTAAAATCAGAAGTAAGCCCTACATAGATGTAGTTGCGTGAAATACTCGATATGGCATATACAGTGAACATTTAAAAAGCAAAAAAGCGAAATTGATTGCTCAACTTCGCTTTGTACCCGGAGCGGGACTTGAACCCGCACGGCCGCAAGGGCCACAGGATTTTAAGTCCGGCGTGTCTACCAATTCCACCATCCGGGCGAATTGGGACGGCAAAGTTAAAATTTTTGATGGCTTGGCAAGTAGATTGAAAAAAAGATTGACCGTAGCGCCAAAGCATGCTTTGGCGCTACTCTGAATTGGTTATTGTTTTTTAAGGAGTTCTCGCGATTGGCCTTCTCCACCTCAGGCGGATCGGCCATCCCAAAAGGGGAGACTTTCAACAAAAGCCAATCTGACTCCGTCAGATTTAGGCTTTTTTCATTTTCACAGACCTTCAAGCCAGCTTGGGCGAAACTAACCTAAATGAATTTTAAATATCAGGGATTGGCCTTCTCCGCCTCAGGCGGATCGGCCATCCCAAAAGGGGAGGCTTTCAACAAAAGCCAATCTGACTCCGTCAGATTTAGGCTTTTTTCATTCTCACAGGCCTTCAAGCCAGCTTGGGTCTGTGAAAATGAAAAAAGCCATCACAACTTCGTCGTGATGGCTTTTGTTGAGCGGGAGACGGGATTCGAACCCGCGACCCCGACCTTGGCAAGGTCGTGCTCTACCAGCT
>CAZKXG010000003.1:41866-49977 GCA_964556465.1 uncultured Cryomorphaceae bacterium | reverse complement strand
CGATCTTTCCGGGATTGAAAATATTTTTTGGATCCCATATCTCTTTGATTCTTTTAAGTACAGCATAATTTTTCTGACCCACCATATCTGGAATAAATTCAGCACGCACTCTTCCATCACCGTGCTCACCGCTTAAAGAGCCACCGAACTTCTTCACCAATTTGGCGGAAGCCTCACCTATTTTTCTGAAATCTTCTCTCCCTTTTTTTGACTTGAGATCCAATACGGGTCTCAAGTGGAGCTCACCTGCTCCGGCATGGGCATAATAGACAGCTTTTTGATCGAAACCCTCCATCAACTTTTCAAACTCCTCGATATACGCCGGCAAATCACTGAGCTCAACCGCCGTATCTTCTACAAATGCAACGGGTTTGGCCTTTCCTTTTAGATTACTCAAAACTCCCAACCCTGCTGCCCGTAAGGTCCAAACTTTTGACGTTTCAGGCGCATTAACGATTGGGAAAGCGAAGCCCAATTCTTTTTCTTTCATTCGCTCAATCAACATAGAACATTCCGATTGAAGCAATTCTTGAGTATCCGCTCGAAGTTCGATGCACAAGATCGCGCCGGGATCGCCTTGGACAAAAAATCTATTCTCGGCTTGTTCGGTATTTCCTTTTGTCAGATCGAGAATGGTTTTGTCCATCACCTCACATGCATAAGGCTTACTTTTCATAGCCTCAACTGTAGCAATCATGGCCTCATGAATACTATCAAAATGAGCGCAAATTACTGCCTCACATGAAGGGGGAAGATCATCGAGCTTCAATTTCAATTTGGTCACAGCGCAAAGCGTACCTTCCGACCCTGCTATGAGTTTAGCCGGATTAAGCGGATCTCCGTCAGTATTAAAAGGCTGCATTTCTGCTAAGAGATCTATGGCATAACCTGTATTTCTTCGATGAATTTCTTTTTTGGGAAAACTTTCCGAGATCTCCTTTCGGACGTCAGCAGGACTTAGTTCTTCAATGATCGCATTGATGATCTGTGCTTCAGAAGAGGTACCTTCAGTAAGTGCGACAAGTTCTTCTTGCCCCAATTCTTTGAGCATAGACACTGATCCATCAGAGAGGACGACTTCAAGCTCTAACACTTTATCTCTGGTCACACCGTACCTAATGGAAGTTGTTCCTGATGAGTTATTTCCAAGCATTCCACCCATCATACATCGATTGGCGGTAGACGTATTCGGCCCGAAGAAAAGACCGTCTTTCTTTACAAGCTCATTTAATTCATCACGAATAACGCCTGGCTCCAGAATTACCCACTTCTCAGCTGTATTTACCTCAAGTATCTTGGTCATATAACGAGAAAAATCTACCACTAATCCTTCTCCTACACACTGGCCGGCAAGAGATGTGCCTGCCGTTCGTGGTATTATGGAAATAGATTCGGATCGACAGAATCTAACAATGGCCACTACATCTGCTTGTCCGTTAGGGTAGGCAACTGCCAACGGAACTTTCCGATAAACTGAAGCATCAGTAGCGTAAAGAACTCTAGTAAGGTGATCGAGATACAATCTTTCGCCCAATACTTCTTGCAATTTCTCCCAATTAGGATTTTTTTCTTGTTTTCTCTCCATAATGTGTCAGGGTGAAACTAAGAAAGAAGATTCGATTTCACTTTCTTTGAAAAAAAATTCGGCATGGAAATCAATAATCTGAGTATCGCCATAATTGGAGCAGGAAATTTAGGACAGGCAATGGCCTTAGGCCTAATTGATTCAGGATATCCCGCCGAGAAGCTTTCACTGACCCGAAGGAATGTAGGAAAACTAAGCGCTTTCATCGACAAAGGCTGCTCCGTGTTGATGGACAATTCTGAAGCTGTAAAAGGCTCTGAGCTAATCATACTTGCCATTAAGCCTTACAACGTTCGTGAGATATTAAGTACAGTAGCAAAGGATATCGATCCGAAAAAACACGTTGTAGTCAGCGTAGTAACAGGTGTCGGCATGATGGAATTGACCGAGATTCTCCCGAAAGGAACACCCTTCTTTCGAGCCATGCCGAATACTGCCGCTGATGTAAACGAGTCCATCACTTGTATTTGCCACACCCATGCAGGGCCTGAGCAAATAGATGTAGTGAATTCTGTTTTCAGCACAATGGGAAAAACCACCTTCATTCAAGAGGAATTGATGGATGCTGCCACAGTTCTAGGCGCCTGTGGAATTGCTTACGTAATGCGATTTATCAGAGCGATGGTCCAAGGTGGTATCGAAATCGGCTTTGACGCTAAGACGGCTTCAGCAATTGTAACCCAAACAGTGAAGGGAGCGGCTGAACTATTGCTTGAAAGAGAATCCCATCCCGAGAGCGAAATTGACAAGGTCACAACTCCGAAAGGCTGTACCATTGCAGGACTCAATGAGATGGAACATCACGGATTTAGCTCTGCACTAATCAAAGGAATTCGCACTAGCTACGAAAGAATAGATTAGTCTATTTACAACCCATCCTTGCGATTCTGGCTTCCAGACTGTCGTTAAAAACTCTCTTCTGTTCTAGGTTCATTTCACCAGTCAGATCATCGAGCTTCAGACGAATTCGCTCTGCCAACTCACGACTTTGACTAGCCAATGCATTCTTTAGACTATCAGGATTACTCACGTATTTTTCGTCTTTCCTGAGCCTTTCAGCCAAAGTGAATCGCTCATCTTTGAGCTTTCGCGCTTCGCAATTTAAATCGATAAACTCTTCAAATACAGGTTGTGAGTAAATACTCTTCTTGTCAGAAACCTCGCAATTCACCAAGCCTAACAAGAGAATACCAAGAAAAATATACCTCATATCTTACTGAATATTGTCAGGCCAAGAAATGTCATTTACGACAGCATCTCCCACGGCGAAACCGAGATCCAATCCTTTTGAATTGTCCATCTCAAAGTGAATTCCACCGTAAAATCGAGATAGAGCACACTCATCAGCCATTTCGTAGAAATTATCATAGGTACGAGCTGAAAAACCGTATTGAAGTTGACTCAAATCGGTAAAGGTATAGTCTCCGTTTTCTTCAGAGAAAAGATGGATCAGCACCTTTACTCCGGCTCCGATTTCGGCAGAGTGTCCTGAAGTATAAGCAGGAAATGGAGGGGTTCCAATTGTAGTTTCAAAACTTGGATCGATGTACTCCTTGATATAAGTAACAGGTCTGATCAAAATGTAGTCATACTTAGCCTTCCAGCAAGAAATAAATGCGTCATTTTCAGCTACAGCCATCATTCCAAGACCTACTGCAGTTTTCTCGAGAGTCGCGTTGGCCTCGCCCAACAATTGATTTACAATATTAAATGTGTGGCCCGCGGGCGTGCAAGTAGCAAATGGATCATCCGCCCAGTACTCAGCGATGGTTCTTTCTTCATCAGTATTAAATTCGACAACCTGTTGATAAGTATCATAAGCTTGTCCATAAAACTCAGAGGCAGGGTCAGTAGAGAAAGGAACGTGAGCTCCCGGCTGACTAGAATTGACAATGCCCGAGATGAATGATCTGTTTTCCATCCAATAAGGAGACAACGGCTGCAGTGTATTATCCGTGGGTGCCCAGCAGTAATCATCGACCTCTACTGTATATGGAAGTTGAAATGGGTCTAAATAAGACTCATGTCCACCATCCGTCATAGAAGCATCATAGATAGCTTCAGCCACAGAATTGCCGTAAGCAATGGATCGGTCGATAACATCTTGAGCTTCTCCAACGCTTAAGTTGGCCAGATTATCCGCTTCCATTGCGTCAATTTCATTTCGATTTTCGTCCGAAAGATTAAGGTTGAACATCAGACGCATAATTTCAGCTGTAGCAGCATTGCAAGAGATCGCCCAATTGTATTTCAACTCTGAATCAGGATCGGGTATACTCCCCTCACTCATTCCGTCGAGTTGCCCCTCCATGCGGTACGCAGGATCTATACCGTAAACTACAGACTCATATGCTGTAACTCCGATATAGCCGTATGCGCGCGCGGCTTGAGTTGGGAAAAAACCATCAGTAGTTTGGGCCACTTTGCAAGTAAGGGTGATGTAATCCTGCAAGAATTCACCTTCGTAGGTTTTGGCCTTAGCGCTTACCGTTGTATTAATCGGATCATCGTTTTCATCCTCATTTTGACACGATGCTAAAAACAGTGCGAGGAGTATAAATAGGCTTAGACGTTTCATTGTAATAGTAGTGTTGATCGATTATAAGAACAAAGATATGTCGTCTAGTCGACAAATGAAACTATTTCATCGACACAATAAGCCACTTGAGAGGCAATCATCCAAGCTGAGCAATTTTTGTTTAATGTTTTATTCATTTCGTCAAACATTATTATTTTCCACAGTGTTAAAGAATCATAACTAAAAACAAATAATTATGAGATCAGTATTACTTGATGTGATGGCGATTCCGGCAGATGATCCGGTAGCATTTACATTCTTTACAGGTTACATGGCAATGTTGGCCGCTTCGATTTTCTTCTTTTTCGAGCGCGGTAGAGTAGATGGAAAATGGAAGACTAGTTTGCTAGTAAGCGGACTAATCACGGGAATTGCAGCTGTTCATTATTATTACATGCGAGACTATTATGCTGCTACAGGTAGCAACCCAACTGCTCTTCGCTACATCGATTGGACACTTACCGTGCCTTTAATGTGTGTAGAATTTTACCTACTTACAAAAGCCGCAGGAGCTAAAATCGGTTTGCTTTGGAAGTTAATTATCGCAGCAGTTTGGATGCTCGTGTTTGGTTATATTGGCGAGGCCTTCGTTCCATTAAATCCTGATGGTACAGCTGCAGACGGTGCAACAATGCACAGTGTTATATATGGTGTACTGTCTACCCTGGGATATGTATATATTCTCTATACATCTTGGTTTGGAGAAGTTAAGCAACTCGCTGAGAAAACAAATAATCCTGTAGTGTTGAAAGGAATAAAGACATTAGCATGGTTTGTTTTAGTGGGTTGGGCTATTTATCCAATTGGTTACATGTGCATGCCGGGAGGTTGGTTGAATACTGCCCTAGGATGGGAAAGCAGCAATGTAGACCTGTTCTACAACATTGCTGATGCCGTGAATAAAATTGGATTTGGTCTGGTTGTTTACAGTATTGCCATCAATTCTTCTTCTACAAGCAATTCGGCTGCCACAGCCTAGAGCAGAAGATTTTTAGAACACATTCTTAGAGCAAGGCCGACATAGTTCGGCCTTGCTTCTTTATAGACATGTGTTTCTCCATCAGAATATTGATTTCGAACAAATTATCTTGCGTTCTTGGATCGATCACAATGATAACCTATCTTGCGAGCTGCGAATTGGTTCATAGCCCTACGCAAAATATCATAGCATGCAAAACCCGGGTAAGCACCGGGTTTTGTGATTTATATACTTTTCTCAGCTTCCTGAATTCTTCGAATTGTTTTAAACCTGTTCATAAGCCGACACTTTTGGAAGCATTGAAAACTATTTGGTTCCTTATTTTTGTTGTTCAAAACGAAAAGCATGAACTTTTTTATAGACACGGCAAATCTTGAGCAAATAAAGGAAGCCCAAGATTTAGGAGTATTAGATGGAGTAACGACCAACCCATCATTAATGGCAAAAGAAGGTATTACCGGTGAGGCAAATATCATTGACCATTATCTAAAAATCTGTGAAATCGTTACCGGACCGGTAAGCGCTGAAGTTATCGCTACAGACTTCGATGGAATGATAGAAGAAGGAGAGCGACTTGCCAAGCTCCACAAGAACATCGTAGTGAAAGTACCTATGATCAAAGATGGAGTGAAAGCTTTGAAATACTTTTCTGATAAAGGAATAAAAACGAATTGCACTTTAGTCTTCTCTCCGGGGCAAGCTCTTTTGGCTGCTAAGGCCGGAGCGACTTACGTTTCACCTTTCATCGGAAGACTAGACGACATCTCGACGAATGGATTGGAATTGATCGAACAAATTCGATTGATCTATGACAATTACGCTTACGAAACGCAAATCTTGGCAGCATCGGTGAGGCATACTATGCACTTGATTCAATGTGCAGAAATTGGCGCTGATGTGATGACGGGACCACTTAGTGTCATCACGGGACTATTGAAGCATCCACTTACAGATAGTGGCCTTCAGCAGTTCTTGGCTGACCACAAAAAAGCGGCAACTGCAGTTTAGATGCTATAAATGGCAATTTAAAATCCGTGCTTTTGGTGCGGATTTTTTTGTTTAAGAATAGTAATTTAGCTAGTCAAACTTCCTCCTCATGATTCTCAACATACACCCGGACAATCCCAATCCAAAAAGAATTCAAGAAGTTGCTGAAATTCTCAGAAATGGTGGTCTCATCATTTACCCTACGGATACCGTTTACAGCATTGGGTGTGACTTGATGAATCAAAAAGCAATAGCGAGAGTTGCAGCCATAAAGGGTCTGAAACCCGAAAAGGCCAACTTTTCCATCATTTGCTACGACTTGAGCCATATCAGCGAGTATGCCAGAGTCAATACACCCGAATACAAACTATTGAAGAAATCTCTACCGGGTGCTTTCACCTTTATTCTCAATGCTACCGGAAATGTTCCGAAAATTTTTAAGAGCAAGAAGAAGACGATTGGGATAAGAGTACCGAATAATAGTATTGCCAGAGAAATTGTGAACGAATTTGGTAACCCGATCATCGCCACATCCGTTCGCGATGATGACGAAATACTGGAATACACCACAGATCCCGAGTTGATCCATGAAAAGTATGGTAAGCTGGTAGATGCAGTGATAGACGGTGGTATGGGAAATAATGAAGCCTCAACTATCGTAAATCTTACAGATGGAGTGCCTGAAATCATTCGCCAAGGACTAGGTGAATTGGAATATTAAGAACCCTTAATCGGAATTGGCTTCACTTCATAAATCTTACTCCAATATTTACCTGTCACGAGCAGGTTTCCTGTGAGCGGATTGATGGCTATTCCATTTAATACATCCATATCCGAATTGGCTTCAGCCCGATCTACAATCCCCAATGCTGTGTATCGATTAATGACCTGACCACTTTCAGCGTCGATTTCCACGATATAAGGTTCTGTATAAATGTTGGCATAGATCCTATCGTCGACAAACTCCAATTCATTTAATCGATTTACGTTTCCGTTTTCATCAAATACATTCAAGCGCTTCTGCACTTCCATTGTGCTCGGATCAATAAAATACAGGAACGAAGAACCATCAGAGAGAATCAAATGAGTATCGTTGTGTGTGAGTCCCCAGCCTTCTGAAGTTTCAGTGAAATAGGTGAATTCATCAAGCTGGGCAAAACTCTCCCGATCGTAGATAAACCCTCGGCCGGACTTATAGGTTACCTGATAAATCTTGTCATTGACGATGGTGATTCCCTCACCAAAAATATCTTCACTCAAACTCTTCTCTTTGATCACCTCTCCCGTAGTGAGGTCCAATTGTCTCAATCTCGACTCGCCATAATTACCCGTCCCTTCGTAGATATAGCCGCCATATACCAAAAATCCTTGGGTGTAAGCACTTACATCATGCGGATACTTTTTGACCACATCAAATTTCCAATCCAGTGGTGGAGATGTTGGTTTAATCACAACTTCCTTATACCGAGTAGTCGACTTCCCATCTTCGTAAATGACCTTGAATTTCAACCTCACCTCTCCACCTCCTGTTAATTCAGATGACACATTAAAGTTGTTCTGAGAAACAGTGGCAAAGGGCTTCTTGTCGTCCTTACCGCTTATTTCAAGTTTGGATATTTTAGCATCTGGCGAATCTGACTTAACCTCAAATTGAAGCGAATCTCCATACGTAAGACCTTGTGCATTGAGTAGCCTTATTCTAAAAGAAGCTCCTGCCGACTGAAGTGTAGGCCGATCTACTCCCCTTTTTATCGGTTGATCGTCTTCGCAACCTACTATCAATAGTGCCAATGCGGTAATTATGATAATTCTGATTCTCATCTTACAAAGATTGAAATGCCCTTCCTAAATACGCTATAACGTCAGTGGCAATTAAAGATTCTACGCTTTCTTTTTCCAGAGCAATATCAGCAGCTCTGCCGTGAATATACATTCCCAATGCAGCGGCCTGCATTGGCTGATAGCCTGATGCCAGAAGTCCT
>CAZKXG010000003.1:26749-41856 GCA_964556465.1 uncultured Cryomorphaceae bacterium | reverse complement strand
ATACCCGTCAATACATCGCCCATTCCACCGGTACCCATACCCGGATTGCCCGTAGTGTTAATCAATACCTGTCCGTCTGGCAGACTCAAGGTACTCTTGCCACCTTTGAGTAAAATGTAGATGCCACATTTTCTACTCAGCTCAATTTGCGATTCTATGTTTTGATAATGGGTTTTCTTTTCTCCTATCAGCCTGGCAAATTCTCCCGGATGGGGTGTAAGGATGCTGCCTTTCGGCAAAAAAGCCAACCAAGTGGGGTTTTCAGCCAATATATTGAGGCCATCCGCATCGACCAAAAGCGGCACAGGACTGTTTTGGATTAATAATTTCAGGGCTTTGGCGGTTTCATCAGAAGTGCCGGACCCAGGGCCAATGGCAATGGCATTGTACTTCTTCAGATCGGGTATTTCGGTGAGGCTGCCATTATGAGAAGGGTCAATAGAAACCATGGCTTCAGGCGAAGAGTTATGCAAAAATGAGGCTCCTGCTCTATCCGTATGCAATGTCACCAATCCCGTGCCTGCTCGTAGTGCTGCCCGAACTGCCATTAGGGCGGCACCACGCTTTCCTTCAGAACCTGCCAGAATTAAAGCGTGCCCAAAAGTCCCTTTGTGATCAAAGACCTTTCTTGGCTGCCTCATAGCGGCTACATTGCCGTCTGTCAGCACATGGTATTTCGTATCAACATCATTCAAGAAAGCTGAATGCAATCCAATATCCAAAATGATTACCTCTCCGATTAAAGGTGCTGTATCGGCTAAGAAAAAGGACAGCTTAGGGACTTGAAAAGTGAGTAGGCAATTACACCTCACAATCGAATTCAGATCGTTCTCAGCGTTATCTTCACTAAACATGCCACTGGGAAGGTCGATACTCACCACAGTTGCACCCGAATCATTGATTCTCTCAATCACAGAGGAAGCTATTCCCTCTGCGGGTCGATTCAAACCGGTTCCAAAAATGGCATCGATAATGACTGTATTCGACGCGTAGTCAATCACCTCTTTCTCAGAAGTGATTTCAACTACCGCTTTTTTCAGCTTTCCTAATTTGGCAAAATTGGCAGCAAAATCCGCAGAAGGCTTATCGGTAAGTTTGACGTAAGAAATATTCACTTCGTAGCCCACACGTTGAAGCATTCGGGCAATGACCAAGCCGTCTCCGCCATTATTCCCGGGACCAACTACAACATTGAAAAGCCAGTCTTTTTCTTCTGTATTCTTAGAGTCGAATAAGCGCGGAGCATTATCATAGATCCAATCGAAACACTTCGCTGCCGCGCGTTCCATCAAGTCGATCGATTTGATCGGCTCATTATTAATGGTGTAGGCATCAGCCTCACGAATCTGTTCTGCAGTAAGTATTTTCAAGTCAAGGTAGCTCTGACCTGCGAAATTAGAAATAAAAGGTCATGAAGAGCGCTCCTCCTGAAAGGTCGTTATCCAGTTTGAATGATGAGCTTCCACCTTCATTGCTGATGGTTGTGACAAACTGCTCCGCGCTTCCGCCAACGGGCACTGCCCACTGCTCTTCCACTATTTCGCTATTGCCTTCGTAAGAGAATCCCAAGGCGACTCCATACTCAAAACCGAGAGACATTTTTGGAAAAATAAATACCTCAGCTCCTACAAACGCTCTGGCACCAAGAGTAAACTGAGCACCTTTCGTAAATTCGGTCATGAAGGCACCTGTTTCAGAGATATTGGTCAGTTCTCGTGGATCATCTTGAAATTGCAATTCGAATTCAGTTCTAATCGGACTCGTATTCTCTTGAGTAATATCATTACCGTATTCAAACGTATGCTTTTCGGTTCCGAAGCCGATGAAACCCTCTGCCCCGTAAAAACCTTGAACTCTGGTCTTCCCTTTTCGTTTCTCGATTCCAAAGGAGAGGAAAGCATTGGTAAAAGTTCTACTGTAAGAATCTTCTACGGTAGTATTGGTAGGATCTACGCTAAACTCCGGACTGAAAGCGCGGTTCTTATCGTTAAATACATTGAGGCGAAATCCGGCTCTGTAAGCAAAGTCGTCGCGAACAAAGTACTTGCCCGTAATGGCCAATTGATCATTGGTGTATTCTGCAAATGGAGCTGGGTTATCCGCTTGAGAAAAGAAATTACCGAAATACCGCAAAAACGGCGAGGCGTCGATTCCCACAGCCCAATCACCTTCTCGGGGCAAATAAGATTCTCCTTTTTTTGAAACAGGTTGGGCAAAGGCAGCTACGGCCATCGCGATAAACGCAGAACTAAGCACTAATTTCTTCATCATTTCTGATTGGGTTACGGACAAATAAACTCTTTCTATTGCGATTTATTATGACAAGTTTCTTTAAACACCTTCTTTGTCAGGTAGCATCGGCACGAAGCGAAAACCTCCATGACGGGTCTCTTCGTAATTCCCATTGGCCAATTTTCTGATTTTCAGCATTTCTTGGTCAGCACCCTCACCTACCGGAATCACCATTATTCCACCTTCAACCAGTTGATCCAAGAGAGTTTCAGGTACAAAAGGCGCTCCACAAGTAATCAACACACGCTCGAAAGGGGCAAAAGCCGGCAATCCTTTGTATCCGTCTCCATAAAAACCTTTCACGGTGGAGTTCATGTCGGCGAGATTTTTCTTGGCTTTTTTGAAAAGTAACTTCTGTCTTTCGATTGAAAACACCTTACAGCCGATGGCATTAAGCACTGCAGCTTGGTATCCGCTCCCGGTACCAATCTCCAATACTTTTGTTCCCTGCTTCACTTCCAAAAGTGTGGTTTGCACCGCTACGGTATACGGTTGCGAAATCGTTTGATCTGCCCCGATGGGAAACGCGGTATCCTCATATGCAAATTGGAGAAAGGCAGAATCCATAAACACATGCCTGGGAATCGATCCGATGGCATCTAACACGGGTTGATTTTTTATACCCTTGTCAATCAGGGTCTTTACCAATTGACGCCGCAGTCCTTGGTGTTTATGTGAATCCAAAACCTTCATTACTGAGCAAATGTAATAACCTGACCCTAACAAAAAATTAAAGATTCCGATTTTCATCCTGTTGCCTATATGAGTGGCTCAATGAGATGCAAAATCAAACTGTTGATAATTTTAGTATCAAACTTTATTGAGCAAATTCACAGACCGTACATTTGTAAAAACGCTAAGAAAAATGCTTAAAATCGGAGTATTAGGTGCAGGTCACCTCGGTAAGATCCACATCAAATGCATCAAGGAATTGAAGCAATACAAATTGGTTGGATTTTATGATCCCGATGAAAGAGCAGCCACTGAGACTGCACAGAAACTAGGGGTTAAAAAGTTTTCCGACATGGACGAGCTTATAGACGCTGTAGATGTAGTGGATATCGTGACGCCTACCTTGAGCCACTATACCTGCGCCAGTGTAGCTATCAGAAAGTCGAAACACGTTTTTATCGAAAAGCCCATCACTAATACCATAGAGGAGGCAAAATCTTTGATGTCGCTTTCGCGTGAAGCAGATGTAAAAGTGCAGGTAGGTCACGTTGAGCGATTCAATCCGGCCTTCGTTTCTGCGAAAAAAGACTTGGACAACCCAATGTTTATCGAGACTCATCGATTGGCTCAATTCAACCCCCGAGGAACGGATGTTTCCGTCGTGCTTGACCTGATGATTCACGATTTGGATATCGTGCTAAGCGTCGTCGGATCAAACATCAAGCGCATCAGCGCGAGCGGTGTAGCCATCGTAAGTGATGAGCCGGATATTGCCAATGCTCGCCTCGAATTCGACAATGGCTGCGTGGCCAATCTTACCGCCAGCCGATTCTCACTGAAGAATATGCGCAAGTCAAGGTTTTTTCAAAGAAACGCTTACGTCTCAGTCGATTTTCTAAATAAAACGTCCGAGGTGGTTAAGATGCGGGACATCGAGGGAGAACCCGATCCATTTTCCATGAGCATTGACTTGGGAGAAGGCCGCGGTCAAAAGGAAATCTTCTTCGAAAAGCCTAACATCGAACCAAACAATGCCATTAAGGACGAATTGGAGAGTTTTGCGGAAGCGATCATACACAACACTACTCCGCCTGTAACTGTAGAAGACGGCTACAATGCACTGGATGTAGCTTATAAAATTCAGGCCAAACTGAAAATGAGCACACCAACAGGATCAAATTCTTGAGTCCCTGCACAATTGGTTTATAATTTCAGGCGTTATCTCTAGAGTTTACGGTTATTATAGGTGACGAATGCCCCGCATTTTCTATTTTTGCGGCCCACTGATCCTATCACGCACTTATGAGAAAATTTTACTGCCTTCTAATTCTTTTAGTTTCGGCCTGCGATGTGTTTGACAAAGACGAACCCATCCCGTCATTTGTGTACATAGAAGCAGCAGATCTCAATGTAGACTCTGACGGCAGCCAAGGAACCAATACCAACGAAATCATCGATGCCCACGTTTTTGCGAATGATTTTTTCGTAGGTACGATTGAACTTCCGGGAAGTGTACCCATTCTGCAAGAAGGCCCAACCAAAATCACCCTAGGCGGAGGTATTAGAAACAATGGTATTTCTTCTGACCGAATCATCTATCCTTTCTACGCTTTCTACGAAACCAATATAGATCTAAAGCCCGGTGTGGTTAGTCCCATTAGCGAAGACAGCCTGGCGCAATTTGAATATTTCGATTCTGATGGATTTGGTCAGTTGGGTTTTCTATTTGAAGGATTCGAGAATATTGGAAACGTTTGGGAGGCCGCAGAAATTAATGGAACACCCATTATCAATACTTCAAACGAGGATGAAGTCCTGACGGGATCGAGCAGCGGTAAGATTGTTCTGGATAATGATTTCCCCGACTTTGAAGTTTACTCACAAGAGCCGGAGTGGGATCTGTCTGATATTGTTCCCGGTTCTACGGTGTACCTGGAGCTCGACTACCGAGGTAACAACCCCATCGAAATTGGTATAAGAACTCGAAATCCTTCTGTGACCAAAATATTTGCCTTGGGACTTAACCCCACGGAAGAATGGACTAAGATTTATGTCGAACTGACAAACGAAATAGGTCTGGGTCAAACCAACGATTTTCAAATTTACTTGGAAGCCGTCAAAACAACCACTGATCAACAAGCCATCATATACCTTGATAATATGAAAGTCGTATACCCCGGCTAGCTTATGAATAGAACTTTACAAACATCGAAGTACATTCTTTTTGATGTGCTAAGTTCAGGCTTGGCGTGGTTCCTCTTTTTCAGCTTTCGCAAAAAAGTGATCGAGCCAGCCAAATTTGGCTACCCGATACCTTTAGAGTACGACGACCGCTTTTTCTATGGCCTCGTCTTGATCCCCATTTTCTGGGTATCGCTTTATGCCCTTCTGGGGATGTACAAAAACATTTACCGAAGACACCGTCTCAAAGAGCTCGGCCAAGTAATGTTTTCGACCGTGATTGGGGTAATTATCCTCTTCTTTACTGTCCTTATCGACGATCAGATTGCCAATTATCAAAACTACTACCGCTCCATCCTATTTTTATTGGGCGTTCATTTCACATTCACTTTTACCTTTCGCTTTATACTGACTACCCGCACAGTGAAACAAATTCACAAGCGGAAGCTCGGATTCAACACCATAATTATTGGTGGAAATGAGGAGGCACTCAACGTGTACCGTGAGATGGAAACGATGAAGCCGGCCCCAGGATTCAATTTCGTAGGGTACGTCAGCATCAACGGAAAAGATCATTTGCTTGAAGCCGAGCTACCATGGCTGGGAAAGTTTGACTCCATCGAAAGAGTCATTAAAGAAAGTGGTGCCGAAGAAGTGATCATAGCCGTAGAAACTTCCGAACACAAAAACCTCGGTGGAATATTAAGTCGACTAGAGGGGTTGGATGTTCGCATCAAAATTATCCCCGACATCTATGACATCCTAGCGGGTTCAGTAAAAATGTCGAGTATTTTTGGTGCGCCCCTCATTGAGATCAATACGCAGATCATGCCCGAGTGGCAGAAGTTTTTGAAGCGTTTTCTCGATGTAACGGCATCCATTTCAGCCTTGATCATTTTATCACCTGTGTACCTCATTGTGGGCATCTTGGTGAAATCCACTTCACCGGGACCTATCATTTTTAAGCAAGAGCGAATCGGACAGTACAACAAACCTTTCTTTATCTATAAATTTCGCTCGATGCGCGAGGATGCCGAAACAGACACACCGAAATTGGCAAGCGAGGGCGACCCTCGAATTACTCCCATTGGACTATTCATGCGAAAGACTCGAATCGACGAATTGCCTCAGTTTTTTAATGTGATCAAGGGAGATATGAGCTTAGTAGGCCCTCGGCCTGAAAGGCAGTATTTCATTGATCAGATTCTCGAGGTAGCGCCACACTACCGCCACTTGCAAAAAGTGAAGCCTGGAATTACAAGCTGGGGTCAAGTAAAGTATGGCTACGCCGAAAATGTAGACGAGATGGTACAGCGACTCAAATACGATGTATTGTACATCGAAAACATGTCGCTGGCAATTGACTTTAAAATAATGGCATACACCCTCCTCACGGTTATTAGAGGAGATGGAAAATAAAAACACCACCTACAAAACACCACCTTAAAATGAAAAACATCGCTGTAATCGGAGCAGGAACAATGGGAAATGGAATTGCCCACGTATTTGCTCAAAACGGATATAACGTCCAATTGATCGACGTTTCGCAAGATGCCTTGGAAAGAGCTTTAGCCACTATTGGAAAGAATATGGATCGAATGATCGCTAAAGAGAAAATTTCGGAAACCGATAAGGCAGAAGCTTTGGGGCGATTGAAAACCTCTACCGACATCAAATCGGGAGTAGCTGATGCCGACTTGGTTGTCGAAGCAGCGACTGAAAACACCGATCTAAAAAAGAAGATTTTCCGAGATATGGATGCCCACGCTCCTGAAGGATGCATCTTGGCGACCAACACCTCATCGATATCCATTACACAAATAGCTGCCGAAACCAAACGGCCCGAAAAGGTTATCGGGATGCACTTCATGAATCCGGTTCCCGTGATGAAGCTAGTAGAGGTCATACGCGGATATGCCACCTCCGATGAAGTAACAGAGTCTGTCATGGAGATGTCGAAGAAGCTAGGGAAAGTTCCTACTGAGGTCAACGACTACCCCGGCTTCGTAGCCAACCGAATTTTAATGCCAATGATCAACGAGGCAATCATCACCCTGCACGAAGGCGTAGCCGGTGTAGAAGAGATTGATACGGTGATGAAGCTGGGAATGGCGCATCCAATGGGACCGCTTCAACTCGCTGACTTTATCGGTTTAGACGTTTGTTTGAGCATTCTTCATGTGATGCATGATGGATTCGGAAATCCCAAGTATGCGCCTTGTCCCCTATTGGTAAACATGGTGACAGCGGGAAAACTCGGCGTAAAGTCAGGTGACGGTTTTTACAAGCATACAAGAGGAAGCAAGGAGCTAGTCGTGTCTGATAATTTCACCAACAAATAAAAAATGAAATCATTTCTTACTCTCTTCTTTTTGGCAATTAGCTTCTTCCTTATTGCTCAAGACGATGTGTTCGTCATAGATCCCTTGCAGAGTATGGTCATGACAGGAAAAGATCCAGGTCAAGACGGAGCCATCAACCCGTACATGGGCCAAGAGTGCACTGCCGTAGTAGAAAACCTAGGCAAAAATGAATTCAGAGTTCGCGTACAGGAAAACGGAAGAATCAAAAAAGAAATCGCTGTAAGCCCGGGTGAGGAAAAAGAGATTGCTCTTGGCACAAACGATGAGCTCTATATTGACACCGACAAGAAGGCGAAGACTCGTCTTAACTTTAAACCAAACGAAAATATTGCAGATAGCATTGGAGACGAACTGTTTTACGATTTACCAAAGATGATGCAGAGTTATTCAGCATACAACTATTGGGCAGATCAGCAGCTAGCGGAATGGATAAGTTCGTCTACAAAAGAAATGCTGACACAAGAAATAGAATCGAGCTTTTCTAGCATCAAGGAAACCATTCTACATATCTGGAGCGCAGAGTATCTCTGGCTGCAAGTGGTGAAAGACGAGTCACCTAAAGCCAATCCCGCCAAGACTTTTGAGGGAAGCAAAGAAGAATTGTTTGACGGTTGGTTGCAAGCATCTGAGAAATTCAGCAATCATGTGAAGAGCTTGTCGAGCGAAGAGCTTCAAATCAGGCGCCCGAGATCCAATGCAGAAGTTTATACGGTGATTGCCAATTTGATCCAGCACTGCATGAATCATAGCACCTACCATAGGGGACAACTGATCACAATGGGTCGACAAGCGGGGTTGTCCGATCCACCTCGCACGGATTATCTCTACTACATTAGCTTAATGAAGGAATAATGTGTGTTTTAACGGTTAACCTTCCTTTCGTTAAAAAGCACATATAGATAAATAGTGGGCGAATCACTTCTTCGCATTCCTCCGCTTCTCTCGCTCAATCTTCCTACGGAGGCGGTTGCTCTTATTGGCCAAAACCTCTTCGGCAGCTTTTGTGGTAATCTCGCGTGTTGCCACGGGAATGATACCATCCTCTATTTGTAAAACAATCTCTTCGATCATATCGTCCGTCTCGTTGGCATTGGGGTCATAATGGTCTTTCAAATCCGTACCAAAAAGCTTGGCCACACCTTGCCACATAAACGCCGTGAATCCACTCTTGAGGTCTTTGATTAGCTCGTAACTCGTTTGCCCCGTTTCGCGGTCAATCAGCTTAATGAGTACCCGCCCTTGACTGGTGGTCATCTTGCGAAGATCTCCTTCAAATTCAGCCTTAAGGTCTTCCTCACATTGATCCAGATAGGCCTCTCGTTCCGCCTCAGTTTCGAGGGCTTCCAAGTTACGGTTGTACTCATTGATCAGGTCACCCGCAACTTTGGCGTATGGGTAAACCTTGATCACATTGCGGTGCATTTTATCCCATTTGCGCTGGTAACGGCGGCTGCGCGATTTACGGTAAGCCGATACCCTCTTAGGGCGCAGTGTTACCACGGGTATGGTATCACCATCTACTACGATCGTTTCCAAAAGGTACACACCGTCCACCTCCTCTCCGTTTTCGGGAGTTTGGGCCTGTGCAGAGACGGCCAAAAAGAAGGCTAACAGGAGCAAAAGCTTGGGCATACCTATCTCTAAACGTAGCATAGTTCGTACCGGTATACACAAAATACAGAGGTAAGTGCAGAATCCCGACTTATGCCAAGACCTCTTTCACTTTGTCGGCAGCCTCTTGTAGCAATACTACCGAGTGAACCTTAAGTCCTGAATCTTCGATGAGTTGCTTGGCTTCAATGGCATTGGTACCCTGCAAACGCACAATTATCGGTACGTCTATTCCTTCAATGTTTTTGTAAGCATCTACGATACCTTGTGCTACTCGGTCGCAACGAACGATTCCTCCGAAGATGTTCACCAAAATGGCTTTCACCTTCTTGTCTTGAAGTATGATGCGGAAAGCTTTCTCCACACGTTCAGCATCTGCCGTACCACCTACATCGAGGAAGTTGGCAGGCTCGCCACCGGATAGTTTGATAATGTCCATGGTAGCCATGGCAAGCCCTGCACCGTTTACCATACAACCTACGTTTCCGTCTAGCTGCACGTAGTTAAGCCCGGCTTCACCCGCTTCTACTTCCGTAGGATCTTCCTCGGTCTTGTCACGCATCTCAGCGTAGTCTTTGTGGCGGAATAGAGCGTTGTCGTCCAAGGTTACCTTGGCATCTACCGCTATCACGCGGTCATCAGATGTTTTTAACACCGGGTTGATTTCAAAAAGAGACGCATCCGAACCTACGTAAGCGTTGTATAGAGACCGAACAAATTTCGTCATCTCTTTCATGGCCTTGCCCGAAAGGCCGAGGTTGAAGGCTATCTTGCGGCATTGGAATCCTTGGATACCAAGACCGGGGTCTATTTCTTCTTTGAAGATTAATTCAGGCGTTTTCTCGGCTACCGCTTCAATGTCCATTCCACCTTCGGTAGAGTACATGATGGTCACTTTTCCGGTGGCGCGGTCGAGCAATACCGACATGTAGATCTCCGAAGTCTCGCTTTCACCTGGGTAGTAAACATCTTCGGCGATCAATACTTTATTCACCCGCTTACCTTGAGGTGGTGTTTGAGGGGTAATCAGATCCATGCCAATGATGTCTCCTGCAATGGTTTTCACATCGTCATAGCTTTTGGCGATTTTCACCCCGCCACCTTTTCCACGACCACCTGCGTGTATTTGTGCCTTAACCACAAACCATTCAGAACCGGTTGTTTCATTGATTTTTTTGGCTACTTCCACCGCCTCTTCGGCAGTATCGGCTACAAGGCCACGCTGGATGGCTACGCCAAAAGATTCGAGAATAGATTTACCTTGGTATTCGTGAATGTTCATGGGTTCAATTTTGTTTGGGCAAATGTAATATGGTGGGTGGGTTTATCAAAGGAGGTGGAGAGATGATTTAACAACTTCTTAGGAATAATCGCCTCGCGACTATTTTGACCTTGATCAATCGCCTACTCCTTCTATTTTTGATACCAATACCTCCAGCCTATCCAATCAACCGAGTCAATGAAAAATCTACTCCTATCCTGCCTGTTTCTATCGGTCACATTGAATGTCAGCGCACAGCCCTTCTTCTTGTTCAATGATTTCACCTCAAAGGAATTTGCCCCGCTCGACGAGACGTGGGAACGTAACTATACACTGAAGATGGACTCTTTATACTGGGGAGATGTTATCTCGGTGTTTTACTTACATGCTGTCATGAATCTTTCTGAAGATGCTGATTTTCAGACTGACGAAAATGATCCCGACGAGTGTTTCGGCTGGGGAGGATGCTTTGCAAATACCGGTTCTACCGGATTCGGAGCCATGATCTTTTCGCCGCTGCCATTTGCGTATGACTTTTACACCTTGGGTGGCGACACCTTACGATTAGACTTCCTTGCCGATTCATCGGTATTCTACCAAAACGAATCCGAACTGTTTGCGATGATCTATGAAAGCGAAACTGAACAAATGGTATTTGGCAGCTTGGAGATGGTGCAGTCTTACCGAATAGGACATTACAACACAGATGGCGCCGAGCTATCGACGCCTTTGCATGGAAGTACCATCACTGTGGGCGAAACCACTGGACTGATCGATTTCTTTCAAGTGGATGAATTCCCTCAAGTAGAAATGCCATTAACGCTCATCGGAGATGCCAATCACGGTGAAAGCCTGACTGTATTAACGAGCGAAATGATCTACGATTTCCAAGTAGGTGACACCATCCAATACAAGATTTCCTATTTTGAATCAGAACCATTTGGCCCCAACCCCATTGAAGAAGTCAGCTACTTGAATCGTATCTTTTTAAGCCGCATGGAAGAGGCAGATACTTTGCGATATACCGTTTTGCACCAATCATTTTATCAAGGCGAGTTGAATCTGGAAGAGTGGACGGAAGAATTGGCCTATGCTCGTTTTGACACATTGGCGTCAATGCCTTTTTACCGAAGAAAAGACGCAGACCTCAATGCTTACGGTAGCTTTCAAGAATATTTGTTTCAGCGAGACTTTTGTGGAGAAGTACGCATAGGTTTTGGTGGCCTTTCTTCACCATTCGCCAGGTGCGAAGAACACGACGCTTGGTGCGGCTTCGACACCAATGGCCCTCCTCCCATCACGAGCTACGAATACATACCAGGATTGGGTCAATACCTGCATGAAGTAGATAGAAATGGTTTCAGCATGTTTACTTCTTGGCGAGAAGCGACGGAGGTGGTCTTCTTTTCGAAAGGCGGCAATAACTGTGGGCAGGAGGCTATTCTATCCAGCCGAAATCAAGATCGCAATCGTATAGTTTTTACCGTTTTCCCGAATCCCACTGACGATGTGATCAAGATTCGCATCTCAGCTGAGGTGGAATCTCAACTCTCGGGCTTGACTGTTTTGGACATGTCGGGCCGCACTGTGGCTGCTTACCCTTGGAAAGGAGCCGATGGGACTTTTGACATTGCAGGATTGGCTGCGGGAATTTACTTCTTACAGGTGACTTCAGCAGATGGGATTCTCGGAGCGGAGCGCTTTGTGGTAGAATAAGTTTAGTCAGGAGTCTGATCTCGGTCCAGCGATGTTATTTTGGAAATTTATTGAGAACCCAGCCTTATGAGGATTAATCTTCTTTCACTCAACATTCCCAAACCGCTTAAGCTTCTTATCGAGCTTGCGCACAGTAACACCATGATCAATGTTCAGCGAAACTATGAGGGGGAACAAGAAGATCAACTCTTCGGGCGTTTTTCTAAAACTCTTCTTGAAGCTCCGCACATAAAATGGAAATGGATCGCGCAGTTGCACAAAATTGCAGTCTTTGATAATCAATGCGCGAAAATCAGCACCAATATCACTATCGCCGTAGCGTTTTACCCGACGCAGTCCACCATTTGGGTCGGGCTCTATTCTCGTGTCAATGTAGTAGCGGGCTGTGTCAGGATTTAGGCTGGCAAACTCAGCGATGAAGAAATCAGGCAAGCTATCTCCCGGGGCAAAAGAAACATGATCAAAGTCGGCATTCATTAAAGAGGAAAAATTGCCGTTTCGAATGTCTTCGGAGTAATTGCTGTAAAAGAAATAGACCCTGGAAAAAGAATAGTTCGCCTTAAATGCAGAAACGATTTCTCGGTTCGCAGTTTCCACAGCTCTAATCACTTCTTGAGTTTTTTTAGTCGCTCCCCGCTCATTCAAGGCATTAATCAAAGGCTGTGAAGTTGGGAGCCGAACCAAAAGTGCTCCTTTGCGCAAATTTCTGATTTGATTCTTCGCCACCATCCGTCTGCTCGGCGGTCTTTGTTCTTTTGGCGCCACTCGTATGGGAAATCGAAAAGTTAAGGCAGCATTGTTGTATCCGCCATTTAAACCAATACCATAAGTGAAGTGAAGGGTAGCTTCATTGTGAAATTGAAATCCCAGCTCGAGCGGAACGACCATTTGTGATAAAGGGGATACATCTTCTATCTCAGACTTGAAAAGCAGGTCAATATTGATTCTATTTACGACCCTCGCGTTTAAGGCGTGGTAATAGCCGATTCCCGAACCAAATGAGAATGCATCGAGAAAGTGAACTCTGAGTAAAGCGTGTGCATCAATAAAGTTAGCTTCGCCTCTAATGGTGGTTTGATCGAGTCTCTCACCGCGCATCGAATACGCTGCATTCAGTTCAGCCGCAAATACTTTGGTTGGTCGATACTCTCCAAAAAGCCCAATAAACGGACGAGCCGTCCCGGATATGGTATCCACACCTGTGGAAAGCTTCGTCAAATTGAACCCTCCGAAAAGTCCATAGGAAAAACCTCCTTGACCTGAAGATACATGGGCTGATAAGAGCAAAACAAAGAGAAAGAGTAATCGGCTCACGGATCTTGAATCTAGCGCGAAAATAGTGTTTTCGTATTAGGTATTGGGTATTGGGTATTGGGTATTGGGTAAAGATGATTCAAATAATACCTCATCTCGATCATCGACTTATTCAATGGACCGACAGTGTGTATGAAGTACAAAGACATTATTATTAAGACAATTTTAGATTCATTCTTGACTCGGTTGAGAATCGACCTACACCAAAACTCTAACCTCTGAACTCTGCCCGCTGACCTCAGCTATCTCACCTCTCTTTTCCTATACCTTATCTTTGTGCGCTTGAAAGAAAGATTCTCCTCAGAGTTCATTCGTCATCCGAAAGGATACCACACCTGTATGCATCGGTTTAGCCCTACAGCCGGCAGCGGAATACCCGTATTGCTGATACACGGAAGCATTGAAAATTCACGCATTTTCTATTCCTCCTCGGGAAAAGGATTTGCACCTTTTCTGTCTCAAGAAGGTTTTGATGTCTTTGTTCCCGATCTTCCGGGAAAGGGGCAAAGCACGCCTAAAGCGGCCAAAGATTTTGAGCATAGTCAGCAGCAATTTATCGATGATGACTTTAACGATTATATCAGCTATATCCGCTCCTTCTACCCTACCGCAAAAATCAGATTGGGAGGACACTCTTGGGGTGGCGTATTAGCTTTGGCTTGGTATGCAAAGTTCGGGGCGTCAGAAACTACCGGACCAATGGTCTTCTTTGGTAGCAAAAGACGATTGGCTACTAAATCCTTGAGTCGGATGTTTATGATTGACATCATGTGGTCGGCAGTGGGGAAATTATCGACTTCACTGGTGGGATATTTACCCGCGATGAAATTGAAAATGGGAAGTGATAATGAGCCGGCACAGTTTTACCGCGAGACGGCCAAGTGGGTGCGCAGCGATGATTGGCACGACCTGCAGTCGAGAGAAGACTTGGCGGCGATGCTTCAGAGCAAAGACCTCCCGCCCGCTCTCTTCTTTGCAGGAATTAACGACAAGGTCTTGGGAAACCCGCTAGATGTTAAGAGATTGATGGCCGAAACCGGAAGCGATTTGAACACGTTTATTCTACTTTCAAAAAAAAATGGCCACGCTAAAGACTATGATCATATCGATATGTTGACGGCTCGCACTTGTCCGGAGGATCATTTTCCAAGAGCTGCTGAATGGTTAAAGGCAGGAAATTTGAAATGAGGTGTTAACTTTTGACCAACCTATCCGTCACATGAACGTGAAGACAACTATCCCACCAATAGCCATTCTATTTTACCTCTTGTTAAATATGGCTGCTCACGCTCAAGGAGTGCGCGGTCGCGTAATTGATCAAGAAGGAAATCCACTTTCATTTACTACCATATTTATTCCCGAAACGGGATCAGGTAGCGTTACGAATATCAACGGCACCTACGAGATCAAACTCAGCGCAGGTAATTACACACTAAATTTCCAATACCTTGGTTATGCCAGTACTTCCAAAAAAGCCACGGTAGTCAATGATTGGATCACCCTCGATGTGGTTTTGACCAAACAAGCCTACACCTTAAACGCGGCAGAGATAGATGGAGGAAAAGAGGATCCTGCCTACAAAATCATGCGAAAGGCCATTGCCAAAAGCTCTTTCCACCGCCAGCAGGTCGAAAAGTACACCTGCACCGTGTACCTGAAGGGAGGAGGAAGATTGGTAGACTACCCTTGGTTCATGA
>CAZKXG010000003.1:22545-26681 GCA_964556465.1 uncultured Cryomorphaceae bacterium | reverse complement strand
CGGCGACGATCAGAATGTAAGCCCGATGAATTACATCAACGGAAGCTTCTATGAAGATAAGGTAGCGGGTATCGTTTCTCCGCTTTCGCGAAAAGCATTTGGCTACTACCGATTCGAATATCTCAACACCTTTGTCGACGGGGATTACAATATCAATAAAATCAAAGTCACACCGCGATTAGACGACGAGGAGTTCGTGTCAGGACACCTCTACATCGTAGAAGACCTATGGAGTATCCACAGTGTGGACTTCATGGTACACCCGCAGGGCATTAACATTAGAATTGAACAAAACTATGCTCCCATAAAACCAGACGTGTGGCTGCCGATCTCGCATCATTTTACGGGTGATGGAAAGCTGTTTGGTTTCGAATTTGAGTTTGAATACTTGGCAACAGTCAGCAAGTATGATGTAGAGATCAATCCCGACTTGGATGCTGAATTTGAAGTTCTAGACATCAAGACCGAACAAGAAGAAATTGCCGTAGCAGAAAAAAAAGAAAAGTCCCGAAGTGAGACGGAAGAGAAGCTTCTTAGCGGTGAAGAGGTCACAACCAAAGAATTGCGAAAGCTAATGCGCGAATACGCCAAGGATGAGCGCAAGAAGCAAGATGAGCCCGATGTGGTGTTTGAAAGGAAAATCAACATCGACACCTTAGCCTATAAACAAGATAGCCTTTACTGGCAGGAGGTGCGCCCTGTGCCACTTACCGTGAGCGAGGTAAAAGGCTATGCCCTGCAAGACAGTTTAGCAGCTGAATACGCTAAAAAAGCTGAAGGAGATACCCTGACGGGAAAGAAGGGATTTAAAGTTCAAGATTTAGTCTTGGGCGGTGGTTATGATCTTGGTAATGACAATTATTTTAATATTAGCAACCCATTGCTATCTATTCGCTACAACACCGTAGATGGTTGGAATGGTGAGTACGGCTTGCGCTATTACAAACGATTTGAGAACAAGAACCGTTTGGAGATTCTTCCCGTTTTTCGCTACGCCGTGTCACGCGACAAGGGTTTTGGCAAAATCAGCACTGGTTATACTTATGGCCAAGGCTTGAAGCAAGGAAAGGTGAGCTTGAGCGGAGGCGCATATTATTCGCAATTCAATGCTCAAGAAGCCATTACCCCTTTTATCAACACGATATCAAGTCTGATTTCCGAACAAAACTTTATGAAAGTATATGATCGAGACTTTCTGGAAGCCAATTGGCGGCAAAGTGTATCCACCAAATGGAAGTTGACTGCCGCATTAGAGTATTCAAGAAGGACGGAAACACAAAATACAACCAACCAAGTTTGGTTTCCCTCTGATAGTCGAGATTACACCTCAAACCGACCTGAAAACATCGAGTTGGAATCCACTTCTTTTGGTCGTAGCGATGCTTTTAAGGTAAATCTCTCCACTACCTGGCTTCCCTTCGCCTATGCTTATAAGCGCGATGATCGGTATTACAGAGTGGATAAGCAACCCACATTCACCTTAAAGTACGAGAAGGCCATTCCGGGCATTGCAGATGCCACCATGGACTATGACCGTCTCTCTCTGGAAGTAAAATACAGCATGGTACTGGGACTGCTAGGTGACTTGAATCTGCGAACCGAAGGCGGAAAATTTCTGACCAAGAAGAGCATGGATTTTATGGACTATGCCCATTTCATGGGAAACCAGACTATTTTCACACGATTTACTCAGCTGAGCGGATACGCCATCGCTCCGTATCACCTATATTCTACAAATGACGAATACTTGAGTACTTATGTCAATCTCGAATTTCGACGTTTTGCCTTCAGTCAAATTCCTAAACTTCGTCTTATTGGTTTGACAGAAAGTATCAATGTGAATCACCTCATCACTCCTTCGGTCGACAATTACACGGAGGTGAGCTATAGTCTCTCCAATATATTCAGGCTATTCCGCATTGACGTTACCGGGGCATTCTTAGATGGAAAATACGAGGATTTCCGCGTTCAAGTGGGCATTACTTCAAACCTTTTCAGTGTCGAATAGACGCTATCACTAATTCTAGTGATTTTTGATTTTCAATGTTTTATGCAGAAACTCATTCTCTACATTTGGTTCAACCTATTCAATACATAAACTCGACAAAGCAACATAGCCCACTGAGATCTTGTATTGAATTAAACGAACCAAAACAAACGCCAAATACACAAAAACACGCAAGCACGAACAGATTGGATTCATCGAGAATCTATGATAATAGCGGACATGCTTATTACTCCTTTTTCAGAAAGCCAAATTCCTTTTTAACAGGGAGATTTGATTCCGATTTAAAAAAGATTTGAGAGTAAGCTCCGAAAATATTCAGGAACGTGGAATAAAAACTGAATAATATTGTCTAACTTAGTGATAACCAATCGAAGCAACCAACCAACCGACAACCTAGCTCCCCTAAGGCTATCTAGTCTCTTGCAGCTTTGTGTTTGGATAAAAATTGAAATCAATTTATAACCCAAATACCAATCACAATGAAAACCAATCTACTCCGTGGTCATAGGTACCACATCAAAACCGGCATCTTTGCCGTGGCACTTCTTTTATTCTCGGGCCTGTACAATTTGGCCAACGCGCAAACAATTAATATTGGTCCGAATCAGTATGCTTTCCAATTTACCGGAAACCCCAATTTCGGGCTGTTCTTTAACTCTACCAATTCACAGTATGAATTCAGAAATGGATCTGCATCGCCAATATTTGCGATAGGTGCTGCAAATGGCGATTTGAGAAGTAATCTATCCTTTTCATCAGGTAGTGATTTTCTAGTAGGCCCTGATAGATATGCCTTTCGGTATGTAAATCAACCAAATTTCGGACTCTACTTTAATGATACTGACTCACGTTATGAGTTCTTGAATGGTGGAGCAAATCCCATTTTTGGTTTTAGTGCACTTGACGGTAAAATGACCACTGATCTTCAATTCTCGCCATCGGCGTCTTACATCGTGGCTCCGAACAACTATGCTCTTCGTTCTGCCGCTAATGCGAACATCGGGCTTTACTTTGGGCCATCCGATTATGAATTTCGCAATTCTGCCGGGACCTCGGTACTTAACATTAATGCCAATACAGGGCAAATAGTCTCGACTTCAAGTATCACTGCAAGCGGCGGAAACTCCGCACAATGGACATCTGCCTTTAACTGGGGCGATCATGCCGCAGCTGGCTACATCTCATCAGAGGTAGATCCACAAGTAGGTGCAATGGCTTTAAGCCGTGTTCCCAGATGGAATGGTTCCTCACTTGTAAACGGATCCATTACGGATGCCGGATCAGGAATTACGGTAGCAGGAAACTCAGTGTTCAACAATGGATTGAGAGTTCTCGGAGGAACTAACTCTTCGCTGAATTCAACAGCACTTAAGGTTGGAAACGACGTATTCTTCACCGCAATTGATAACAACGAGATCCAAGCTTATGCCAGCGGAGATCAAGGTGTATTATTTCTCAATTTCTGGGGAGGCGACATCAACGTAGCAAGCAATACTATGTGGGTAGACCGCGAAGACGAACGCATAGGTATCAATACTTCTGCTCCTACTGCTAAGTTCGATGTTCAAGGAGAAACCCTTGAAACGGAAATTCTAGTAAATTCCACAGTAAACTATTCAGGCTTTTCAGATGTGAGGGCAGTAAACGGAACTTCGATTACAGAAGCCGGTTATGGATACGGAGTTTACGGCACTGGAGGATACATGGGTGTAAGAGGACTTGCTAGTTCATCCGATTATTCAGGTACTTCTTACGGGGTTTACGGCTCTGCCACGGGAACCGCAGGTACACGAATCGGTGTATTCGGCTCTGCGAGTGGAGGAACTACCGAAAACTGGGCCATGTTTGCCTCAGGAAACTCTTATGTGTCAGGAGATCTGAGAGTGGGAAGTCAAGCTGATATCCCTGGATTCAGACTTTCAGTAGACGGAAACGTAATCTGCGAAGAGCTTAAAGTACAATTAAGTCAAGACTGGCCTGATTATGTTTTTGCCGATGACTACTCTTTAATGAATCTCAATGATTTGGAAGAGTACATCAAAACAGAAAATCACCTCCCCGGAATTCCTTCAGCAGCTGAAGTAGAAGAAGATGAAGGATTCATGATGGGCGAAATGCAACGCGTTAC
>CAZKXG010000003.1:19147-22535 GCA_964556465.1 uncultured Cryomorphaceae bacterium | reverse complement strand
AGCTTGAGGAGTTGACCCTCTACATTCTCGAGCTCAAGAAAGAAAATGACCAACTCAAAGAAAGAATCGAAGCACTTGAAAACTAAACCAATCATGAAAAACGCAAACTACAACAAAGCGGTTTTCAGGTGGGTTGGCATTCTATGTCTTTCCATAATGGGATTTTCTACCATTCAGGCGCAAAGCCTTCTTATGAATGTAGGAGACCCCGGATTAGACAGAGAACAAGAGCACTTCTTGAAAATCGTAAAAGACAATCAGATGAACCATTCACTTCAGTTTGTTGAAGTGAACTGGGAAGCATTGGAAGGAAATTCATTCGTGTTTCAACCAAACAAGGATGAAAGCTACACCGTAGTCAAAAACCAACGCGGTGAAAGGTACGCCGGCTTGACATCATGGTGTGGTACCATTGACAATGGAACCGATTATGGTGATGTAAATATGGTGGTGAATGGCGATGAACTCGTTGCCCACATTCAAATTGGATCACGAATCTTTGCATTGACACCACTGGGAAAAGATCTACATGCTTTCTACGAAGTAGATTCCAGTATGATGCCAAAAGAAGAATGCGAACATGGCCGCGAACCCAATTACGACTATACTCCGTCTACAGCGCCTAAGTTTGAAAACGAAGACATGCTGTGGGATGAAATCGGCTTGCCAAAAGCAACGGGAGAGTGTAAGATTCGTGTACTAATAGGTTTTACCACTTCGGCTCAAAATCAATACACGAGCATTTTAGCGCAACTTGTAAATCAAGTCAATTTAGCCAATGCGGCATACGACAATGCTCAAGTAGGTTTTAATATCGAAATGGCATTGGCCTATAATGTAGGCTACGCTGAAACAGGGAACCTCGGTACTGACTTGGATCGTTGGGAGTTTACCAATGATGGCTTTATGGACGAAGTGCATTCCAACAGAACTCTCTTCGATGCTGATATGTGCGCACTCATTGTAAATGATGGAGGTGGTTTGGCCAATCTATCATTGGACTATGACAAAACCTTCTCGGTAACGGGAACGGGTAATTTTAATGTGTTCACTTTTCACCATGAGTTGGGTCACAATATGCTCTGCACGCATGATTTGCTCAACCCGTCTCAACCGGGAAGCGCTCCTTATGCCGGTTATGGTGAACCCACCACGAGCTGTTTCCGCACCATCTTGGCTTATCAAGAAGCCTGCGGAACTCCGGGCTTCTCATGCCCTAGGGTCAATGTTTTCTCCAGATCTGTAGGAACATACAACTGCAGCGGGACCAACTATGCAAAAGGTGGAACCAACAACAGAAACAGAGACCGGCTCGCACTATCCAAAAACCCGATAAACAACCACACCACAGTTCTGGTCAATGCCACCTTTGGCTCTGACTACAACTGGTTCAATCAAGAAGCCATCAATTTCGTGGCGGAAGAAAACATAGGGTACAATTCCTCTATCAATAACTGGGATATGTTTAGCGGATCAGAAGGAAGCTTCCGCGCTAGTGAAACGGTGACTTTGGGAGAAGGTTTTTGGGCGCGAAGTGGCTCTACTTTTACCGCTTACCTCGAGTCGTGCACGGACATTTCTCCTGATGCCTCTGCGCTAGTTGATTTAGACCCGGGATACGAGCCGGAAGATGAAACGTTTAATCAAATTTCCGACGAATCTGAAATTGGATCTAAGTTCTTCCATGACCTTACGGTTTTCCCGAATCCGTTTAATGAAAGTACTACCGTGCAATTTCATTTTCATGGAGAACAGCGTGTAAGCATTACGCTTATGGACATCCTGGGCAGAGAAATGATGGAAATAGCCAATGCGGCAGAATTTGCCGAAGGACAGCACAGAATTGAGATTCAAACCTCAGATCTGCCTACCGGCATTTACCTTATCACCCTCAGAGCAGCAGATGATGTAATGGTGAAAAGAATCATTAAGGGCAATTAGACCTAATCACTCATGATCAGAAAGAGCATCGCCACAGTGGCGGTGCTTTTTTATTTTGATTTGAAGAGAGCGGATTTGTATACTTTTGCAACCATGATTTCGGCAAAAGGCGTGCAAAAATCCTACGGCGAACTCCAAGTCCTCAAAGGAGTAAACTTGGAGATCAAAAAAGGGGAAGTGGTTTCCATAGTAGGCGATTCTGGTGCGGGAAAAACCACCCTCCTGCAGATACTCGGTACGCTGGATAAAGCAGACGCGGGCGAGTTGGAAATAAACGGACAAAAAACAACGGGACTCTCGGGAAAAAAGCTCGCTGCTTTTCGTAATAAGCACATTGGTTTTATCTTTCAGTTTCACCACCTGCTGCCGGAGTTTACAGCACTGGAGAATATCTGCATAGCGGGATACATCGCAGGCATGAGCAAGAAAGATGCGGAAGAGCGCGGGCTGCACCTCCTCGATCGACTGGGCCTCAAGCCCAGGGCAGGTCACAAACCAAACGAACTCTCGGGTGGCGAACAACAGCGGGTAGCCGTAGCGAGGGCCATGATGAACAACCCCTCGGTTATTTTTGCTGACGAGCCTTCGGGAAATCTGGATTCGAAGAATGCCAAAGCGCTGCACGAACTCTTCTTTGAATTAAGAGATGAGCTCGGACAAACATTTGTAATTGTAACGCACAACCTCGATCTAGCCAAAATGGCGGACCGCATGCTCACGATGGTCGATGGAAAATTCGAAGAAACCACCTCAGCAGTTTGACAAAAAAGGAAGTCAAAGAGCTCCTCTTCACAAAGAGCACTCAATTCAATCACCCTGATTTTATTGCCACCGATCCTATTCAAATTCCACATCAGTTCTCTAAAAAAGAAGACATCGAGATCAGCGGCTTTCTGACCGCCGTAATTGCCTGGGGGCAACGCATTACCATCATCAACAATGCCACTCGGCTGATGGAAATGATGGACAATGCTCCGTATGATTTTATCCTTCATCACCACGAAAAAGACCTCGTTCCATTTGAAAGCTTTGTTCACCGGACTTTCAACGGAGACGATTGCCTTACTTTTATTGCAGCGCTCAAAAGAATCTACAACGACCTGGGCGGATTGGAAATGGTAATGGCACAATCATTCGAAAACGATCAAGAATCTTGTCTAATGTTTGATATCCTCTTCCGACCTGGAGAATATAATCATTAGAAATCGCTTTGCTGTATACTTGCATTACATCCTTGCCGTACCCTCTTTTTTTTAAAAAAAGCCACTGATCTATTCCTGAAAAAGGGTTTTTTTGAATGATATTGAAATCAACTTTTCTCAAAGAATGAGGATTTGTTAAAAATAAAGTCTGGTTTTTATTGTCTGCAACACGCACAAAAAAACCCAAGCTCTTGTTACCCCCATCTTCAAGACGAATTTCATCCATCAAAGACTCAAAGCCGCTG
>CAZKXG010000003.1:4925-19137 GCA_964556465.1 uncultured Cryomorphaceae bacterium | reverse complement strand
GGGGTCGGCGGTGTGGTACGCGTCGAGACAGCTCTTCAAGCCACTCCGGGTGAGGGCTGGACTAAGTTCAAGGCTACTTTCTTTGAAGTACCACATCTTAAGCGCACCGAAAAGCATCTCCCCGATCCCGCAAAAGGTTCGGCAGCCAAACGAATGAATATGTATTTGCGATGGATGATCAGAAAAGACAACGTTGGCGTAGATTTCGGCATTTGGGATCAGATGACTTCCAACCAGCTTTACCTACCTCTGGATGTGCACACAGGGCGCGTGGCTCGAAAACTACGCTTGCTCAAGCGAAAACAAGATGACTGGAAAGCTGTTTTGGAATTAAATGACAAACTTAAAGAGTTTGATCCTGAAGACCCTGTCCGCTTCGATTTTGGCCTTTTTGGTTTAGGTGCCTTCGAAAAATTCTAATTTTAGCCATTATGAAAAAATTCTTTGCCCTTCTCTTTTTTGGCCTAGTGCTTTTCTACTTTATCGGGCCTACTCCTGACACGCCTGAGTATAGCATCGACTTACCCGAAGTTCCCTCCATCGAAAAACTGGAAAGCTTCATTGCTTCCAAAGAAGCAGCTTATGATATAAAGCCTGGAAATAGCGCCGAAATCGTGTGGCATGATTCTTTGAAAACCCAAACAGATGTGGCCATTGTATACTTGCACGGGTTTACCGCCAGCCAAGAAGAAGGGGCACCGACGCACCGAGAAATCGCCGAGCGATTTGGTTGCAACCTTTACTTAGCCCGACTTCAGGAGCATGGACTTCGCACCGAAGAGCCGCTGCTCAACTTCACTGCCGACGGAATATGGGATAGCGCGAAGGAAGCATATGTCATAGGGACCAAACTAGGGAGAGAAGTAATAATCATGAGCACGAGTACGGGCGGCACCTTAGCCCTGAAGCTGGCAGCCACCTACCCCGAAATCAAAGGCCTGATAAATTACTCTCCCAACATCGAAATCAATGACCCGGCGGCTTTCCTGCTAAATGACCATTGGGGTTTGCAGATAGCCCGAATAAATTTTGGGAGCGACTACCGCACCGTACCCTCCGATGACGACTACAGAAAATACTGGTATGATAAGTATCGACTCGAGTCGGTCGTTGAGCTACAAGAACTCGTAGAAACAGCAGCCACCTCAAAAACATTTGAGAAAGTGATTTGCCCCGTTTTCAATGGTGTTTATTACAAAGACGAGGATCATCAGGACCAAACGGTGAAAGTGGATGCTATACGACGGATGCACAAGGAGCTGAAAACACCTGAAGATAAAAAGCAACTCGTCGAGTTCCCAAATGCAGGTGGTCACGTCATTGCTTATGGGCCACAGTCGGGTGCGACGGCCGAGGTGACAGAGGCGACAATCAGCTTTTTGGAAAACCAAATGGGCATGGTACAAGAAAGGATAGACTAATAAAATCGATAAAAACAACTTATCTAATTCTTGAGTTTAATGATTTAACTCGTATCTTAATTTTTTTGGTTCTATTGTATTAAGCTTTATTTATTCGGGATGAAGCCTGTTGAGACATATTATAGTATTGGACTGAAGCCTGATGTTTCTTCAAAACTCAGAGAGGTTTTTCACGCCCTGAAAAAATCCGATCCTCAAAATCTTGACGATCCAAGCAAATTGGGCAATAGCCCTTATTCCATAGCCTTTTACGATTCAGACCTCATTGAAGTCAAGACCATCATCGACACGGTGAGCAATACCTACTGTATTGCAATATGCCAAAACCATGAAAGTGGAATTAAGGCAATGGAGAGTGGAGCGTCAGATTACATCCTACTGTCTGAGCTGAATTCCTTTTCGATTTCCAAAAGCGTGATTCTAGTTGAACGCTTTATTAAGGCTCACAAGAGGTTAGTGCAATCTGACAAAATCGCTGAAGGCGATCGATTTCTTGTTGAGAAAAAGTACCGTGCACTTGTTGAAACTACTTCAAATGGAATTTGGGAATATGACCAAGAGAAAAACGAAATAGCATGGAGTGACAGTCTATATCGCATTTTAGGATATAAGCCTGAAGACGAGATACAACCCGTAATGATCTGCGAATTGGCACATCCTGAAAATCGCGACAAGATTCGAAAAGAGATGAGGGATCAACTGGATCGAGGATTACCGTATGAATCCGAATTTCCAATCATAAAAAAAGATGGAAAATACATCTGGGTAAGAGCGGAGTGCAACGGAATAAAAAACGGCGATGGAGAAGTGATGCATATTCTCGGCTCAGTGAAAGACATTGACCAGAGAAAACGCGCTGAGATCGACTTGGCAAGTACCAAAAATAGAATTGAGAATATTGCTGACGGTATAAACGGGGTAATGGCTCGCTACAGACTCCGCACTGACGAAGTAATAGAAAACCTATACCTCAGTTCAGGCGCAAAAGAAATGTGGGGATTAAATAAGGAAGAAGTGACCTCAAACCCTCGTCGTGTATGGAATCTTCTGGACGAATCTCAGTACAATCTGCTCGAAACCAAGTTTCGCAACGCCATTTGCGAAAACAAAAAATTGGACCATGTATATTCATTTACAGACAACGATGGAAATGAAAAACACCTACACGTAATTGCTATTCCAAAAAGGTTTGAAGATGGAACCATAGAATGGGACTCGATCACAACTGATGTCACGGCGCTTAAAACTATTGAGAATGAATCGAATGAGCAACAGCTCATGCTTCAAAACATCATATCCAATATTGATGGAGTAGTGCAACGCTACAAAATCAAGCCTGATGGTAAAGGGGAGTTGGTTTTTTTGAGCAGAGGATATGAAAAGATCAGCGGAGTACCCGTGAGTGAGGTCAATTACAGCAGTAGCTTGGTATGGGATCAGGTAATCGAAGAAGATCGACAAAAATTAATCGACTCGATAGAAACCTCTCTTCTAGAATTGACCGCATGGCAACAAACCTGGCGTATTGTAGACAACAAGGGCCAATTGAAATGGATTCAAGGCTCAGGCATGCCGACAAAGCAAACCGATGGAAGTATCGTTTTTGATACGGTAAATACTGAAATCACACAATTAAAAGATATCACATCTGAACTTGCCCAAGCGAAGCAGGAGTTTAGGCTTGCAGCCAAAGCGGCACATCTCGGATTGTGGAAGTTTGACCCGATTAACGACATTCTTGAATGGGATGATCAAATGTTTAAAATCTTCGGAATCGATCCTAAAAAATTTTCAGGCAAACGGCAGGAGTGGGTAGATGCACTCCATCCGGATGACCTAACAAAATCAGTCAGTGCACTGGTCGAGACTGTCAATACAGGAACAGATCTTGAGTTTCAGTTTAGAATTCTAAGAAAAGATAGCAATGAAGTGAGACACATCAGAGCATCGGCAAACGCGATTTTGGATAAAAACGGAGAGGTCGTATTTCTTGTAGGGCTCAATTGGGATGTGACTCATCTGGTAAGGGCACAAGAAAAAATCACAGAGAGCAACAATCGATATGCATTAGCATCCAAAGCCACACAAGATGCCATTTGGGACTTAGACATTAGAACGAATATCCTCAAATGGAACTCTTCCTTTAATGAACTCTTCGGCCATGAAATAATTCTAGATAAAGACCACCTTGACGACTGGGCCAAATTGGTGCATCCTGATGACTATGAACGCGTTGTTCTTGGACTGGATAACTTTATAAAAGCCGGTAAAAATAAATGGGAAGAACAATATCGATTTAAAAAAGGAGATGGCGAATATGCTTATGTACATGACAGAGGCTTTATAGTGAGAGACCACGATGGCATAGCTCTGAGAATGGTGGGCGCTATGCGCGATGTAAGCGCCCATACAGAGTTTCTCAATGCCATTGAAGCCCAAAACGAAAAGCTCAAAAAAATCGCCTGGACTCAGTCTCATGAACTGCGCGGACCTCTGACTCGCATTATGGGACTCACTACTTTGGTGGAAGAAGATGGCTTCAGAGATATTACCATGGAGGAGTTCCTTGCTTACCTCAAATCTGCATCAATAGAACTCGATAAGGTGATTAAAGAAATAGTAGATGCATCAGAAGAGGTGGGAATTTATGTTCCCGAAAAGAATGATGTAGCGAAAAAATAATTGAGCCTAAACATCTCATAGCCGATCAAACTAAAGTTAGAATCGAAAGAGAAATACACTTTATTCTAGAATTGACAAGAAGGGCCAATTCTTTTTCCACCGATTTATCCATCATTGGTTCATAAGTTGAATTGTCTCTAAACGAACTAAGATTTATTTTCGTTCGAAATGAATACACACGTGGAAGTAGCATCAAAGTATGCACCCATCATCGAAATAATTGAGGAAGAATATGAAATCCCTCAACTCGGTCGCAAGCGAAGGATCTCTGCCCTCCTTCCCTACAACTATCAAGAAACAGACAAGTTGAATCGCGTGCTCTATTTGAATGATGGTCAAAATTTGTTTGACGAGTTTGCACCCTTTGGCAACTGGGCCATCGATAAGTCATTGGCATACCTGGCATCCAAAGGTTTGGATGATGTGATCGTGATTGCAATTGATCACGGAGGTGAAGATAGGATTACCGAATATATGCCCTATTTTGATCCTAAATTCGGAAAAGGACAAGGAGAACTTTATGCTCGATTTTTAGAAGATACTCTGATTCCGTACGTTAACAAAAAATACCGAGTATTTACGGAAAGAGAGCACACAGGCATAGGAGGCAGCTCTATGGGAGGGTTGATCAGCCTATTTGCAGGCCTCAACCATCAAAGTACATTTGGTAAGCTCATGGTGTTTTCTCCAAGCCTATGGATTGCCCCGAAAATATTTCAACAGGCTGAGCATTTTCACCCTGAACTTCCTACAGAATTGTACATCTATGCAGGTGGAAAGGAAAGTCAAAATCACATGCCTAATGTACTTCGATTTAAGAAGCGACTACTCGAAGGCAAATCAATCTTCAATCAAATTCGACTGCATTTATCGTTAAATCCGGAAGGGACGCATGGTGAATCATTTTGGAGAGAGGAATTTCCAAAAGCCATTGAATGGTTGTATTTTAGAGAAAACCAATAATTATGAACTTCCGACTAGCGGATACTTGTCCTGACCTCGTTTCAACAAAAATATACCCCATAACCCGCAGCGATGATGGCCTGAAACATGGAGAATGGGATTGGGTAAGAGCTACCGAAACTCCTGAGATCCATTTCTTCATCAACCCCGATTCTGAAGACAAAGAGATTTGCCATCAATTCAGGTTGCTGGCGTATAAGACCAAAAACCGCTGGGGAAATGTTCCCGTTTTGGATTTCTCAAAATTCGAAGCCAATGAGGCAGCAGCAATCAAAGGGCTTGCGCTAAGCAATTATAGAATTGACCAACTTAAGACTGTTGATCGGGAGAAGAAGAACACAGAACGGTCACTCTACATCATCGCAAAGCATGCAGATGCCAAAACATTAAATGACGCTGAAATAGAAGCAGAAGTTCAAATGCGAATCATGGAATTGGTAGACCTTCCGCCTAACAAAAAAACTCCTGAATATCTAGGTCACTGGGCGAAGGCTTCTGCCAAAAAATACCAATACGATTGTGAAGTTTGGAACAAAGATCACGTGATTTCAGCAAAGCTGTTTGCTCTTCATGCCGTAGGAAAGGGAAGCATAAATGAGCCTGTTTTCATCGTTTCACAATACTTCGGTAAGAAAGACAAAGAGATTGACCTGGCCCTGGTGGGTAAGGGAGTCACCTTTGATACGGGAGGAATTTCCATCAAACCAGCCACCAACATGCACTTCATGAAATGTGATATGGCAGGTGGTGCTGCGGTTCTGGGAGCAATTGAACTAGCCGCCAGATTAAAGCTTCCCATCAATTTAGCAGCAATCGTTCCGGCCGCCGAGAATAGTGTAGATGCCAATAGTGTCTTACCGGGAGAGGTGATCAATACCTATTCAGGAAAAACCGTAGAAGTAATTGACACCGATGCTGAAGGTCGACTGATACTAGCCGATGCCCTATCTTGGACTGTGAGAAATCTCAACCCAAAAACAATTATAGACATGGCTACCTTGACAGGGAGTTCTGTGAGAGCTTTGGGCTATGAAGCCGCTGCCCTTTATTCTTCCAATCAGGATTTGAGCAATGATCTTTTTAAATCAGGACTTGACTCCGGAGATAAATGCTGGCCCATGCCACTCTGGAAAGATTACGACTCCTACGTGCAAAGTGATGTAGCTGATCTGGCCAATCTTCCTTCGAAACCCGTGGCGGGTTCCATCGCAGCGGCTAAGTTTTTAGAAGCATTTACTGACGAGCATCCGCGTTGGGCCCATATAGACATGCCGGGTGTCTCATTTCAGAGCAATCCCTTTGTAAAAAACAAGAGTGCCACTGGCTACGGTATTGCCCTCTTCCGTACCTTTATGCTCCATTTAATCAAAGAATAACCAACTCGCTATGAACGACCAGTACACTTTCCTCTGCGTATCTTCTTACTTCAAAGGAGAAGATTTTTTAATTGGTTCAAAAGAGGCCGGAAACAGAGTGTTTCTAATCACCTCTTTGAAACTTAAGGACGAAAATTGGCCATGGGACCACATTGATGATGTCTTCTATATGGAAGAGGAAGAAGACGGTACTTGGAACATGGATCACCTCATCCAGGCGGTAGCTTACAAAATGCGAAGCATCCGCTTTGATCGTTTTGTGGCTTTAGATGATTTTGACGTGGAAAAGGTTTCTCGATTGAGAGAACAGTTTCGTATTCCCGGTATGGGTGATACGACCAGTCGCTACTTCCGCGATAAGCTGGCAATGCGCGTGAAAGCAAAGATAGAAGGTGTACCCGTTCCTGCATTCACGGCTCTTTTCAATGATGCGCAAATCAACGAATACACCGATAGCGTATCGCCACCTTGGATGATCAAACCAAGATCTGAAGCTTCGGCTGTTGGAATTAAGAAAATTGAAAACAAAGAAACGCTCTGGCAAATTCTGGACGAGCTGGCGGATGACCGTCATAAATACTTGCTGGAGAAATTTTCTCCCGGACAAGTCTTCCATGGGGATGCCTTGACTTATGAAGGTAAAGTTGTCTTTTCAAGAATAAGTGGATACCTGGACACACCCTTCGAGGTTGCTCATGATGGTGGGATATTTCGCTCTCAAACTTTGGCATTGGCCGACCCTGACAACAAAGCTTTGACTGCTTTAAACAAAAAAGTGCTGAAGGCTTTCGGTATGCAATACAGTGCTTCGCACACGGAATTCATAAAATCTAATGAGACAGGGGAATACTTCTTTTTGGAAACTTCTTCAAGAGTTGGTGGAGCTCATTTGGCCGAGATGGTTGAAGCAGCTAGTGGCATCAATCTCTGGAAAGAATGGGCGCGAATTGAGAATGCCGTCGCTAAAGATGAAACTTACACCGTTCCAAGGGACAAAAAGAAGCATGCGGGAATTGTTGTTTCACTTAGCCGATTTGAACATCCAGACATGAGTGTGTTTAATGATCCTGAAGTGATTTGGAAAATCGATAAGCCATGGCATGTTGGAGTCATCGTTGCCACAGATAAGTTTGACAATGTACGAACAAGACTAGACGAATACACGGAAAGAATCGGACGAGACTTTCACGCAAGTGCCCCTGCTCCTGAAAAGTCACTCTAAACTCTAACGAGGAAAAAAACCAACACTGGCACCTACCCAATCCTTGTCTTTGTTGTAGCGAACGCCCACCATTTCGCCTTTAGAGACGCGCACCAAGTTGTTCACCAATTTCACTTTGGCCTCATCTTTTTCCCAAATCATCATTACTCGAAGCTCACACTTGGCCGGGCCGGATGGCGTATCAATTATAGGTTCGTAGTTCACCTTTTTTTGAAGAATGAAATTTTCTTTGTCTTCAATTTCATCCAAGTCCCTTTCTGAAATATGCAATTTCACACCGCTTCCTGCAAAGGAGTAAAGCGGCTTGAGCACATAATTTTCCAAGTCTTCGGGATACTCCTGCAACTCATCCAGATAGTAGCAATCAGGCACAAATGGACTATTGAAAAGGGGCATTGTGTATTTGCTGATGCGGAAGAACCAATTGGGATGACCTACCCACTCTACATCCACCTCATCGTGGAAGTAATACTCACGCTTCAAATCATCACGCTGCTTGAGTTCATCAAAAATCACTCGATTGTAAATTCTACGAATATGAACTTCATCTCCTTTTTCATCCAGATAGAACAAGTTCTTATCTCGTTTGATAAGCTTACTGATACAAAGGACCTTTATACCAAGGTGCGCTTCAGCTCCAAGAAAATCAATATAGGTCGCTTGCTTCTCGGGTTCAACTTCCAGCAGGACTACACTTTTCGGCTCAAAATCTCCAACTATTTCTTTACGGAGAAGATCCATATAGCGCACAGAGTCCAAACCTTCAAAGTGAACGGTGTATTTATCAGGAATTTGGAAATTCTCGATGTATGATTTGTAAAGAAGATCTTGGAAAAAATAGAGCGATGGAAATCCTTGTACCTCAATAAGCTGAGGAACAATCTCCCCATCTTCATTCTTACAAATACCAAAATCCATTTGTAGGAAGCGTGTATGGTAATCTTCATTCGGAACAACTAACTCGGGATGTTTAATGGCACCTTTGGTCAGCTCCTTAAAATTTGGTTGAAGTATGATTTGGTTGATATCCTCGCATGCCTGAAGAACTTTTTCTTTCAGGTCATTATCAAAAAAGACTGGTGTCTCTGCCAACCTAAAAGTCGGAGTATGACCATAGGCTTTTGAAATATGCGCTTTGAATGCTTCGTACTTGGCTTCGGTAAAATTGGCATTGAACCAACTTCTCATTTCTTTGTCCATTGCTTAAGCCGTTGTTACCGTTTCAATCTGTAATTTATCCAAGGCATTATCGATAAAAGCAGGTATGACCGTTTTGTGCGTATGCATTATTCTTTCAGGATCCTCCAAGTGCTTCATCATGCTGTTGTACTTGCGAATGCTGTAATTGGTCAATACTTTTTGTTTGTTTTCTTCCTTGGCAAAATGAATCTTCATTCCATAAGGATCTGCCTCGGGATGGTACTGTGTGCCGGCCATCTCATCCGAAAATCTTACAGACATTATCGCTCGCTCATATTCTATGTGCGTTCTGATTTTTTCCAAAGACAAAATCTCAGCACCATGATCTCGAAATACTTTACTTCTAGGCTGAATAAGCTGCCAGTCGCGAATATCTACTACCCAATATGGGTCCGCAAGATCCCGCAATAGCCTATCTTCTTTTCCTTCTTTAGTTTTGTGACAAGGATAAATTCCAAATGAGGACACTTTCCTTCTCGTCAACTCACCCAGCTCGAAGTGGTGACAAGCCATTTGAAATGAATGACAGATAAAGAACATGTATTTCCGCTCAGCCGGATTTTCAGTCTTGAGATTGTAATTCTTGATATCGTCAATAAGTCCTTTCCAAGCCACATCCCATTTTCCATCTCCCTCGAGAGGGCTTCCAGGGCCACCTGTAGAAATGAACATATCAAATGAAAGGTCAGGAATTTCGTGCTTAGCTCTTACGTCGAAGACTTGGTATTCAATCTTCTCTGCATAGCCATCCAGCATTGTCTTGAGTGCGCGCATCCCTTGATTGGGAGCACCTTCGTACATATCGAGAAGAGCGAGTTTTGCTCTCATAGTCTTAAAAATCTTTTGTTTCAGAAATCATGAAATCCACAACTTCTTTTAAATCTTCATTTTTAGAAAAAACGTTCAGCTGTCGGTCTGCACCAGTGCCATCTGAAAGAATTTTCTCAACGTAACCCAATTGCTTTTTAGAGCCCAAAACTCCGGCCACGTCATCTACAAAATTGAGCATTTCAAAAACCAAATCCTTGCAGGGCTTTTCCTCTTCTGTACCGAAGTCGATTAATTTACCTTCAGTACCATAACGACCTGCCCGCCACTTGTTCTCGTTAATCAAAGTTCGACTATAGTTATTGAAGCTACAATTCATCTCGTGCATTTTGTAAAGCTTAGCTACAAGAGCCTGAATCATTGCAGCAATGGCAACGGTTTCATCTGCTCGTAGCGTCACGTCACATACACGTACCTCGATGGTTGGATAAATCGGGTGCACCCGAATATCCCACCAAATCTTCTTAGCGCTATCAATGCATTTAGTCTTTACCAAGAGCTCAAGAAACCTGTCGTATTCCGCCAGGCTCGTAAAGTGTTCAGGTATACCCGTTCGCGGAAACTTGTCAAATACCTTTGATCGAAACGACTTGAATCCTGTGTTTCGGCCTTCCCAAAAAGGAGAGTTTGCAGAAAGGGCATACAAGTGCGGCAAGAAGTAGCGCATGCCATTGGCCATTTGAAGTGCTAATGATCTATTCGGAATTCCCACGTGCACATGCATCCCGAAAATGAGGTTGCTACGTGCAGCATCTTGCAATTCCAGAATGATCTCATCGTATCTTGGATTCGACGTAATGGTCTGGCTCTGCCAACTCGAAAAAGGATGAGTTCCAGCTGCACCAATTGACAAATCCAGCCCTTCGGCCGTCTCAATGATGGTTTTGCGTAACAGCTTAACCTGATCTTCAGCCTCGCTGATATCTTGGCAAATACTCGTTCCGCCCTCGACTTGAGATTCGTGAAGCTCAGCCTTGATTTGATCAGGCAATAACTCCTCCCCAAGCCTCACCAGCTCTTGCTTGTGTGAAACCAGTTCTCGAGTCGTTGGATCAATGACTTGATACTCCTCTTCTATGCCAAGGGTGAAATTCATCTAAAGGTCCGATCAGGACTTAGTAGACTTCTTTGGGCTCACTTTTGCCTTAGTCGTACTAACCTTCTTGGCCGCTGCAGTGGGCTTCTTCGCTACAGGGGCTTTTTTCGCCACAGCTGCTTTTGCAGTAGTTGCCTTTTTAGCAGGAGTAGACTTCTTTGCAGCAGGAGCCTTCTTTGCAACGGGTACTTTTGCAGCAACTGCTTTCTTGGCAGGAGTTGATTTCTTAGGGGTAGCTTTTTTAGCCGGAGCGGCTTTCTTAGCTACAGCAGCCTTGGAAGGAGAAGATTTTTTTACCGCATTAGGTTTGGCAGGAGCAGACTTTGCAGCAGCTTTCTTAGGAACTACTTTCTTGGCAACTCTTTTGGCAGGAGCCTTCTTTGGAGCTGCCATTTGATCTTTCACAAAATTACCCCAAGTCAAGTTCATCTGGCCATCCTTATGAGCTTTAGCTCTTTCGATCGCCATATTGGCTGCATTCTCTACAATCCATTCAAAATTTTCTTCGCCTACAGAATGGATATCTGCATCAGGTGCGGGATTGCAGAAATCAATTGCGTAAGGAACTCCATCTCTGATGGCAAATTCTACTGTATTGAAATCGTATCCTAGGGCGTGATTCAATTTGATAACCCCTTCATGCACTTTATCCAAAATCTTCTGATCGACTGGTGAAGCATCGCGCACATAACGGAGATGATGAGGATTTCGGGGCTCGTATTGCATAATGTGAACACGATCTCCACCTAAGTAATAGCAACGGAAGTACTCAGTGAACTGTATCTCTTCCTGAAGCATCATTACCAATTGACCTGTTTCGGAATGCTTAGCAAAAAGGTCATCCGGATTCTCAACGCGATATACGCTTTTCCATCCTCCACCTGAGTGAGGCTTCATGTAGGCAGGAAAACCTATGTACTGGAAAATGGAGTCCCAGTTGAATGGGAATTCCAAGTTTCGGAAAGAGTTTTCGTCCGTATCCGTTGGTCTCTCATGCGAAGGAAGCAATACCGTATTTGGCACAGCTACGTCTACGCTGAGTGCAAGAGCATTATTGAAAAATTTCTCGTCAGCACTCCACCAAAATGGATTGTTGATTACAGCAGTTCCGCCGATTGCAGCGTTTTTCAAATAGGCACGGTAAAAAGGAACATCTTGAGAAATGCGGTCTATAATTACTGCGTAGTCTGTTGCTTTGCCTTGACGTACTTGTTCGATATTCACGGCTTCGGCTACGATTCCGTTTACATTCTTGCTATTCACTCGGTCTATGAACGCTTGTGGAAAAGTGTTTTCTTGTCCGAAAAGGATTCCAATCTTTTTCATGGGTATGTTTTTTTAAGAGGTTCTGTTAAAGTTTAGAAATGTAATCAGGGAACATCATGCGCCATAGGGGCCAATCATGTTCTGCCCATCGACGCTCATCGAGCCAATGGGGAATATTTTTACCGCTCAGTATGTTAGATAGAGCGAGGTTTGCATCCTTACAAATATCCCACTCTCCATAGCCTAAGGTAATCTTAAGATTCCAAAGCTCGGGGTTATTACTATTCACTAGATAATCCACGGGATTATTGAAATATACATTGTCATCGTAGTGTCCATCCATAAATGAACGAATATCAAATGATCCGCTCATACTGATCAAGTGACTTACTAGATGTGGGTTTTTGAAAGCAAAGTTTGCTGCGGAGTACCCTCCAAAACTAGCACCACCTACGGCCACTTTATCGATTCCGTATTCGTGGCGAATGGCATCAACTAATTCATCTTTGATGAACTGCTCAAAAACAATGTGATTCTTAACCCGGTCTGCCGGGTGAATGGATTTGTTGTACCAACTCAAGTCATTGATGGTATCAGGACAGTAAATCTTTACCTTTCCTTCGTTTACCAAATGCTGAGCAGACTCAATCAGTTTAAAGTCTCTACTTTCGTAGTAGCGTCCCAAGGTCGTTGGGAAAATAATCAAAGGAGTTCCGTAGTGCCCGTAAACGAGCATTTCCATGTCTTTTCCCAGTGTGGGCGAATACCATTTTTTGTACTCTTCTTTCACAATTCGATCGTATTGAATGAGCGATTGTTAATGTGACACTAAGCGCTCAAAATGCGGCGCAAAAGTACATATAATTAGGACTTTAGCTTAAGTATATTTTCTGATTGATACCTTTTAATTCATTTCTGTTCCCAATACTTGGTTAATGGTAGGAATGATGCGATAATAGCGATGGGCTTACGGCGAAAGATTTAACAATTACTTAATCCATCAATAACAAAAAATGAAAGCAATGATTCTCTACCGTTGTTAATCTGCTCTTGCTTTCATAATTTCGACCTCCCGAAACAATTCCGGAATTCCTACAATGCAAGGTGTAGAAGGAAAATTCAATTTTAAAGGCGGCCGCAGGCTCAAAGGCAGTTTTCGACTCACTTCTGAACGCAAAAAGCGCAAGGAGGGTAAGAAGAAATGGAATCCGGTGACATGGTCAGGAAAGCTGAATGACCACAAAATTGAAATTGTTCAACTCTGCGATCTCCCAACGACTATTGAGGACTTCACTTGGGAGAAATTTCCTGAAAAATATGAGGTCGTCAAAGCCTATATTGCAGACGCTATCGAGCAGTATATCTCAAATTCAGGCGAAAACTAGGCCTTAGACTTTGCCGACTTTTTCTTTCCAAATACGGACTTGAGTGCATGGCTGTATGACTCATCATAAGCCGACATGAGAACCTTCCAATCGAAATCTTCAGAAAAATCTTCCAGCTTATTTCTTTGGAACATTCGGTATCGTCGATTTGATTTCACAAAATGAAGAAGATATTTGGCCAAATTCTCCACCGACTTTTTTTCAGTCTCCTTGCTCCTTTGCATTACGTAAACGCCTTTGTCCTCATGACCGGTATCCATATTTTCCACATACTTTCCGAATCCGGAAAGATCGGAAGTAACTGTAGGCACTCCACGGGCAACGCATTCTAAGGGGGTGTATCCCCACGGCTCGTAATAACTAGGGAAGATACCAAGGTGACAACCTCGTACAAATTGCCCATAGTCCATTCCGAAAAGGGGATTGGTAGAATCGATAAAGTCGGGATGGTAAACCATTTTAACGCGATCGAGCGGTGAGTTTACCATCTGCTCGTTTCGCAGATAATTGAGCAGTTCATCATCAATATCGTCAATGAGATTATGCGTCACGATAATAGGCCACTGGTTTGTTTTCCAGCTCTGAATGGTTCTACGGTAGCGCAACTTCCAATAATCATCAATCAACGCATTCAAATCAGGAAGCTTGTGTTCATCTTTAGAAGAGGCAGCTGCGTGAAACAGCCTCTCACCTAATTGCTTTTCAATCGATTCGCAATTTCTTTTGATTTCTTGCATTACTCCGCGCGACTCCAGAACTTCCGGATTTATAGA
>CAZKXG010000003.1:1147-4915 GCA_964556465.1 uncultured Cryomorphaceae bacterium | reverse complement strand
CTTTTTGAACTTCAGTGATTACGTTTATTTCTTTTGTCATAATGTTTTGTATTTAAAAGTTAAGAACAAATAAGGAAAGTTATAAGTCATTGACTTTTCTGACCGCCGCTTGATAGGGAAACTGCGCGTTTCCCCCGCAAGACAAGTTGATAAGTCTGTACTGTTTTTGACCGCACCCTGGTTAACCAGTCAACCATAGATATTCTGCGTGCCCATCGCTTTGCCCGGCAGATCATCAGCCGCGAAATCTGGGTCACGGACACCTACCCGATGCTGCAGGCGATGGCGGAAATGAATCTGGCCCCCGGAAAAGTCGACTTGGCCAGACTGGTCCTGCGTTATCAGGAACAGGACGGTGGTGACATCAAAACCTTTGTTTCGGTATTCATACCTACCGGAAGTGAAGAAGTAAATAGTATTGTCTAAATCAAAATCGTAAGAGTTGAAGAAATGACCTATGATAAATTCGTGAATCTTATCCTTATACTTTTCATGCCGATTGTGCACTTCGTGATAAGCCACATATTTATTGATGTTCAGACCATTGGGAGTAATCACATCTGGTTTTTTGCCTAGTAAGTGCTCACATTCCATACCTGTTACCTCACTTACCGTGGTAAAGGTATTGGCAGCTTTTGCACACTCTCTCTCAATTTGAGCTTGAGCTAATATCCCGTAACGTTTGGCCTCAAGCTCCCAATTGTACTTACCGAGATTCTTGTAGAAATCTGTGTCGTTTCCCGCTAAGTATCGACCTAGCATAGTTGCATGGGTGGTAAATACTGTTGAAATAGGCAAACCATGTTTGGCAATATCAAGGATAGGCAGAGCTGACATCCACTCGTGAAAGTGCGCAACTACTTCTCGCCTTCCTTTTAAAACTTCTTTGCTGAGAATAGTAAAGAACGTCCGGTTGAGGTCGGCCCAAAGCACCATCTTCTCCAAGAGCTCATCACCTGTATTGGTAGTAATACCATGATCAGTCTTCAGATGTCGATGAAGGGTGTCCAATCGGTTAAATACATTTTGCGGATTCAATAGAACCACCTTTGGTCTGCCCGTTACGAGCCAAGTGCCATACCAAACCTCGTAGCCCATATTCCGCATTTTTTCAACGGTACGTCCGATGGGATCACTCAAATTGTTGATCGGATCAAACTCCGCCGAAATGTTTTCATTCTCAAGCGGTCCCAGCAGGCAATAATTCTCTCCTCTGCGGGCAACAGCAGCGGGAACTTTAGAACGGATAACGGTGTAAATTCCGCCTACTTGGTTGCAAACTTCCCAAGCGCACTCTATGATTAATGGATCTTGACTAGTGGTAGACATGTGATTTGTTAGATTGTCAGCTAAAGAAACTAAAGTTTTGACAATTCTACACTGTCTTATCGCTTGATCATCGAAAACTCGTAATTCATTCCCAAGCGAAACCATCGACTCGGTTGGATTACGCTACCAATATCGTTGTAGGTTTCGTCAAAGAGATTTGATACTTGGACGAAAAGCTTCAACTTTCCAAACTGTGGACTAACCCTCAAGTCTGACAATAATACCGAGTCGTAATCCTGCTCCATTCCTTCTGCATCAACATATGATCCCAATCGATCTTGGTAGCTGAAAAACCAGTTTACGTGAAGGTTCTCCCCAAATTGAAAGTGAAACCCTAAATCTGCTTTTTGCTCAAGAAAATCGAGCACGTAAAGCGATTCGAAGTCATTGCTAAGCGAATCAGAAAACATGTAGGAATACCCGGCTTGTATTGATTTTAAGGGGCTGTTCTCCCCTAGTGCTTTTAACATGTCCCAGGTGAAGTTTGCCTCTACCCCACTAATGCGTACCTCCGTTATATTGGAAGCAGTAGTCATATCGCTTCCGCTAAAGCGAATCCAATCGATCAAATTTGAACCATCTCTTGTAAAAACCGCCACATCTCCCCTTCCAACAGCATAATCGAACTTCGCACCTAACTCATAATTGATTGAAGACTCGGGCTCAAGATCTATGCTTCCTACTGCGCCACCTAGATTGTAATATAAATCGGTGTAGCTTGGCAATCTGAATGAACGATTTACAGAAGCATAAGGACGAATATGATCGGTAATCTGATAACTCACATCTACTCCGGGAAAAAACTCATCGCTAAAATCAGTATTGTAATTATACATAACCCCTGCCGACAAAAAGAAGTCTCTTTTTGAATAAGTATGCTCAATGTAAATACTGTGGTTCTGACGATCGGCACCATTTCTGTAAAATGCTCCCGGGATTTCTCCCGCCACTTCTCGGGGATTATCCAGTGGCTCTCCCAACACATTGCTCAAGACCTCTTCTGATCTAAACTCATAACCGATTGAGCTGGTCCCAAACTTCCATTTATAAGCCCCATTAACCTCCGCACCATACACATCAGTTTGGTGATAGTTATGCCCCGTATACCAGGGTATAGTATCTCCCTGATTGCTCGTGAATCCCCCATTATCGGGAATGCGGCGATAGAAACCTTCGGCTTCGCGAAATAGCTCAAACCGATCATTATGGCGACGGTAATATGCCTTTGGGCAAATAGTCAATTGATTGAATCTCATTTCACCACCGAGAGAAACAAACTGTGATTGTGTAGATTCAAATTGATCCGGAAACCTAGCTGAATAGAAATTCTGTGCTCCAAAGCTCTTTTCATTTTGACCTAAATTCAAAAACCAATCAGACTTTTCGGCATGAAATTCTGACTGCCAAAAGATATTGAGCAAGTCAAAGTCGGTATTTCGAATATACCCGTCTCCTTGTCTTTGCAAGATACTCAGGGAATGATTGTTTTTTTCTGCAGCGATATTGGCCCTGGCGCCTAATTGGCTGTAGCCAAAATCTCCTGCTTCCGCTGATATACGCACGCCTGATTCAACAGGATTCTTGGTGATTATGTTAATTGCACCGGCAAAGGCTCCTGGCCCAAAGATTCTTGAAGCCCCTCCGTTGAGGACTTCTATTCGCTCAATATCCATCAATTCGACAGGAATATTCAGGTTGTGGTGTCCTGTCTGTGGGTCGGTCATTTTCACTCCATTCAACAAAATCAATACCTGTTCGAAACTAGAGCCGCGAATACTCACGTCAGCTTGTACACCTTGAATTCCCCTTTGTCGCACATCGACATTGGTAGCGTATTCGAGAAGTTCGTTCAGCGTATTAACCGGAGCGTCCTCGATTTCCTTTTTGGTAATAACCCTAACGGTTCGGGACGCCTCAGAAAATTCGACAGATGACCGTGTCGCACTTACTTGCAATTCCTGAAGATCCACTTGGTTTTGAGCGCTGACTACATTAAAAATGGCAACGAGAAAACTAAGGATAAAGAATCTGAATCGAGACATATGCATTTGATAAAAAGGGGGCAATGATAGGAAAATGTATTGAGAAGAATCTGCAGACAATTTAGTGTTCGAAAAGAAGATTATGGGAATAAAAAAGGCGGCTTAATAGCCGCCTTTTTTATTGAGTTTCTTATCTAGTCCTGCTTGGGATACAATTCATAAAGGAAGTCCTTCATACGCTCCCAAGATTTCATATCTGCTTCGGCATTATAAGCCAAAGGCAAATTGAATTTTTCCCCCAGACTGTCTGCACCTTTGTTCGTGTAGGCATGTACAGCCCCTGGATAACTTTCGTAAACGTATGGCTTCTCCAATGAGTCCATGGCCGCTTTGAAATTTGCAACACTTTCAGGACTCACGAATGGATCGTCAGCTCCGTTTTGTACAAGGACCATAG
>CAZKXG010000003.1:0-1137 GCA_964556465.1 uncultured Cryomorphaceae bacterium | reverse complement strand
TGAAATGCAGCGACTCCATCGAGGTCTACACCTTTATTTGCCATTGCCAAAATTAGAGATCCCCCAAAACAATAGCCGATCGCTGAGATGTTCTCATCAGCTGTTTGAGGGTGGTTCTTCAAAACTTTTAAGGCCTCCGTAAAACGCGCTTCAGCACCATCCATATTCTGCATTACCATACCTGAGAACTTCATGGCATTATCGGGGTGCTCAGCTTCTTTTCCGTCACCGTACATATCTACTGCCAGCGCGACATAGCCAAGTTCTGCAAGCATTTCTGCTCTCTCACGAACATAATCGGTATGTCCCCACCATTCGTGAACAACTATGATTCCCGGTCTTTGGGTGGTATCGGTTTCATCATAGGCAATGTACCCTTTCATGGTAACTGAGTCAGAGGTATAACTCACCTCTTCTCCTACTATACTCATCTCGGTGATTAATAACTCATCATCTACTTTCTCTTCGACGTTGGGCTCCGAGCCGCATGACGAGAAGAAAAAAACAGTAGCTGTCAGAAGTATAAAATAGAATTGTTTGATCATAATTTAGGGTTTTAGAAATTAGAACAAGAGTTAGATAGGAAGGTTTGGCAAACCATACGTCGAGAAATGCGAAAACTAATTCGTCTCTTCATTGAATTCGCAGGAAGAACAACCGGTGGAATTTCTTTTAGAGAAATGGCTGTAAGCGAAATAGGCAATTACACCAAAAAAAAGAATGAATACGACGGCCTCTTGCATACCACAAAGTTAACAAAGCAACTGATAAACAAATAAGGCTGAAACATATGCCAAGACTGTCATATATACAGTTTGGATAACAGGCCACTTCCAACCTTTCGTTTCCCGTTTTACAATAGCTATAGTGCTCATGCACTGCATGGCAAATGCATAGAAGACCAGCAAGGACCAAACTGTAGCTGAAGTAAATGTTGGTTCACCGTTGTCATCTCTTTTTTCAGTACTCAGCAACTGTTGTAGTGTTTGGATATCTTCGCTATCAGCTCCGATACTGTATATGGTTGCCATCGTACTTACAAATACCTCTCTGGCTGCAAAGCTGCATATCAAGGCTATTCCGATTTTCCAATCATATCCAAGCGGTCTGATGACAGGCTCAACCCATTTTCCGACT
>CAZKXG010000002.1:41430-51135 GCA_964556465.1 uncultured Cryomorphaceae bacterium | reverse complement strand
CGACAAAAAGCACATCTTCAAAGCCGCTGCACAAGCAAATCAAGCGGTTGAGTATCTGAATTCCCTTCAACGACAATGAGGTGTGTATGGGATATAAATCGAAACAATGGAATGCAAGGCATGCTTTGGAGAAATGGATAGAACGCAACCTGATCGAGCATATCAACGAATTTGATCAAACAGAAAAGCCCTACAGTTTAAAACGTCAATACAATGAGGGTGATCAGGTCCCAATTGAACAGTGGGAAATAACAGTTAGGCAAGCTGCTATATTGGTAGAACGTCTTGGCGAAGAATTTTTACCCATCTTTATACGCGCTGAAAGAGAGCTTGTTTCAGCAAAAGAAAACATGAAAACGATGGAAAGAGTTCGAAACATTGCCAGTGTGGGAGTGGTCAGATCAACCAACTTTAAAAGCGATCTTTTCTAGCCATAGCTTTTTTTGCTCAAGGCTTGCGCCATGTCCATAGCGAGGGCGATGGTATTTATGCCCCATCAATTCAGCTTGGACTTTATCTGGTGGCTCAATAGCGGTTAAACGGTCTTCAAAACTATGCCGAAGGGAATAGAGGCTATGATGTGCGGATGGGAAAATCCCATCGCGACGACAAATTCTATTGATCGTGTTGGATATATGATCGGCCTTACCATGGTACTGGCTAAATCCTATTTCAAGTTTTTGGAAGGCAAATAGCGAAGCACCAACAAGAGGCAAGTCGCGTTCGCTTTGTGGCGTTTTTAAGTTCCGCGTGTTGTTTGGTCGGATTTTGATGTGCGGAATAAGGGCGTCAAGATTTATATCACCGTTATCGTATTCAAGGCCGACCAGCTCACTAATCCGTGCACCAGTGTCTGACATGGCATAAATAAATAGTCTACACTCTTCATCCAAATTGGCTAGATCAGAAGCTAGAAGAGTATTTTGAATAAAGGACGTTTCAAAGGGATAGCGTCTTTTCTTTTGAACTTCTGTCAGTCTGATTTTTTTGAATAACGATTCTACAGGAACATTGATCCCCATATTATCGGCGGCAATGGAGATGCCTTTTTGTAAATGGTTGAAATCTTTGTTGGCGGAATTAGCAGTTTTATTCTCTTTTTGAATTTTATCGATCCACCATTGACGAAATTTGAGAATGTCCTCGCGGGTCAAGGAATGAAGGTCTTTATCCTCAACCACTGCTATGAGGTTTTTGAACGCCTTTTTTCGGGGGTTTTCCCATTTGCGAATTTGATTGTCCGAATGGGAGGTGAGGTTTCCCCGTTCATGGGTAATAAATATTTCGAGAACTTTGGATAAGTTCAACGCTGACCTTTTAGTGCTTCCCAAGATACTTTTAGCGATTGGCTCAGGCATCTTGGAGGCAAGATCGACTCTTCCAATAAAATTGGTGGCCGATGACTCTTTAGTGATCTTTTTCATAGGAACGTATTGGAAACCGCACATTTTTGCATGAAGGAGCATCTTTTTGTATTTGTTCTGAGCCTTATCGGTTCCTGAGACTGCTAAATCGTACCAAAAGTCATCGAGCAATCGATTAAAACAAAGCGCACGCTGCTGAGCGGCTTTTTCACTATCGGTGTTTAGTGGGACTTGAATATCAGTCTTGGTGAAAAAAGATTGGAACTCTTTGGGCACTCGCTTTCGAAAATGAAAGGTATTTCCGCGCTTTTTTAGGTACATTTTTGCCTCAACAATGACTAAGCTGTGAAACATATTGTGGTACAAACGGTGGGACATGTCAAGCAAAAAATGTCGATAGACTACTTCGTCTAACCTTAGAGAAAATACCTGACATCCAATAATATCAACGCTTTAGGCATGAAAAAAGCTCGCTGTAGAAGCGAGCTTAATAAGTTCAGTGGCGGACACTGAGGGATTAAATTGTTCTAGGTAATCCTTTTAAGTCATTGAATAAATTAAATAATTAGAGTTTCAATTTTGGTAGCAAGGGGATTTTGTGGGACAGAGTGTGGTACAATTATTAAGCGATTTCTTCATCTCAGTGATAACACTTTCAAGTCTCTTTTGGTGGGCCAAGGCAGACAGTAACACGAAACTCGTATACCGCAAAAATCTGCCAAATAGCTATTCAAGGACAGCACCCAATGATATTAAAAGATAGAATCTTTAGAGTTCTAGTTTTAACCCAGTTGTGTTGTTGCTTTCTATAAACGAAAGTTTTGCCTAATTTTAATAGAAAAAATATGAGCTTTAATAATACTGGACCAGGTCCATTTCAAATGGGTCATGAATTTGAACGTCAAAACAAAGAAATTCGGGATAGGCAGAAAAAGAATCAAAAACAATATGAATCCGATTTTCTTAAAAAGAACAATTCAAAAACGCGGCCATATAAGACCTAAGCAAATTCTGATACTTTCCCCTCAAATGGAGAGTGAGCTTTAATAAGATCTGTTAATAAAAGTTAACAGGTCTTTTTTGTTTTTGGTTCATATCGATCCAAATTGAACCACTATTTCGGATCACATTATTACATTGCACCATATCAATTCAAGGAGCATTTTTCGCCCTGAACCTAACGATTGGCGGGGTTTGGAGCATAGAGCGTCACTTTGTAGCTTCACGGTAGATACTGGAAATCGCGAGTAGCGAGATATGTTTTTGTATATACAAAAACGCTATCTCGGCAAGGGGCTTTAACACCCCGTTGCATCCCCAGTTGGGTCAGAAATGAACTCACGGCCATCGCCAGTAGCAAGAAGTTTTAAATCAACATAAATTCAAAGGAGTACCAATGGCACGTCCCACAAAAGACGATAGCAAAAAGCTATCGACTGTGCTTCCGCCTGTGCGTTGCACGCAAAAAGAAAAAGAGATGATCGTATCACGATCAAAGCAAGCTGGTATGTCCATGAGCGAATATTTACGTCACATGGCCTTGCGCGGAAAGATCAACATTCGCGAGAGCCAAATCGATTTTGAAGCTGTGCAACAGCTACGAAAAATCGGCATTAATCTCAATCAGGCGACCAAGAAGTTTAACTCAACTGGTAATGCGCCAGCCGAATTGAAAACTCTTTGGCAAAAACTTGATGTTTTGCTCACTCATTTTATTGGAAAGGTTTAGCCATGATCCCTAGAATTGCGAAACGCGGACATAGCTTTAAGGGGGCGGGACTCTATTACTTGCACGATAAGGAGTCCAAATCCAATGAACGGGTTGAGTGGACGCACACGCACAACTTACCGACTGATGATCCTAAAAAGGCAATGGGCTGGATGGCCTACACCGCCAAAAATGCCGACCGTTTGAAAGATCAGGCAGGTGTGGTAAAAACAGGGCGTAAAAGCACCTCTGGTGCGGTTTACTCCTATTCTTTAAGTTGGCATCCCGAAGAAAAGCCAACGCGTGAAGTGATGCAAGAATCAGCTATGACCGTTTTGCAACGCTTAGGGCTCTCCGATCATGAGGCTGTCTTTGTGGCTCATAATGATACAGAACACCCCCATGTTCACGTGATCTGTAATGTCGTTCATCCCGAAACAGGCAAGCTGGTTGCACCGTCTTATGATTATTTGACTACTTCGAATTGGGCTGAAAAACTGGAAAAAGATAATGGCAAAATCTATTGTGAACAAAGGGTTATCAACAATGAAAGGCGCAGAGCCGAAGCTAAGCAAGACCGACAATTAGCCCTTGTCAAACATCGCGAAGCGAGAAGCGAGCGTGCCAAGTTGATCGAACAGCTATTCCTACAATCCAAAAACGGTAAAGATTTTCAAACGGCTATTCAGGATGAAGGATATACGCTTTCTAAAGGCGACAGACGCGGCTTTGTTCTGGTCGATGAACACGGCAAGGTGCATAGCCTTTCTCGACAGATCAAAAGCCTTAAGGCCAAGGAAATTCAGGAGAAGATTTCTGATGTTGAAGACGTTAGGAACGCACAAGAATTGCTGAAAGCACAAGCTCAATCTCGTAAAGACACGCAACTAGTTGAGAAGAATGAACCGACTTCGAATACAACTACAGACGAGCTTGAACCTTCGAGACTCTCGTCTCAAAATAATACCCCTCAGGAACAATCGGTTAGTTTAACTTTTAATCAGAAAATTCCGAATCACGAGATCTCGAAAAATGGTGAATCCCATCAGTATGACGAATTCCGTTCAAATATTGAGGAAAATGAATTCAATTTGGAGCATTTAGATAAGCTCCGTGATTGGGAACAAAAGACTGAACGAAGAAAACAACTTCTAACTCATAGGCTCAACGACTATTACAGTCTAAACGAACTTAATTCGCGAATAGAGGAACTTAAACTAGAAATGGTCAATAAGAACAACTGGTGGGCAAGAGTTTCAGGTAAAAGAGATTCGATTATCCAAGAATTAGAAATGTTGGAATCTAATCTGAGCAATATAAATGAAAGAATTAAGGAGCAGTACAATGCCTTTGATATTAGGGCTCAAAGCAATAGGCCAAGCATAAGAAACGAACACAGAAAAGAAGTTGAACAAGGTCTTAAGCAAAGTGATCATGAAAGAGGAATTAGTCAAAATTCATGCTACAATTACGAAATAGAAAGATAAAACGAAATTTATGTTCTCTCTAAAAAAAAACCGTGCGAAAACCGAGCGAATAAAAAAAGGGACTCAGGTGTTAAAACCTGAACCCCTTGCTGTTATTGTGGGCGATGTAGGATTCGAACCTACGACCCCCTGCTTGTAAGGCAGGTGCTCTGAACCAACTGAGCTAATCGCCCTTTTTTGTTTTCGGGAGTGCAAATATAGGTGATTTTTTATCGTAGCAAACTCTGTAGACGAAAAAAATATTCTACGACCTCAAATTACCTCAGCTACCACAAAAACGCTCCCCCCGACAAAAATAAGATCGTTAAGCTGTGCTTCTTTTTTAGCGGTTTCCAATGCAACTGAAACTGAGGAGTATACTTTCCCGAGCAGTGCGTGCTTGCTGCCCTCATTGGCAAGTTCTTCAGCGTCCTTTCCGCGTGGTATATCAGCTTTGCACCAGTAGTATGTAGCAGATTTAGGTAACAGTGATAATATTGCCTTGCAATCCTTGTCACCTACCATTCCCCAAACTATGTGCAATCGTACATAGGTTTGTTTACGTAAATGATCGACCACCTGTTGAACCCCTGCTTCGTTGTGTCCAACATCGGTAATGACCGTTGGCATTTCGCCTATGATTTCCCATCTGCCTCGCAATGCCGTATTCGAGACCACTGACTTTGCGCCTTCTTCAACTTTTTCTTGTGGAAGATTCCAACCCTTTTCGCGTAAAGCACGAACTGCCATTGAAACGGTTCGCATATTTTCACGCTGATACGACCCCTTAAGGTCGGTTTCGAGCATAGGCGAATTGGCAAAAACATCGTAGTGTGAAGATCCTTTATTGGTGGCGATACCTTCCAGCACTTGCCTCACCGAAAATGTGTTTTCTCCGATCACTACCGGAACGCCATCTTTTATAATTCCACCTTTTTCGGCGGCAATCAACTCTATGGTATCGCCCAAAAACTGTTGATGATCCTTGCTGATATGTGTGATAACCGATAACTCTGGAACTACCACATTGGTCGAGTCCAATCGCCCACCCATGCCTACTTCCAGAATTGCGATGTCTACTTCTTGATCGGCGAAGTAGGAAAAGCCCATTGCGCAGGTCAATTCAAAAAACGATGGCTTTAAGTCATGATCTTCTTCTTTAAATTTTTGCACAAAGTCGACAACGTAATCTTCTGAGATCATCTCTCCGTTGATCTTGATGCGTTCTCGGTAATCCTTGAGGTGAGGTGAAGTAAACAGCCCCGTCTTGTAACCGCAAGCTTGAAAAATCGAAGCCAGTGCATGTGCCACTGAACCTTTTCCATTTGTGCCTGCTACATGTATCGATTTAAACTTTTGTTGGGGGTTATCGCAAATTTTGCAGATAGCGATGGTGTTGGATAAATCTGCTTTGTATGCTGCTGCTCCCACTCTCTGAAACATGGGGAGTTGACTAAACAAATAATCAACGGTTTCGTGGTAATCCATCACTTAAGTTGAAATACGTAGCGCACTTTTCCCCGCTGCGAAATGGCAGCGTCCGGGTCGCCATTGAACTTGAAGTTATTCAAGACATCATTTTTGGCCAGATTGATCAAGTATTGAGAAGTGGTATTCGATTCGCGCAGATTGGGTTGCACCTTTGTGACTTTCCCGTTTTTATCCACCCAAATATTCATCACCACTATACCTTCTTCTTTGGTAGTGGATATTTTGGTTCCGTAACCCGGTAGCATGCTCCGGCCATCCAATTGCCAGCTTCCGCTTCCACTGCCTATCATTCCATCTCCGTCGGTGCCGTTAGGATTTCCCTGATCACCATCCCCGGTGGTTTCTCCTTGACCTGTTCCCGGATTGTTTGTCTCATTCAAGGACTGGAGCGCATCGTTAAGTTGATCGCTAATGGTAGGTTTGGGCTTTGGTTTTTCAACAGGTTCCTCTGGCTTCTCCTCCTCAACAGGCTTTGGCTTTGTCTCGGATGGCTTCGGCACGGCGATTTCACTTTCTGTTTCTTCCGCCACTTGATCTACCGGATCTTCCACGACTTCAGGCTGGCTTTCCTGCACCGTTTCTGGTTGTTGAACTTGCTGGGTAGGACTAAAAATGTCTGGCCCACCTGCGTCTTCGTCCCAACCAAACTCTACTGAGGCTCCGGTGTCCTCGGGAAGTGGATTGGGTTGCTTTAGTCCAAAAAAGATGAATAAGATCAAAGCCACCGCATGAAATGCAATGGTTACGATGACCGCCTTGGTCTTTCTCTTTGTCTCTTCTTGGGTCTGCATTTATTCAGGCTTTGTAGCCAAAACTATTTTCCATTGATTTCTCTTGGCAATATCCAAAACTTCAACCGTCCTTCCGGTGGGCACCTTTTGGTCAACGTGAAGAATAATTCCGGGTTTTTCAATTCCTTGCAATTCTGCCGCCAAAGTTGACTCCAAAGCAAGCGGGTCAATGATTTCATTGTCCACCGAATAGATCAGATCCTCATCAATTCGAAGTGCGATGGGTTGCTTATCATCCGATCGGTTTTTACTCACGGGCAAATCTACAGGCAGCGCATAGGGGCTAACGAGAGTAGATATGATTATAAAGAAAATTAAAAGCAAGAACACCAAGTCTGTCATGGAAGACATGGAAAAACTTGGATCGACTTTATTTCGAGATCTCAGATCCATATCGCTTACTTTCCTGGTTCTTCAAGTAAATCGATAAACTCAATAGATCGTGCTTCCATTCGGTGAACTACCTTATCTACTTTTACGACAAGCGTGTTGTAGGCAATGTAGGCGATAATACCAATGATGCAACTGTGGCGAGAAGTGCAAGACCTTTTTCGAGTTTGTAAACTTCGAGCTTCCCCACATTTTCAATCGAGGCGCTTACGTCGTCCATCGGCTTTCCTACTCGGGCTATACCTTTGTCCAGCATCCGACCTATCGGCGTATTGCTTGATTGGCAAAAGCTGCGAGCAGCTTCAAGTTTTCCGTCGCTCACGTAATCTTTAATTCGATTCATGAAGTCTTTGTCCTCTTTCTGTGCTTTGGATATGGCCATCCACCTTTCGGCGAATATGTATATCGCAAGCACCGAAAGGATGGCAAGTGGTATCATGATGTACCAGCCACCTCCTTGGAGGAGTTCTAAAATCGATAGCGTTTCTTCTGTCACTTCACCTGTGGCGAGGCTGTCAGTCGCTACACTAGGATTGATTTGCAAAATGAAGGGTGTATTCATGCAAACAAGGATAGTTTAGATATGGGGTATAAACGACGGGGTGGCAAACAAATTATGCACTAAAGAGTATGAATACTCCGGCTCCTGCTAAATAGCCTAGGATAGCAAGCAGTGAAAGCTTCTTCATGTACCAGATAAAATCGATACGCTCGAGACCCATAGCTGCTACTCCTGCAGCTGATCCGATGATCAAAGCACTTCCTCCCGTACCTGCACAATAAGCAAGGAAAAGCCAGAAGTCGCCATTCGCAGCGAATACACCTTCTGCAGCAATAGGATACATTCCCTGAGCTGCTGCTACAAGTGGCACATTATCAACAATGGCTGAGAGCAGCCCGATTGCTAAATTGATTGCGTATATGTTTCCTATCGTTGTATCTAGCCAACCGGCCGCTTGACGCAAGAGACCTGCCTCCTGCATGGCAGCAACCCCGAGAAGAATACCCAAGAAAAATAGAACTGACCCTGTGTCGATCTTACGAAGCACCCAAAGAACGGTTAATTGCTTTTTGGCCTCCATACTCTTGCGCTTATGCATAATTTCCGTAACGATCCATATTACGCCCAAACTCAACATCATTCCCATAAATGGAGGGAGATGAGTTACTGTTTTGAATACGGGAACGAACAATAAACCGCATACCCCTAGTACGAAAATGATCATTCGTTCTTTGCCGGAAGCCGGATTATCTTCGTCGTGTTTGCCACGTTCGGCAGGACGTGTAACATCTCCTTTCATTCTGAAGCTAAGGAAGATCAACGGAACTAATACCGTGACCAAACTAGGTAATATAAGGTGCTGAATAATGTAAGGGGTCGAAGGCAATTGCTTTTTAATCCAAAGCATAGTCGTCGTCACATCCCCGATAGGAGACCATGCTCCCCCTGCATTTGCAGCAATGACCAAGAAGCCGACAAAGAACCAGCGTGTCTTTTTGTCTTCGATCAACTTCCGCAACAGTGAAACCATTACAATCGTGGTCGTTAAGTTGTCTAAAACAGCACTAAAAAAGAAGGTCAGAATACTTAAAATCCATAGTAGCTTAACCTTATTCGTAGTTTTAATTTTGTCGGTGACCACGCGGAATCCCTCATGAGCATCCACCGTTTCGACTATTGCCATCGCACCCATCAGGAAAAAGAGAATACTGGCGATTTCACTGAGGTGATGAAGGAGCCTGTGTTCCAAAAACATCGGCTTCACCTCATTGGCCGCAAGCATGGCATTCTCATCCTGAAAGACCGAATAGTCATGTTCCAAAAATGCAGGAATGGCGTCTACTCCGAGGACGAACAGGGCCCAACAGACTACACCCAAGATTAATGCAGAGGCGGCCTTGTCAATGTGCAAAGGATGCTCCAATGCAATGGCTAAATAGCCGAGGACAAAAACTACAACAATTGCTATCTCCATCTTATACGAGTTGCGAGAGAGCTATCTCAAAAGCAGTCTCCGCCATATTTGTTTTCTTGTGATGTTTATCTATAACAGCCCGAATGGCGTTTTTGATGATGTCTGAGGTATCTGAGAAAATAGCGTCATCACTCATCTCAACATCCTTACCCATGCAATAGGCAAATACTCTGGCCATTCCGCAGTTTGAGATGAAGTCGGGAATGATACTTACTTTTTTATCTGTATACTCCATAATCGGCCCGAAGAAAATTTCTGAATCGGCAAAAGGAACATTCGCGCCACTTGCAATTACTTCAAGGCCTGCATTACTCATTCGGTCCACTTGATCTTTGGTGATCAATCTCGATGCTGCGCAAGGGAGGAAAATTTCTGCTTTTGTATCCCATATTTTCGAATTGACATCATCGAATGACAAAAGATTCTGACCTGTCAAAGCATTACCTTCTTTATCCAAGAAAAGCTGTCGAACTTGTTCAAACGTTAAGCCCTGCGGGTTGATCAGACCTCCGTTTCTGT
>CAZKXG010000002.1:35780-41420 GCA_964556465.1 uncultured Cryomorphaceae bacterium | reverse complement strand
AAAAGCGTTTTCACCTCATCAAATGCCATTCCCTCTTGTTTGATCAATCCGCCTGCTCTATCGATAATTCCGACTACAGAAATTCCCGCTTGCGCCAAATAATACGCAGCTGAGGCCCCAACGTTTCCCCAGCCTTGAATGATGGCTCTTTTTCCTTTGTAATCCTCACCTCTAAGGGCATAATGGTGCATTACGCTTACCGCTACGCCATAGCCCGTTATCAAATCAGCAACAACAAATTTCCGAGAAGGATCAGGAGAATAATGAGAGTCTTCAACTACTTTAGAAACGCCAAAACGCAATTGACCGATTTGGTGAATTTTTTCATTTTCTCTCGGGTTAAAATGTCCGTTTACCACACCTTCTTGAGGATGCCAAAGCCCATAATCTTCAGTAATTGGAATCACCTCGTGGATCTCATCCACATTCAGGTCACCCCCGGTTCCATAATAGTTTTTGAGAAGTGGTGTCACTGCTTTGTACCATCTCTGCAAAACACCGTGCTTTCGAGGGTCTTGTGGGTCGAAGTTGATCCCACTTTTTGCTCCACCTATCGGTGGTCCTGAGACGGTGAACTTTACTTCCATTGTCTTTGCCAATGATTCAACCTCGCGGCGGTCTAAACCGACTCTCATCCTTGTGCCACCTCCCGCAGCGCCTCCTCTGAGACTGTTGATCACTACCCAGCCTACTGCTTCTGTTTCGGGATCGCTCCATTCAAAAACTATTTCCGGGGAGCGTTCTTCAAATTTTTTCAGGAGGTCTCTCATGAGGGTTTTTTTAATGACGCGCAAATATATCAAAAGCGAACTTGCCTCAAGAATGTTCTGTCTTAAATTATGTCTCTGATTCAGGGGAAATAAACTGCACCTGAAGAAGAATTTCGAAAAGCACCTGTTGCAGACGCCAAAACATTTATTTCACCTTCTAATCTCAACTTGGCTAAGTACGCGAATATCAAAGCCTCTTTTCCTTCTAGAAGTTTTTTACCTGGAATGGTTATCTCAAGTTCGGGCATCTGTGCCCTGACCAAGGAAATTAGAAAATCGTTGTAGGCACCACCTCCTGTCAACAAGACTTTTCCTTTTCTTGGGAGATTGGTAGCAATTTGTCGAGCGGCATGCTCGGTAAAGGTGCGCAAAGCTACACTGTTTTCAACTCCTGCAAGAAGAGGGAGTATTTGGTTTTCTACCCATTCTCTTCCCAATGATTTTGGCGGCTTCGCCTTGTAAAAGGTCAAAGAATTCAATTGTTTTAAAAGTTCTCTGTTTAACTTTCCCGAAGCAGCCATTTGACCTCGGTCATCGTAGTCTTTTCCTTCATATTTTGCCAAGCCGTTAAGAACGATATTGACCGCGCAGATATCATAAGCGACTCTGGCTCCATCAACCTCAGCACTTAAATTTGCAAATCCACCTAGATTAAGGCATGCTGTGTATTCGCCAAAAAGATCCCTGTCTCCAATTGGAACTAAAGGTGCACCTTGACCTCCAAGCGCCATATCTGACCGACGAAAATCGCAGACTGTTATTAGTCCTGTTTTCGCGGCCAGCAATCCTCCGTTTAGCATTTGAACCGTGAGTTGAGACTGTGGTTCATGAAAAATCGTTTGCCCGTGTATTCCCGCAAACGTTGCTCGCTTTCCTGTTTTTTTGAAAAAACCCCGAATCGCTTCAGCGATAAAATGGGAGTAATCATGTTCAATCTTAAAAAACTCACGACTGTCTTTTGTGTAGGCATCAGTCAGGTCTTCTCTCAATTTAGCCGGGAGTTTAAAGCAATTAAAATCGAGAATTTCATATCCGTTCTCATCAAATTTGCACAAAGCCAAGTCTAAACCGTCCAGAGACGTTCCGGTCATTGCGCCAATTCCGAATTGATAATCAGTAGAGTAGGGTGATTTTGACTGCATAAATTCTGTTTTCAATTAAACTGTAAATTTGCGACGCTGAAAATTAAACCACGATAAATTATGAATTTTCAATTGACTGAAGAGCAAATTGCAGTAAGAGACGCGGCGCGGGATTTTGCTCAGAATGTTTTGAAGCCCGGCGTCATTGAACGCGATAACGAACAAAGATTTCCCAAAGATGAAGTAAAACAATTAGCTGAGCTAGGTTTTATGGGAATGATGACTGATCCAAAATATGGCGGAAGCGGGATGGACACTGTTTCCTATGTTTTGGCAATGGAAGAGCTATCGAAGGTAGATGCATCAACATCCGTTTGCATGTCAGTAAATAATAGTTTGGTTTGCTGGGGCTTGGAAAAATTTGGAACTGAGGAGCAAAAGCAAAAATACCTTGTGCCATTGGCTACGGGTGAAAAAATTGGTGCTTTTTGCCTGAGTGAACCCGAAGCTGGATCTGACGCAACTTCGCAAAGAACCACGGCCATAGATAAAGGTGACCACTACCTGGTGAACGGTACCAAGAACTGGATCACCAATGGTGGAACTGCCTCCATCTATTTGGTAATCGCACAGACGGATGCAGACAAGGGCCACAGAGGGATTAACTGTCTCATTGTAGAAAGAGAGATGGAAGGATTTCAACTCGGGGCTAAAGAAGATAAATTAGGAATTCGAGGAAGCGATACCCACACCTTGATGTTTCAAGATGTGAAAGTTCCGAAGGAAAATAGGTTAGGCGAAGATGGTTTTGGATTTAAGTTCGCCATGAAAACCCTTTCAGGGGGACGAATAGGAATTGCTGCTCAAGCACTTGGAATCGCCAGTGGTGCCTACGAATTGGCATTGGCATATAGCAAGGAAAGACAAGCGTTTGGTAAACCGATTCATCAACACCAGGCCATAGCATTCAAGCTGGCTGATATGGCTACTGAGATTGAAGCAGCTCGTTTGCTATGTTTGAAAGCCGCACAACAAAAAGATAACGGTGAGAACTTCGATTATGCCAGCTCAATGGCCAAATTATTTGCCTCGAAAGTTGCGATGGATGTGACTGTCGAAGCAGTACAGGTCCATGGAGGTTATGGTTTTGTGAAAGAATACCACGTTGAGCGATTAATGCGCGACGCAAAGATTACTCAGATTTATGAGGGAACATCCGAGATTCAAAAGGTGGTAATCTCGAGAACGTTATTAAAAGACTAAAGAAATTCTGCTGCTCTTTCCATGGCTACCAGTCGACTGCCTTTGGCAATGATTAGGTGGTTTTCTATTGAATTGGATTGAAGCCATGCTTTCAGATCCTCAGGGGTTTCACAATAGTGAAACCCTTTTTTGTTGCATTCAGCGAAGTTGCTCCCGACCAAAACGGTTTTGAGGTTAAGGTCATACAAATGGTCAATTAGCTTTTGGTGTTCAGCTTTGGACTCCTTCCCCAATTCTAGCATATGGCCGATCAGAGCAAGCTTTGGCTCGTGATCCATTTCAGCAAAATTGCTGATGGCCAACTCCATGCTACTTGGGTTTGCATTATAAGCATCGAGAATTAGTTTGTTTTTGCCTGTATCAACCATCTCAGATCGGTTGTTGTTAGGCATGTAATCTTTGAGTGCCGAACTTATGTCTTTCATCGCAACACCAAAATAGCACCCAATGCAAGCGGCTGCCATAAGATTTGAAATGTTGTAAGCACCAACCAAATGGGTTTTAATTTCACCTGATGAATGAGCCTTGTGTTCAAATTCAAATGAAATAAAAGGTTTTCGTTTCACGATAGATCCACTACAGTAGAAGCTTTTCTTAGATCCAAAAAGAGTGCGTTCGATGCCGGCAGACAGATCCATCAAAATGTCATCTTCTCCATTAACGAAGAGCTTGGCACCCTTCGCCATTATATGTTTGTAGAGTTCTGATTTCCCTTTTTTTACACCTTCAATTCCGCCAAAACCTTCAAGATGGGCCTTGCCTATATTGGTGATCATCCCGAAATCCGGATCGGAGATATTACTCAAGTCTCTGATCTCTCCTTGAGCGTTTGCACCCATTTCGATGACAGCCATTTCCGCTTCAAGCGGTATGGACAGCAGAGTGAGTGGGACACCGATATGGTTGTTTAAATTACCTTGAGTGAAGTAGGTTCGGTACTTCCGAGATAGGACTGCGGCTATAAGTTCCTTGTTGGTTGTTTTTCCATTGCTACCTGTCAAGCCAATAACAGGAAATTTAAATTGATCTCTGTGATGGCGAGCGAGTTTCTGCAAAGTAGTCAATGCATTATCCACAATAGTGATGTTTGCATTTTTACAAAGCTGAGGGTCATCAGCAACGACGTGAGCCGCACCTCTCTTAAGCGCAGTGAGCGCAAAAGAGTTCGCGTCGAAGTTTGGCCCCTTTAGGCAGAAGAAGATGGTGTTCTTTACCTCTTTCCGAGTATCGGTTGTTACGCGAGGAGTTTTGAGATAAATCTTATAGAGATCTTGGATTTCCATAGGTCCAAAAATAAAAACACCCGACCAAGACGATCGGGTGTTTGAAAAATTTATTTAACAGAGTTTTTATCTGGACTGGTTGAAACCTACCGGGCTTCCTACTCTGTCCATTGCACATCTGAAACCAATAGTTGCTGTTGCTTTTCTTTCGTCCATAAAGCGTCTGGTGCCAGGGCTCAAGTAATAAGCGCGATCTCTCCAACTACCACCTTTATAAACTCTCGCTCTATTGCTTATCAGCGTTGTATTTCCGTAATCGTACATAGAAGCTTCATCCGCATTTGGAGATGTGTAGTTAATGCTCGAATTGAAGTCTCCGTCTTTGTAGTCAATGTTATCCGCTAAGCGATAATTGTCTCTGTCAATGTTTTCTTCCGGACGAACTTTTCTCATTCTCACATTACCTGGAGTGTCCTCAACAAAATTTCCAACTCCACTTAGAAGTTCCGGAGCGATTCTCACACCGCTTGTGCGAATGGCCTGAATGGCATCACGGACCAATGTGTATGCTTCATCCGGCTTGCCTTCATTCATTCTTTCCAAAGCTTGTTCGCTAAAAGAATTAAGGTTTTCCATGAGTTGAGCTTCTTCAGGATTCAATTTTCCTTGAGTTTCTTCGTCAAAGTCTTTGATGTATTGGTTTACTCCTTCTACGTCGTAAGTCACTACAGTAAGTTTATCATCAATTGAACCTTCACTATCAAGGACTTTAGTTTTGTACACGTTTCCTCTGAATGGACGAAATTCATCCATATCTTCAGGACTTAGAGGACGGTACACATCCATTACCCATTCGCTCACATTTCCAGCCATATTGTACAGACCGTAGTCATTCGGCTGATAAGCATAAACCGGTGCTGTGACGTCTGCATTGTCATTGAGACTTCCGGCCACACCCATGTAGTCACCTTTTCCTCTTACGAAGTTCGCCACAAGCTCACCGTAAAACCGGCTGTTGTTATCTCCTTCACGAACGTAGTGACCATTCCATGGATAGACTTTTCTTTCGGTTACTAGTTCTTGGAAAGAGTTTCCAACCAAGCCATATGCTGCAAATTCCCACTCAGCCTCAGTTGGTAAGCGATATCTCGGTAAGAGAATTCCATCTTCCATTCGCACATTCCTGAACTCTTGATCAGGATCCAAATCTGACAGGCCATCTACTCGCTTCCCGCTTTCGTACTGTCCCGCCAAATAGGCATCTGTATCAAAATGGTCTTCGTTAATTTGTTGCGGGAAATG
>CAZKXG010000002.1:18273-35770 GCA_964556465.1 uncultured Cryomorphaceae bacterium | reverse complement strand
ATAATCCTTCACGGATTAAAATCGCTTCATTCACCCGGTCAGATCTCCAAGCGCAGAAGTCATTGGCTTGAAGCCAATTTACACCTACCACAGGGTAGTCGTTGTATGCAGGATGGCGCAAGTAATACTCGACATAAGGTTCATTGTATGCCAACCGAGATCGCCACACCAATGTATCAGGAAGAGCTTTCCTGTAAATTTCCGGGTAATCAGCTCCGTACACTCGACGCAACCAATATAAGTATTCCAACCAGTAAACGTTGGTCACTTCAGTTTCGTCCATGTAAAAGGAAGATACGGTAACTCTTCGCGGGATATTGTTCCAATCCTTCATCACCATTTCTTCGGTAGCACCCATAGTGAATGTTCCTCCTTCGATTAAAATCAGACCAGGACCTGTTTCTTGTTCGGTATAGAGGACTTTTTCAAATCCACCATTGGCAGGATCGTTGTAATTCCAACCTGTGGCGCTTGAGCTTTCGTAACTGCAAGATGAGGTAGAGATGATTACTCCACCCATCAAGGCTACTATTAAAAATTTTCCTGAAAAGACTTTCATGGGAATTGTGGTTTCTAGTATGCAGGTATTCAAATTGAGACTGAAAAACTAAAAAGCGGGGCACTTTATTGCCCTAAATTTCTTTTTCTTCGGCCTACAGTTAAAGTTGAAAGCGAAAGAAATTTCGTGTGAGCCAGCCGTCTCTGTAGTCAAGCGACTGGTGGTTAGGTCATAACTATATCCTGTTTTGAATCGATCTGTTTCGACTCCCAACAAGATTATAAACGAATCTTCAAATCTATACCACACCCCACCAATTAGTGGCCCTTTTTGAATGTAAAGACCTAAATTGATTTGCTGGAAATCATATTGCTGTTGGTAAAGAATGTTCGGGGAGATATACGTATCCGTAGTCCCTTTAATGTCTTTTCCAAGGGGCAATTTTGCTCCGGCATGGACGGTATATTTTCTTTCAAGTGGTGCTTCTTGCACAATTAGCGATTCATTCGGTTCGAATAGGTGGTGTACGGCTACACCCCCGAAGAAGGTTTCACTAAAGATGACAAAGCCTGTGCTAAAATCAACATTATCTACTTTTCCACCCCTTGGAGTATCTTGTGTCTCGTATATAAACCCGCGTCTCGGGTCAATTTGATCTCCAAAGGTTAAGCTACCCCAGTCGAGGTTTCTCTGGAAGTAGCTCGCTTGGAATCCTGCTACCATAGATATCTTATCACTCAGTGCTAGTTGATATGAATAGATACCGTTAATAGAAAATTGGGTTAATGTTCCTCTACCCGCGTTATCGCTTAGAACGTAAAGTCCTAGTCCTCCGCTTACAGCATCTACATACTGATCGTAAGAAACGCTGTTGGTCACAAAGTTTCCCGATAAGGCAGGCCATTGATTTCTGTGGTTGAAAACCACTCTGGGACAGGTGGCTGTACCCGCCAAAGCAGGGTTCAGATACAGCGGATTCGCATAAAATTGCGTGAAAGTAGGGTCTTGAGCCTTTACCTCGGGCGTTGTCAAAACGCCGCAGAACACAAAGATCGCAAGAGTTACAAAGGTCAGTCTACGCACCATAAATGGGGGTGAAAATGCAGTTTTTTTCAAAGCTCCAAGTATACGAATTTTTTTATTCGCGGTTTTCCCGTTAATCATAAGGATATGCAATAATTCGGAAGTAGCTGGCGTTTAGGCCATGTTTACGGATAAAATTACTGCATTCTCTTATTATTGTTACAACTTAAGCGGTGTAAATTCACGCTAAGATTGTATTGTAAAAAAGAATCTCGCTACCTGATGAGTAAGAATTATTTTTTATTGACGCTGTTTATAGTGTTTTCAGTTTATCTATCAGCTCAACAAACTCAAATTGTTGAGTTGAATTGGCAAACAGTCCCCGCCACTTTTGAAAGTGAGGAAGGGCCAGTAGTCGTTCCCACCTTTGACGGAGCCTTGCACATCCTTAGTTATGGATACACTCCGAGAGCTCTGGTGAAAATCCCATTGAATAAAGGTCAACGCGTCACTTCGGTTTCTGTTAACCCTTTGGCAACGAAACAAAATTTCAAGTTTGATCGAAATTTAGGTTCGAATATGGATAGGGAAGACAATCTGATTTGGGTTGTAAAAGATGAAAGGGGAATTCCTCAATTAATGGTTGAATATCTTCCATTTAGTCAAGCTGATGGTGCTCCGATTGAAAAATTTGAAATACGCTATAGCACCGCTCAGGATTTTGGGAGACCGAAAACCAATATCTATGCTGACAATAGTGTGATGGCTACTGGCGAGTGGTACAAAATTGGCGTTGTCGAAGACGGTGTTTACAAACTGACACTTGCAGAGCTTGAAGCATTAGGAATTGAAACGGATGTTTTGAACCCTCAGGCGCTGAATATTTTTGGCAACGGATACGGCCAGCTACCCTATGATAACAGTATAGAAAGGCCTGACGATCTCTTGCAAAACGCCATTTACATAGAAGGAGAAGCGGACGAGTTATTTGACGAGGAAGACTATATCCTCTTCTACGCAAAAGGCCCGCATAGATGGAGTTACGATGAGGAATCAGGACTTTTTGATCATGAAAAGCATGAGTATAGCGATACGTCATACTACTTTATAGGAATCAATACAGGCCTTCCACCAAAGAGAATCCAGAATCTTTCTTCTTCGGGAAGTTCGCCCACAGTAGAAATCAACTCTTTTAATGATTACGCTTTTCAAGAAGTAGATAGAGAGAATGTTTTGAAAAGCGGTAGAACTTGGTATGGGGAGAAGTTTGACGTTCAAACGGTTTACACTTACAGTGGTGAACGGTTTACTTTTCCCAATCACATTGCGGATTCTCCAGTCACTCTCAGAGCCTCTGTGATTTCTAGAAATACGGCAGGTTCTTCAAATTTTCAAATAGGTGTAAATGGTGAAACGCAGACCACGAGCATAAGTTCTGTAGGCTCAGGAGTAGTATCGGCCTTTGCTAGAACACGGGATTTAACCCTTATCACCAATACTCCTTCATCAGCCTTAAATATCAGCTTTGCCTATGATAAGCGCGGGATTCCTTCGGCCTCGGGTTGGTTGGATTGGTTTAATGTAAATGTCAGGCGAGAGCTGACTATGGCGCGTTCTCAAATGATTTTCAGAGACGCCGAATCATTAGGGCAGGGGCAGATCGGACGATTTAACTTGGCTAATGCGAATTCCGTGCAGGAAATTTGGGAAGTCACTAGCCCGGCTGATGTCAAACGAGTACAATACAATAGTAGTGGTAGTATGGCGTCCTTCACCTTGCCGGTGCAGGAGCTAAGGGAGTTTGTTGCTTTCACCGGAGCTTTATTCAAAGAACCAGGGCTTTTTGGCTCGGTTGGAAATCAGAACCTGCATGCGTTGGGAGGAGAAGGAGCTATTGATATGGTCATTGTGAGTCCTTCTTTTTTGGTGAGTCAGGCAGAGCAACTTGCTGAAATACATAGAAACCATCCTGTGGATCCATTGAACGTTGAGGTTGTCGCTCTTAATAAAGTGTACAATGAATTTTCTTCCGGAATACGTGATGTTACTGCCATAAAATGGCTGATGAAAATGCTTTACGATCGGGCAGGAGGCAATGAAGACTTAGCTCCGAAATACTTGCTTTTATTTGGGGATGGTTCATACGACAATTTCAATTTCTCGGCCAATAATTCGAATTTGATTCCGACCTATCAGTCAGAAAATTCATTGAGTCCTACCAGCTCTTTTGTCAGTGATGATTACTTCGGATTATTATCAGACGATGACGGCGAAGGGAATGCAGACTTAATGGATATCAGCGTAGGACGCTTGGTGGTAAAGAATTCAGCGGAAGCATCCTCGGTAGTCAATAAAATACGAAGGTATATTGAAACCTCTTCTTCGGATTGTCTTAATTGCACTGACGCAAATAGCTCATTTGGTTCTTGGAGAAACATCATAGCATTAGTGGCTGATGACGAGGACTTAAACAATCACATGCAAAATTCAAGGACGATTAGCTCACAGATTGAAAGCTATACCAAAGTCTTTAATCTAGAGCGAATATTTACTGATGCTTTTCAGCAAGTGGCAACTCCCGGCGGAGATAGATATCCCGACGTAAATGAGGCGATTGATAGGAGAGTGAGAAACGGAGCGTTTATCATTAACTATATCGGCCATGGGGGGGAAACTGGTTGGGCGCAAGAAAGAATATTGGATATACCTACTATTCTTGAATGGGACAACACCTATCAGATGCCGATTTTCATGACGGCGACATGTGAGTTTACGAGATTCGATGATCCCATAAGAACTTCAGCAGGGGAGTACGTTCTATTAAATGCAGGAGGTGGAGGTGTTGCGCTATTGACAACAACTCGCTTGGTATATGCAGGTCCGAATTTTCAGTTGAATACAGCCTTTTATGACGCACTATTCACTCGCCCCGAAAATGAAATTGTCACACGGTTGGGGGATGTATATCGAGATACCAAGAATATCTCAGCCTCAAGTTCTCCTAATCATAGAAACTTTAGTTTGATAGGTGATCCTGCGCTGCCTATGGCGATACCTAAATATGATATTTTCGCTACCAGTATAACCGATACGCTTGGAAACCCTGTGGATACCTTAAAGGCACTCGGAGTGGCGCGAGTGGCTGGTTCGGTGACCACAGCATCGGGGCAGGTCAATTCAAATTTCAACGGTTTGATTGAGGCCACAGTTTACGATCGAGTGAAGCAGCGCAATACTTTAAGTAATGACGGAGGATCAGTTTTCACCTATCCAACTCAAGAAGATGTTGTCTATAAAGGATTGGCTGAAGTCAATAATGGTCGGTTTGAATTTGATTTCGTTTTACCAAAGGACATTTCATTTGCAGTAGACACAACCGCAAGGATAAGTTTTTATGCATACTCCCAGACTGAGGATGCTACAGGGTTTGAGGACGGATTGAGTATAGGAGATCGAGATGAAAATGCAGTAAATGATGGGCAGGGGCCTGAGATTGACCTGTTCATGAATGATGAGAACTTTGTATTTGGAGGATATACGGATAGTGAGCCGATCCTTCTTGCCAAGATTTTTGATCCCAATGGAGTAAACACGGTAGGAACCGGAATAGGGCATGACATTAGCGCTGTTTTGGATGGAGATGTGGCCAACACTTTTGTCCTGAACGATTACTATAGCTCAGACTTGAGTACTTATCAAAGGGGTTCCGTGAAGTTCCCATTTGACGAATTATCTCCAGGAAACCATTCGGTGGAATTAACCGTTTGGGATGTGCACAACAATTCGAGCAAATCAAATATCGAATTTATCGTTGCCGAATCGGAAGGCTTAGCGATCGAGAGGGTACTTAATTACCCCAACCCGTTCACTACACACACTGAATTTTATTTCGAACACAACCAAAGCTCAGAGTTCCTAAATGTTCTAATAGAAATCTACACCGTAACCGGGAAATTGGTAAAAACCATAAATACTGTATCCAATACTGAAGGATTTCGTAACGTACCTATTCCTTGGGATGGTCGCGATGATTTTGGCGACCGACTTGCTACAGGAACATACGTTTATAAAGTGTCAGTTAAGAACCCCACAGGGGATAAAGACATGAAGTTCGAAAAACTCGTAATTCTCAATTAGTTCGATTGAGCTACTCATTTAACTATATTTGCATCCGCAATATTTTTGCACATGAAAAATAAGATTCTTCTTTTTGTAATAACTGGGCTTACGGTTCTTTCAGTAAAGGCCCAAAATCCGGTAGACTGTGCCGGGGCTGTAAACGGAAGTAATTGTGACGAATTGCGCGCTATTACTACAGCCGTCCCCTTTCTGCTTATTGGTCCGGATTCTCGAAGTGGAGCAATGGGAGAAGTAGGTGTTGCATTGTCTCCTGATGCAAACGCCCAGCACTGGAATGCTTCAAAATTGGCTTTTGCCGAAGAAGAAATGGAATTCTCTCTTTCTTACAGTCCTTGGTTAAGACAACTTGTAGATGACATGAACTTGGCCTACCTGTCAGGTTACAAGAAAATAAGCAAGACTTCAGCAATTGGTGGAAGTCTTCGCTACTTCACCTTAGGTGATATCATCTTTACCGACCAGAATGGTACTGAGATCAGGCCATTCAGGCCGGCTGAATTTGCCTTAGATGTGAGCTACTCACTTCAACTTTCGAGTAAATTTTCAGGAGGTATTACCGCTCGTTGGATTAACTCAAATTTGACAGGTGGTGTAAATGTTGGTGGAGCTGATTCAAAAGCTGCCAATGCCTTTGCCGTTGACCTTTCAGGTTACTACAAGGATGATGATATTTCTCTTGGAGATAAAGATGCTGCCTTGGCATTCGGTATTGCTATCTCAAACATCGGTAACAAGATTTCTTATACCAATACGGCTCAGCGGGATTTCCTTCCGATGAACTTAAGATTGGGTGGTGCATTTACAATTGATCTAGATCAATTCAATTCCATCACGTTTGCCTACGATGCGAATAAGCTTCTTGTGCCTTCTCCTGCCCTTTATGATCAAAATGACCCTACCAGGATAATTGCAGGTAGAGATCCCGATGTAGGTGTTGCTGAAGCTATTTTCGGTTCTTTTAGTGATGCCCCCGGCCGTCCGATACGCGATGAAGATGGAGCTGTAGTACTTGATCCCGATGGAAATGCAGAGATTGAAGGTGGAAGCGTGTTTCAAGAAGAACTGAGAGAAATCAACCACTCTATTGGTTTTGAGTATTGGTATGCGAATCAATTCGCAGTTCGAGGTGGATACTTTCACGAACACGCTACTAAAGGAAACCGTCAATATTTCACTATTGGAGCGGGTTTCCGATATAATGTATTTGGTCTGGATCTTTCTTACCTGATTCCAACAGAACAAAGGAATCCATTGGCAAACACCTTGCGCTTTACACTTCGAGTAGCCTTTGACAGTTCCGGTCCTCCTCCTCCCGACGCTACCAACTAATTCATGAAGATTAAAGTCGGTTTCGGATACGATGTACATCAGATGGTGGAAGGGCATCCTTTCGTTTTAGGCGGCGTCAAGATTGATTTTTCCAAAGGGGCTTATGGGCATTCAGATGCTGATGTGCTACTTCACGTCATTTGCGATGCGCTGCTTGGAGCCGCCAATCTGCGAGATATTGGATTCAATTTTCCCGATACCGATCCTAAATACAAAGGAATAGACAGCAAAATTCTTCTCCGCGAGAGCTATAAGTTGGTAAAGGAAAAAGGATTCATGCTTTCCAATATCGATTGCACAATTTGCCTTCAGCAGCCCAAGATCAATCCTTTTATACCCGAAATGAAAAAGGCGATTGCCAATTTACTTGAGGTCGACATAGATGACGTCTCCATAAAAGCAACCACCACTGAAAAGTTAGGTTTTGTCGGGAGAGAAGAAGGGATAAGTGCTTATTGCACTTGCCTGATCCAGTCAGTTTAAGCTTTCTTTCCTACTTTCGGAATCCATGGAGAACAAAGAAATCCGCATAAGTTACCAACGCTATGCATCTGCTGATGAACTATCAGCCGATGATCGTTTACTATTCAATCGAGCCATTGAAGCATCCAAAAGTGCTTATGCGCCATACAGTAAGTTCTCCGTTGGAGCTGCTGTTTTGTTAGAAAACGGTGAGATTGTTATGGGAAGTAACCAAGAGAATATAGCCTATCCGAGTGGTTTGTGCGCCGAGCGAGTAGCCTTGTTTGCCGCTGCCTCCAACTATCCGAGCATTCCTTTCAAAGCCTTAGCCATCATGGCTCAACCTATTTCTTCCGATCAAGATACAGAAGTGACTCCCTGCGGATCGTGCAGACAAGTAATGCTCGAATACGAGCGTATTCTAGGTGAGGATATTAGAATTATTACAGGTGCACCAAACGGCCCCATTTCAATCGTCGAAAATGCTCGCTCTCTTTTACCTATGGCTTTTTTCGATGCAGGATTGGGAAAAGATATCGGATAAAACCAAGACCCTTAAAAAGTCTAACTACTGAGTTGTATATTTGTGCCCTTTAAGTCAAATTAGAATGGCAACAAAAACAAACGGAACTACCAAGAAAGCCCCTGCGAAGAAGACTGCGGCAAAGAAGACAGGGTTTTCGAAAGAGACCTATTTGAAGTGGTACGAGAGTATACTGATGATGCGTCGATTTGAAGAAAAGTGCGGTCACCTTTACGTGCAGCAAAAATTCGGAGGGTTCTGTCATCTTTACATCGGACAAGAAGCTGTTCTCGCTGGGATGGTATCAGCCATGGATAAGGATGATAGAGTGATCACTGCCTACAGAGATCATGCACACCCAATCGCATTAGGTACGGACCCTAAATACGTTATGGCCGAGCTTTACGGTAAGACGACCGGACTCAGCAAAGGTAAAGGCGGGTCTATGCACATGTTCGATAAAGAGAGGCATCTTTTTGGTGGTCATGGAATCGTTGGTGCACAAATAGCCCTAGGAGCAGGAATCGCTTTCGCTGACCAATATTTGGGAAAGAAGCAGGTTACCTATTGTTTCATGGGCGACGGAGCAGTTCGCCAAGGAATTCTTCACGAGACGTTCAACATGGCAATGACTTGGAAGATTCCCGTAGTATTCGTGATAGAAAACAACAACTACGCAATGGGTACTTCTGTAGAAAGAACATCCAACGTAACCAACCTAAGCGAGTTGGGAGAATCATACGATATGCCTGCACTCTCTGTCGATGGTATGAGCTGCGAGGCCGTGCATGAGGCATTTACTAAGGCAGCGGAGCACTCGAGAAAAGGTGACGGTCCTTACCTTTTGGAAATGAGAACATACCGCTACAAAGGGCACTCAATGTCTGATCCTCAGAAGTACAGAACTAAGGAAGAAGTAGAAGAATATAAAGATCGTGATCCGCTAACCATTGTAAAAGAGGTTATTCGAAAGAAAAAATGGATGACCGATGCACAATTGGCTGATCTTGATAAAAAGACAAAAGCAGAAGTTGAAGAATGTGTGAAGTTTGCAGAGGAATCTCCTGATCCAAAGCCCGAAGAACTTTACGAGGACGTTTACATCCAGGATGACTACCCTTACGTTAAAGAATAACAGAATATTATGGCTGAAATAGTACGCATGCCCAAGCTTAGCGACACCATGGAAGAAGGTGTTGTGGCAGAATGGCACAAGAAGGTTGGTGATGAGGTGAACACAGGTGATGTCTTAGCCGAAATTGAAACCGATAAGGCCACCATGGAATTTGAATCATTTCAAGATGGATATCTTTTGCATATCGGAGTGCAAACGGGAGAAACCGCTCCTGTTGATTCTGTACTGGCCATCTTGGGAGAGAAAGGTGAAAACATTGATGAGCTTCTTAATAGCTCAGCTGAAAATGGATCAGCTGCTCCCGATCCCGAACCGAAAAAGACTGAAGAGCCTAAGGAAGAAGCGAAGACTGAAAGCAAGCCTGAAGTAAGTCAGGGGCAACCTGCTCCTACAGTCTCTTCCAATTCTGATGGCAGGGTAAAAGCATCACCTTTGGCCCGCAGCATGGCCAATGAAAAAGGAATTGATATCAATGCCGTTAGTGGAACAGGTGACGGTGGGCGTATCGTAAAACGAGATATCGAACAATACACGCCATCTGCTACTTCCGCTTCCTTTTCAAGGAGTGTCTCAGGTCAAGAAGGCTTCAGTGAGGAGAAAGTCTCTCAAATGCGTAAAGTTATTGCCAGAAGACTTTCCGAAAGCAAATTTGGCGCTCCGCATTTCTACCTTACCATGGAGATCGACATGGATAATGCTATGGCATCTCGCAAGGCGATTAATGCAGCGATTGAGCCTGCAAAGATTTCCTTTAACGATATGGTGATTAAAGCATCTGCCGCAGCTTTGAAGAAAAACCCAAAGGTCAATGCATCTTGGTTAGGGGATACGATTCGGTATAACGAGCACGTGCACGTAGGTGTAGCCGTAGCGGTAGATGAAGGACTATTGGTCCCCGTAATTAAGTTTGCTGACTCTAAGCCGATGGCTGCGATCAACGAAGAAGTGAAAGAGATGGCAGGCAAAGCCAGAAACAAAAAACTTCAGCCAAGCGAAATGGAAGGCAACACCTTCACCATTTCAAACTTGGGAATGTTTGGGATCGAAGAGTTCACTGCGATTATCAATCCACCCGATGCTTGCATCATGGCCGTAGGAACAATTGTAGAGAAACCTGTGGTGAAAAACGGCCAGATCGTAGTCGGTCATACCATGAAGGTGACGCTATCTTGCGATCACCGCGTGGTCGACGGAGCGGTAGGCTCAGCATTCTTGCAAACGTTCAAGAAATACATGGAAAATCCCGTTTTGATGTTGGCCGAGTAAGCCGAATCAAATCAGATATATTTGAGAAAGCCCCGCCAATTTGGCGGGGCTTTCTATTTTTACACTTGATTGAACTCCTTCCTACACACACCGCTCAATTACGTCAAAGGCATTGGCCCCGCCAAGGCAGAGTTGCTGGTTTCCGAGATGAATATGCGCACGGTCGAAGACCTGTTGCAGCATTACCCTTTTCGGTATGTGGATCGATCAAAGGTTTACCCGATCGGTCAGCTGCGTGAAACGATTGACTTCGTACAAATCAAAGGAGTTTTGGGAACCCTCACGGAAGAGGGAGTGGGCAATGCCAAAAGACTCCGATCGTCGCTTCGCGATGAAACGGGGCTGGTAGAGTTCATCTGGTTTAAAGGTTTGAAGTGGATCAAGGATAACCTAAAGCCGGGAAAAGAATACGTCGCCTTTGGCAAAGTATCGCTTTACAACGGCAGACCTTCCATGCCGCACCCGGAATTGGAGTTGGCCGCTGATGTCAAAATAGCCGACGGGTACCTCCAGCCCATCTACAGCTCAACAGAGAAATTGACCAAGCGCGGGATGAGCTCCAAAGGCTTCGAAAAGGCCATTCGCAGAGTTTTGGCCCGACCCGATTTTGGTTGGCCCGAAACGCTCTCCCAAGGAATTCGTGAGGAGTTAAAACTCGTTACCAAAAAGCAGGCGATTCAACTGATTCACCTTCCGCGAAACCCGAGTGATACGAATCATGCCCGCAGGCGCCTGAAATTCGAGGAGCTCTTTTTCATACAGCTTGAGCTTCTGCTGAAAAAGGATGTCCACGCTAAGCAAATCCGTGGTTTTATCTTCGAATCGGTCGGCGATTACTTCAATACCTTCTACAGCGAGCACCTGCCATTCGAATTGACGGGTGCACAAAAACGGGTGCTGAAGGAAATCAGAAGAGATTTTGGTTCAGGCCGACAGATGAACCGTCTCCTCCAAGGAGATGTGGGAAGTGGGAAGACCATGGTTTCCGCTTTGGCGGCTTTGATGGCCATTGACAATGGATTCCAGGCATCCGTAATGGCACCGACGGAGATACTGGCCAATCAGCATTTCGAGACTTTCTCAGAAATGCTCAACCCGCTGGGATTGAGGGTTGAAATCCTCACGGGGTCCACCAAAACAGCCAAGCGCCGTGAAATTCACGCGGGACTCGTGTCGGGAGAGGTTCACCTCTTGGTGGGAACGCACGCACTATTGGAAGACAAAGTCCGGTTTAAGAATATCGGTTTGGCTGTGATTGACGAGCAACACCGATTTGGTGTAGCCCAGCGGGCCAAACTATGGCGAAAGAATACCCAACCTCCGCACATTCTGGTGATGACCGCTACGCCGATTCCGCGCACTTTGGCCATGACACTCTACGGTGATTTGGAAGTCAGCGTCATCGACGAACTTCCGCCCGGTAGAAAACCAGTCGACACCAGCCACGTTTTTGACAACGCCCGCATCAAGATTTTCGGATTTATGGAAGATCAAATCCGACGCGGCAGGCAGATTTATGTGGTTTATCCGCTTATCGAGGAATCGTCTACCCTTGATTTAAAAGACTTGATGGATGGATACGAAAGCATCGAAAGGCGTTTTCCAAAGCCTGACTATCAAATCAGCGTGGTACATGGCCGGATGAAAGCCAAGGACAAAGACTTCGAAATGAACCGCTTCGCCGAGGGCAAAACGCAAATTATGGTTGCCACAACGGTAATCGAGGTAGGAGTGAACGTACCCAACGCATCCGTTATGGTGATCGAAAGTGCGCAGCGATTCGGACTTTCTCAGCTGCATCAGCTCAGAGGCCGAGTGGGAAGGGGAGCGGAAAAGTCGTATTGCATTCTCGTAACCGATAAGAAGGTCAGTAATGAAGCCCGAAAGCGAATGCGCACAATGGTGGAGACCAATGATGGCTTTCGGATTTCTGAAGTGGATCTCGAATTGCGCGGGCCTGGCGATTTAATGGGCACTCGGCAGAGTGGTGATCTGGATTTGAACTTGGCCAATCTAGCCACCGACGGCAAGATTTTGGCTTTCGCCAGAAATGTGGCCATTGACTTATTGGACGAAGACCCCGATCTCAAACTCGAAAAAAACGCGAACATCCTTCGCCGAGCCAAAGAAGTGATCTTCAATAAGCCCAATTGGAGCCGAATTTCTTAAGCCCAATTAAGAATTAGCAATGATCAATTTATCAATGGCTTATTTGAGCGTCAGTGCTTTTTTCCACTTTTTGATTCACGATAATCGCCCTCCTCAAAGCGAGTATTTTCAACCTTTTTAATTTTTAGTTTTGTCGGTTAAACTTTTCCTTGAATGAAAGTCTCTTACAATTGGTTGAAAAACTACCTCAACTTTGATTTAAGCCCCGAGGAAGTCTCTGAAATTCTAACCGATACGGGTTTGGAAATTGAGAAGCTCGAATCCTTTGAGTCGGTGCCCGGCGGATTAAAAGGCGTCGTGGTAGGTCATGTAACGGAAGCGTTTCAGCACCCCAATGCCGATAAGCTCAAGGTGACCAAAGTGGATGTGGGAACGGGAGAATTGCTCAACATTGTTTGCGGTGCGCCCAATGTGGCTCAAGGCCAAAAGGTACTCGTAGCTACCGTTGGCACGACCTTGATGCCCGAGCCGGATAAGCCTTTCAAAATTAAGAAGGCCAAGATTCGCGGAGAGGAGAGTTACGGAATGATTTGCGCCGAAGACGAGTTGGGTGTAGGAGAAAGCCATGACGGAATCATGGTGCTTCCCGAGGATACGCTCGTTGGCCAGGCGGCTGCCGATGTATTGAAGGTAGAAAATGACTACGTTTTCGAAATTGGCTTAACACCGAATAGAACCGATGCTTTCGGCCATTTTGGTGTAGCCAGGGATCTCGCTGCTCGTCTTAGCTTAAAGTCGAAGGTGCGGGCCAATCTTCCCGAAGTCAAAGTCGATATTGCCAACGGAAACCCAGTAGCCGTAAAAATCGAAGACGCCGATGGATGCGGTCAATATGCGGGTCTTTACATTGAGGGAGTGAAGGTAGAGCCCTCTCCCGGCTGGTTGCAAAATCGGTTGAGAGCCATCGGGCTTCAGCCAATAAACTCAGTGGTTGATGCGACGAATTATGTGCTACACGAGCTTGGCCATCCGCTGCACGCTTTTGACGCCGATAAAATTGACGGAAAAACCGTTTTGGTGAAAACCTTGCCGGAAGGAACCAAATTCAAAACCCTCGATGAGACAGTGCGAACGCTTTCTTCTGAAGACTTGATGATTTGCGATAGCAAAGGAGGACTTTGCATCGCCGGAGTTTTCGGTGGTCACGAATCAGGGGTAAGCGGGGAAACCAAAAATGTCTTTCTGGAAAGTGCCTGGTTCAATCCAGCCCGTGTGAGGAAAACGGCCAAGCGCCATGCTTTGAATACAGATGCTTCTTTCCGCTACGAGAGGGGAGTAGACCATGAGATGACCCTTTTCGCATTGAAGCGAGCGGCACAACTCATTCAAGAATTGGCGGGAGGAACCATTCGAGGGCCCATCAATCACGAGGTGACCAAGCTGCCCGAGCAAAGCGAAATCAGCATTACACTGAAAAGAATCAACGACCTCTGTGGAGCGAATATTTCGACGGAGGAATTGGAGAGCATCCTTGATTCACTTGGTTTTCAAGTGGAGAAAACGGGAAACACCTACGACCTCAAAGTTCCATCCTACCGTGTAGATGTGACACGAGAGGCCGATGTAGTGGAAGAGGTGCTTCGCATCTATGGGTACAATGCCATTGCTCTGCCCGAAAGGATGTCGATTTCGGTGAGTATTCCCCAAAAACCTGAGCCCAACGAGGTGATTCAGGCATTGGCAGATGCCCTTTCGGCGAGAGGTTTTTCAGAGATCATGTCAAATGGATTAACGGAATCGGCGAAGATTGAGAAAGTAGTAGGAGAAGAAGCGACCAAAGATTTGGTGGCCATGCTCAACCCTTTGAGTATGGAACTGGATGTGTTACGTCCGACATTGGTCATCAGCTCATTGGAAGCTATATCCTACAATTTAAACCGTCAGGCTGAGCGGCTGATGTTTTACGAAATCGGCACTTCTTATGAAAAAGCAGAAAACGGTTACAAGGAAACGTTGACACTTTCCATAGCATTGGTAGGTGATCGCTTTCGCGAAAGCTGGAACAACCAAAGCCAACCTTTTTCATACTCCGACCTTTCGGGTGAGGTAAGAGGCATGTTTGAAATAATGGGAATTAACGGGTTGAAAGCGGAATCGGGAACACACTCCTTCTTAACAGATGTCACCGTGATGAAAAAAGGGGAGAAACCCTTTGCTTTATTTGGCGTGGTGAGTTCGAAGGCCCTCAAAACATACGGTATAAAGAAGCCCGTTCTTTTTGCTGAGATTGACCTCACCGCTTCTTTGCGCAAGATGAAGCATGCCGCCAAAACGGTGGTGGACTTACCCAAGTTCCCAACTGTGCGTCGCGACCTATCACTTTTGCTCAATAAGAACATTGCTTTTGCAGAAATTGAAAAATTGGCTTATGCCAAAGCAGGGAGCATGCTCAAAGAAGTTGGTCTGTTTGATGTTTACGAAGGAAAGAATTTGCCGGAAGGCAAGAAGAGTTATGCCATCTCATTTACATTGAGAGATGAAAAGAAAACATTAACTGACAAGAAAATAGAACAAACCATGGCTCAAATTCAGAGCGAATTGGAAACTGCCTTGGGAGCAGAGTTAAGATGATCCACAAGATTTATTATCACAGTTTACGCTTTGTGGTAAGGCTTGCCATTAAGCTCTTCTATCGGCGGATCGAGATTCAAGGAATAGAGAATATTCCTGAAGAAGGCCCTGTTCTTTTAGCGCCAAATCATCAGAATGCTTTCATTGATGCACTGCTACCGGCAACTCTTTTTCCGCGTACCATTCATTTTTTGGTTAGAGCTGATGTTTTTAAGTCTAACCTGGCGAGAAAGTTTTTTAACTCAATCCAGATGATGCCTGTTTACCGTCAGCGAGATGGAGTTCAAAATCTGGCAAAGAATGAGGAGACTTTCCGTCAATGTCATGAAATCTTGCGCAGAGGAGAGGTGTTGTTGCTTTTTCCGGAAGCTACCCATGAAGGCGTGCGGAAACTGAGACCACTCAGTAAAGGGTTTACGAGAATACTATTTGGCGCTTTGCAAGAGGGTTACGAGGATTTGGATATCAAAGTTGTTCCCATGGGATTGAATTACAGCAATTACAGCGATTCTCAATCCAGAGTTTTGATAAGTTACGGCAAGCCAATTTCTGTCCAAGACTACCGGGCACAAATTACCGAAAACGAGGCACGCGCCATGAACGCGCTGAGAGTGAAAGTATTTGAGGAACTGTCTGAAGAAATTATCCACATCAAAGATGAAAATGCCATGAAGGCATTTAATGTGGAGCTTGAACGTATCCTTCCTTTTTACGCTGATACTACGACGGGCTACAGCAGCCGCAAGTCGGGCAACCCATTTTACAAATCGAGAGAAGCAGCCTTGCAGCAAACGGATGAGGGCAGTAGCTATTTTCGTCGGATATTCATTTACGATGCAGAAATGGCTAAGCGAAAACTACAGGCACCGTTTTTTTACATCAATAGAAGAGATTCCGGATATTGGGTCATTCAAAATGTTTTTCTGTTGATCGCTCTTCCTTTCTTTTTGCTCTCTTGGGTATTGCATGCTCCTTCATATTTTACCGTGAAGGCGCTATTGGGAAAGTATGTGAAAGACCGGCAGTTCCATAGTTCGATAAAACTTGTGGGCATGTTGGTGCTTTTCCCCCTATTCGGTCTTATCTTTTCAATTGTCTTTGGCTTTTGCTCGGGAAAGCCACTGTTAGTCATACCTTCAGTTTTGTTATTCTTTCCGTTGAGTGTTTTTATCATCCGGGAGCTTCGGTTGCCATACCGCTATTGCCTCACATTTTGGCGGATGACTATTATTCGTTGGAAGAATAAAGATTTGTACAGTTATCTAAACCGAATCGAAGAAGAAGTTCTCGCAAACATCGAAGCCCATGAAAATCATTTTCGCAACAAACAATCCAAATAAGCTAGCCGAGATTCAGAACGCTCTAGGTGGAGATTTTGAGTTAATTTCATTGAAGGATATTGGCTTCGAAGGTGAGATCCCCGAAACGGGAAGAACCCTTGAGGCAAACGCCTTGCAAAAGGCTACCTACATCTTTGATCGCTATAAAATGCCTGTTTTTGCCGATGACACGGGGTTAGAAGTAGCCTCCCTCAATGGATTGCCGGGTGTGGATACAGCGCATTATTCAGGTAGTAGAGATGCAGATTCTAATATGCAGAAGCTCTTGAGCGAAATGCGGTTTCATGATGACCGATCGGCAGCTTTTAAAACGGTGATTGCATTCATTACGGCAGATGAAAAAAAGTTGTTTTCGGGAGAAATTCAAGGACATATCGCGAAGGAGAAAAGTGGTGACGGCGGGTTTGGCTACGATCCGGTGTTTGTACCCGAAAGTGAATCACGAACCTTTGCCGAGATGACAATGGATGAGAAAAAGCAAAAAAATCACCGTGTTCGGGCTCTCAAAAAATTTACGGATTACCTGAAAGAGACTTACTGACTCTCTGCCGACTCAATCATCAGGTCGATCAGTTCAGCTTTGCCTATACCAATTGCGGCGGCCTGTTGCGGTACCAAACTCGTCTCGGTCATTCCCGGAACGGTGTTTATTTCGATGACATGAAATACGCCCTCCACAAGTTTATAGTCTATTCTGATCACTCCCTTGCATTCGAAGGATCGTGCGATGTTTTCAGAAGTGGATCGACAAGTTTCGTAGAGCTCCTCGGGGAGTTGGGCAGGAGTAATTTCCTTGGTTTGATCCAAACTGTATTTTGCTTCGTAATCGAAAAACTCTCTTTCCGTGGTAATCTCCGTTACGGCCAAGGCTCGGTAGTTTTCTTTACCACATATCACTCCACAGGTAAACTCTCTTCCGTCCAGATATTCTTCGATCAATATCGCCGAGTTTTCTCGGTAGGCTTTTTCAACGGCAGCGCGTAAATCCCCTTCTTTGACAACTTTCGAAATCCCCAAGCTTGATCCTCCTTGGTTGGGCT
>CAZKXG010000002.1:0-18263 GCA_964556465.1 uncultured Cryomorphaceae bacterium | reverse complement strand
AAACCCCTGATTTTCAATTTTCCAACGACATCTGATTCGTTGAAATTATCGGGTGAGTGCACTAAAATTCCCTTAGCTGTGTGGAACCCACGCTCGTTCATCACATCGTTGGTGAATCGCTTGTTAAATGTAAGTGCAAGGTTGAGCACACTTCCCGTTGTGTATGGCATATCGATCATATCGAAATACCCCTGTAGAAGACCATCTTCGCCAGGGGTTCCATGAACGATTACCAGACAAATCTCCGGGCGAATCCGTTTGCCATTGAGCTCAAATGAAAAGTCCTTCGTATCAATCGGTTTTTTGCTACCGTCCACAAGGGTATGCCAATTTGACTTTTCAATGACCATCTGAAAAGGAGTGTACTTCTCGCGATCAATATTGCTGAGAAGCATTTGTGCTGATTTCATGGATACAGCCGCCTCTCCCGAGTAACCGCCGCATACGATGCCGATAGTTTTTTTCATATTCCTAGTGTGAAGTTATGCTCGTGGATGGTTTTACTCACAGCCTTTTCTTCAAAGTTTAAACATGTTTTTTCTCATAACCCATTCATGGAAGTAATAGGACTGTATAAGGAACGTTTATTCCCGGTAGGTTCTTGCTATCTTTGCCGGCAATTGTATCCTTAATGAAAGGAATTATTCGATTTATCAGTAGTGGAAGGGTTTGGATGAATATCCTTCTCATCACCATTTTCATTTCGTTGGTGGTCTTTCTGACCATGCAGTGGCTCGGTATGTACACCATGCATGGCGAATCCATGAGTGTGCCTGATATAAAGGGGAAGTCAATTGAAAACATTGAGACCCTCTTGGCCAATATTGATATGACTTATGAAGTGACAGACAGTATCTACACCGACGAATATCCCAGAGGGACTGTAGTTTCACAAAATCCTAAGTCAGGAAAGCAAGTAAAAAAAGGTCGGACGATATATCTTACCATCAACAGTGAGCTTCCCGAAATGGTGGAAACACCCGATTTGATTGGAAAGTCAAAACGCATTGCAGTACCGATATTAGAAATATCAGGATTGAATTTGATCGCTCTTAAGTACAGACCTGATGAATCTTGCACAGATTGTGTGGTGGGCTTGGAGTACAACGGTAAGCAGGTTGAACCGGGCGATAAAATTCGAAAAGGCGAAGGTGTAGTTCTGATTCTGGGGCAAACTTCTGATGTGCCCACTTCCGCACCTGATCTGCTTGGGCTTACGTATGCCGAAGCTTATGAGTTGATTATCTCTTCTTCTTTGAATGTCGGAAGCATATTGTCTTGTGCGGGTTGTGAAACGGCCAATGACACTTCAGCAGCTTTTGTTGTGAATCAAAGACCTCAGAGAAATGAAATGATTAATCTGGGTACTTTTGTTGATCTTTATCTGACTACCGACACCGCGATGGTAAAAGAGTTTAAAACAGCCACAGACACTATTCCAAATGAGTTTTAATAAGTCATTTTACGTCCTTCTTCTTTTGTTTTTGCCCTTTCAAATGGTAGCGCAAGAAATGATTGTTCCGGCCACTGTTATCACTCAAAAGGCCGTTGACAAAAAGAGAGTTGCCAAGTATGAAGCAAAGGATGATGCCTTGGTTGAGCTTCCATTTGTTGATGATTTCAGCACCGATTATTTTCCCGGCAATGAGGAGGAAAACCCCATTCTATGGGAAAATAGATATGCGACTTTGAACAATGGCTTACCGCTTAATGCGCCGACTGTCGGTGTAGTTAGTTTTGACGGGACTGATGAGGTAGGTTATCCTTATTCTTTTGATTCGGGATCGGGTCCTGCAGATACTCTCACGACTTGTCCCATTAATCTGGACTACGACATAGACGATGGGATCGGCTTAAGTTTTTACTACCAACCCAAAGGGATTACTTTTTTTCCGCCGAACGCCTCCAATGATTCCTTGATACTAGAGTTCTACGCACCTGAATTGGATGAATGGTTTTGGGTTTGGTCTACGATTGATGTTTCCAATAGTGATGAATTTACCTTCGTCTACATTCCCATTACCAATACGCGTTACCTTAAAGAGGGCTTCAAGTTTCGCTTTAGAAACATAGCATTTCTTCAGGGACTTTACAGCGTTTGGAATGTGGATTACGTGTGGCTTGACCAAAACAATATCAACGATGATCCTATCGTAAACGATGTCGCTTTTGTGAATGGCCCCATTTCTTTCCTTCAAGATTATTCAGCCATGCCTCTTTCGCATTATGCCGAGGGTCCTGCTGATAGGATGCTCGAAGAAATTCAGGTCCTGTTTAGAAATTTGAACGATGGACCCAGGACTTTGGAAGGAAATGAAATCGTCGTTTCTCATGAAGGTACGATAACTGATGTACTTCAAAATTTCAACGAACCACCTATTGCAGCTCAGAGTACCGCTGACTATACCCATCAGCTTGATGATGCCGGGAGTCAGTATGTTTACGATACTTCCTTGGCAGATGATGAATTAATTTTTGATGTGAGCATAGATCTTGGTACTGCAGATTTTGGCCCAACGGCCAGTAATAACTCATTTCGGTTCAAGCAAACGTTCTACACACACTATTCATACGATGATGGTTCTGCTGAGGCAGGATATGCCGTAGCAGGCAGCGGTTCAAGTTTAGCTTTGAAATACACCAACTTCAACTCAGATTCAGTTTGGGCACTTCGAATTTATACTATGCCGATTGGGATAAACTACGAAAACACTCCGTTTTCCATCAAAATTTGGGAAGACAATGCAGGTGTACCCGGAGTAGAAATAGCATCTGCTCAGCATGAATTTACTTATGGACAAAATGAGTACCAAGAGCAGATCATATATCAATTTGAAGAACCGGTTTTTATCCCTTCGGGAACCTTCTTCGTAGGCTACCAGCAATCTTCGCAGTCGTCAGGCCTTCGCACCGGACTTGACTTAAATACAAGCGGGAATGAAGGCAATCTTTATTTCGATGATGGAAACGGATGGGAGCTCACAATTGCGGCGGCTGAAGCTTCTACAATGATTCATCCGATGTTTACTACTGAAGGTTACGAAGACATAGTAGCTTCCACAAGACAACAAACCGTTATCCCGGGGTTGAGTATTTATCCGAATCCTGCGGATCAGCGGGTAGTTATTGAGTCTGAATCACAGAATCTTTTAAATGTTTCGATTTTTGATTTAAGCGGGAGATTGATTGATCAAAATCGAGTAACAAATACGCTTGATGTTTCCGGACTTCTACCGGGGATCTACCTGCTGCAAGTTGCCGATTCTCAAGGTCGCCAAAGCGTAAAGAAACTTTCCATTGAGCGATAACGAAATAGAACACACCGAAAGCGACGAAGAGCTTTTTGAGCACTACCGCATTCAGGCTGATCCTGGTCAGGAGCCCCTTCGAATAGATAAATTTCTGATGGATAGGATTCCGAATACTTCGAGAACGAAGCTTCAGGATGCCGCCATAGAAGGCAATATTCGGGTGAATGATCAGAAGGTGAAGGCCAATTATAAGGTTAAACCTGACGACGATATCTCCATAGTTCTTCCGTATCCGAAAAGAGAAATTGAGCTTATTCCGGAGGATATTCCATTGGATATTCTTTATGAAGATGATCATATGATCATACTCAATAAGGCCGCAAACATGGTCGTACATCCCGGTTATGGAAACTACACGGGCACCATGGTAAATGCCTTAATCCATCATTTTGAGAATCTGCCCGAAGCAAAAGGTGCCATTCCCGGCAGGCCGGGATTGGTGCACAGACTCGATAAGAATACGACCGGCGTTATGGTAATTGCCAAGACCGAAAGGGCACTGACCAACTTATCGCTCCAGTTTTTCGAGCGTACGATCGATCGCCGCTATGTGGCTCTTGCGTGGGGCGATATCGAAGAAGACGGAATGATTGAAGGCCACATCGGTCGCTCACTCAAAAACCGAAAAGTGATGACCGTATTCCCGGAAGGAGAATATGGTAAGGAAGCCCGAACCAGATACAAAGTTCTTGAGCGATTGACATACGTGACCCTAGTAGAGTGCAAGCTCGAAACAGGGCGAACGCACCAGATTCGGGCACATTTCCAGCACATTAATCATCCGCTTTTCAATGACCCCGAATACGGCGGTAATAAGATTTTGAAAGGAACGCAGTTCAGTAAGTACAAGCAATTTGTAATGAACAACTTCGACCTGCTTCCGAGGCAGGCCTTGCACGCGCGAAAGCTAGAGCTCACACATCCTCATACGGGTAAGCGAATGAACTTCGAATCAGATATCCCTACAGACTTATCAGCGGTGCTGGAGCGCTGGAGAAACTATATTAGCCACCGTTAGATTTAAGCCAACTTTTTACCGTTTCAGCTCTTCTCACCTTTCCCGATTCTGTATAGAGAAATTTTTCTAGATGGATAATTTCCTTGGGCTTTTGGTAATTACTCGAAAAGGCAATTTCATCCAGCTTGATTTCTTTTTTGCCTTCTATGAAAAGGGCTACTTTTTGACCCAGCAATGAATCGGGTATCCCACTCACGAAGAAGCGAGAATCGATTTTTGGACTCAAAAGTTTTTCTACCTCTTCGGGAATTACTTTTACGCCACCGGAGTTGATGAGATTGTCAATCCGCCCTAGCCATTTGAAGCCTTCTTCCGTTAAGTCGATCAGGTCATTGGTGACCAGATTGCCTTGAGTAATACCTGATCGATTGATAACCAAACAGCCTCTTTCATCCTTTTCGACCTTTACGTCAGGCAGCGTTTTGTAGATCGTGTCGACTTCTCTGTCGATTTTGCTTAAGGCAATATGGGTGAGCGTTTCAGCCATACCAAAGCCTGCGTAAAAATGGGTTTTCAGCTTGAGCAGTTGAGTTCTAAGCTCAGTTGAAACTTCACCACCCCCGAGCAAGACTGTCCTTACATTGTCAAAGGCTTCGGGTGATTCTGCCAAAACTGATTTTACTTGATGTGGAGTCATCGGAACAAACGACATCGATTCATTCAATTCACCTAGCGGATTGGCTTTTGGCTCGATTGTAGAGAGATTATAGCCGCCGATAATCGCTCTCACCACCATCAGTTTTGCCGCTACATAATTGATCGGAAGTGAGAGTAAAGCTTGATGTTGAGAGGTCAAACCGAAATAATCATTCGTAGCCGAAGCACTTTGGATTAATGCTGATTTCGCGAACTCCAGACTTTTCGGAGTGCCGGTAGAACCCGATGTTTGAATGGAAATGGTTTCCAATTCATCAAAGAGATTGATGCAGTGAGAAATAACCTCTGATTCGAATTGATCTTGCCCTTCTATCTCGTTGAGCTCAATGCTATTTATAAATCGCGCGTTGAGACGAATTCCTAGATATTTTGAAAAAGGGTTCAAAGGGTTGACGGAAGCTTCCATTCTTCATTCTGAAGGTAGTGAAGATACTGCCCCCGAATAGAAAGTGGTGATGGAATATTGTTGGTGTAAAGCTGCCCTGTGCCAAGGCCTTGTGGTAAATCAGATTGATGAATGGCGGTGAATTGAGCGATGGCATTGAGCCCGATATTCGATTCCAAAGCCGAGGTGATCCACCAATACGATCCGATCTGTTCAGCTGATTTAATCCATTCTTCGGTTATTTCTAAGCCACCCACAAGACCAGGTTTAATCACGATGGCTTGAGGCCGAATGATTTCGAGCATTCGCTGCATCTCACTCGTTGAGGTTATGCCAATTAGCTCTTCATCAAGGGCGATATCCAAGGGTGTGCTGTCACAAAGCCTTGCCATTTCTTCCCATTGTTTTTGTCTAATTGGCTGTTCGATGCTATGGAGGTTAAAATCTGCAAGTCGCTTCACTTTTTCCACAGCCTCTTCGGGTGAAAATGCTCCATTTGCATCTACCCTTATCTCGATTTCGTCAGGTGAATATTCACTTCGGATCGAGCGCAATAGTTCAATCTCATCGTCGAAATTAATTGCGCCGATTTTCAGCTTAATACAGCGAAATCCTTCGTCTAGTTTTTCTCGGATGCGAGCCTTCATTTCAGCCTTGGAACCCATCCATACGAGCCCGTTTATTTCTATACCTTTCTCCTTTTGAGAAAAGCGGGATGGAAATAAGACGAAAGGATCATCAGATTGAACAGAACGTTGGGCAACCTCCATGGCAAATCTGATCGATGGCCAGTCTTCAAGAGGGCCGATTTCTTTGCCTTGAGCCCAATGCGAAAGAATACTTGTCAAGAAGTTTTCCAGTTCAGGGCGATCGTCAATGGATAACTTGGGCAGCAAACTCACTTCACCATATCCAACCTTGCCATTTTCTTCAAGTTTTACAATCCAAGCCGGCTTTGTTCGCAAAACACCACGACTTGTTCCACCGGGGGTCTTGAAGTTTAATGTATGCTTTAGAAATTTTGCCTTTCTCATTAGTAAACTAGTCCAAGACCAAAGGTGAGGGCAAAAAGCAAGGTAGTGAAAGCGAGTTTTCGAAGTTCTTGATCAAGGTCTGATGAGCGATCAGTGGACAAGACGACTTTTGCATTTTGAAAAATCAGAGGAACGGTAATCAAGAATACGAATTGATATCCCGACGCAAAGTTGATGAGCGTGTAGGTGAGCGCCGAAACAAGAGCAATACTTAAAAGAATGACGTGATAGATGCGAGCTGATTCAAATCCCATCAGAACGACAAGCGACCTTTTTCCGGATGCTTTATCGTTTTCAATATCGCGCATATTATTGAGATTAAGCACCCCTGTAGACAAGGCTCCAATCGAGACAGCAGGAAGCAGGTCAATCCAAGAAAGTTCTGCAGTATGTAGGTAAAATGTTCCCGCTACTCCAGTGATTCCAAAGAATAAAAACACCGCTACATCACCAAATCCTTGATAGCCGTAAGGGTTTTTTCCAACGGTGTACTTAATGGCTGCTCCAATTGCCAATAGGCCCACGACGAAGAACGCCGTGATCGCCCCGAACTCAATATTGTCAGCCGCATTTAGCAATAGCCAAATACCTGATGAGAAGGATAAAATGGAGAAGATGATAATGGCCGCCTTCATTTCTTTGGCACTTATGACTCCGCTTTGAACGCTCCTTTCAGGTCCTGTTCGCTCAGGATTGTCCACGCCATTTACAAAGTCACCATAGTCATTGGCAAGATTGCTCAGAATTTGCAAAAACAGGGTAGTCAGCAGCGCTCCTACCAGAATTGCTCCATCAAAGGAGTTCTTGTAAAGCGCCATAAGGCTTCCGAGAATCACACTGGAAAATGAAAGAGGTAGCGTCCTTAGTCTAAAAGCCCTGAACCACGCTTCTGTTTTGGTCATAGCCGGTAAAGTTCGTAAGAATCGTTCAGACTTTTGCTTCTTATTTCTCATCAGAATTATCAACACATATTTCCTCTTGATGTTGATATGAAGAGTGCAATGTGAGTATCGGCCAATTTATTTCCGAAACCAGAGAAGATGAAACCATAACTTTAGCTCATGGCCAAGATCGAAAAGCTCCATACTCCTTCTTTTATTTTTTACCCTGATCAGCGTGGCTTCTATTACATGAAATTAAAAGAAGGGGAGCAAGTTTCGCTCGAAGATATTTCGCAAGTAATTCTTTTTATAAAAGACAAAAACCACGGAGAACGGCAGCCCGTTCTCATTGAATTGGGTTACGGATCTTCTCTGGCTGAGGGTGTTTACGAGTTTATGGCTCATAATAAAAATCGTTTTTCGACGGCTGACGCAATATTGATCAGCACTTTCGCCCATAAAATCGCAACGACATTCTACTTGAGGCATTATAAGCCGCAACGTGCTACACGTGTGTTCAATGATGTTTTTGACGCCTTGGCTTGGATGGAAAAGCAAAAATCGATTTAGCGCGCTTCTTGGTTCTCAAGCAACTTGAAGCGCTCAGCAATTTTCTTGAAATAGTCTTTAAGGATCTGATCATTCACTTTGGCAGGAGTCACAACTTCCAATATTCCCGCTCCTTTTTGATTCAGAAATCGGCCAAGTACATTCTTAAGGGTTCCTTCATCATGCGCTCTGAAATGTGCCAAATCAAAGGCTGACGCGAGTCTTTCAATGTTGACTTGATGGTGTGATTCGAAAAATCTCTCTCTCTCTTCATTCGAATCCGGGCCTTCAATAATTCTGAAAATTCCACCCCCTTGATTGTTAATGACTATAATCTTAAAGTTTTCGGGAAAACGGTTGTTCCAAAGGCCATTTGAATCGTAGACGAACGACATGTCCCCCGTAATAAGTAGAACATCTTCGTCTGGGGCGGCTTTTGCCCATCCTGCGGCAGTGCTGGTGCAACCGTCTATTCCACTGGTTCCACGGTTACAATGGTAGGTCAGTTTTTCATTCAGACCCAAGAGTTGGATATACCTAACAGGAGTGCTGTTTGACAGGTGAAGAGTAAGATTTTTTGCTTGAGTGAGCTCATCATTTATGATTTCAAAAACTTTAAAGTCAGAATAGGGAGCTTCATCTAAATAATGGCGATGTCCTTCGGCAGCAAGGTTTTTGAGTTCCGTCCACCTGTCGGAATAGTCGCTTGACACCGCGGTATTGATGGAGGCAAAAGCTTCTGAAAGAAAATGAGTCGGATCGGCGTGGATTTCATGAGTTAGACTCATGTATGTGTCCAGCCCCGATTCATGTGGGTGAATGTGCCAGTGCGTGGATGGCTTATATTGTCTTATGAGATTTTTTAACTTTTTGGAAATGACATAGCCGCCCAGAGTGATCAAAACTTGTGGCATAAATCCTTCCGGGTTTCCGGCTTTTTCCAGAGGCATCACTATCCGATCTATGGTGTCAATGGCCTTCGGAATACCGATGTTTCCTGTGGTTTCGGTGAGAATAACTGCGTTTGGTAAATCGGACCATTTCTCCAATAGCTTGACCAAGGCTTTGTCGTGCCGATGCTGCCCCACCAAGATCATCACCCTATGATTGGATCTGACCGTTTCTGCAAGTTCTTTTGCCGCTTCCATCTCTATCGGCGCATCGATCAATTCGCTTTTATAAAACCGAGCAGAAGTGAGACCTTCAAGCTTTACCGTTTGGTAAAGCGGTTCAAAGAGAGGAACATTGATATGAATGGGCCCGGGGTCGAGAGTCAGGGCAGTATTGAACGCTTTTGATAAAAGGCGCCTGTTTTGCCATTCTTCCTCTTCGTTTCTTGGTTCTGTAATGAGAGAAAACCAATTTTTAATGTGGTTGGAGTAGATTCCTTCTTGCCTGATGGTTTGACCGTTGCCTTGGTCGGTCCAGCTCAGGGGGCGGTCAGCCGTAATGGCCACCAATGGAACGCGATTAAAAAAAGCTTCTGTAATAGCAGGAAGGTAATTGGCAGCAGCGGAACCACTGGAACAAATAAGAGCAACAGGGTCGCCCGTTTTTAGTGCCAATCCAAGGCCGTAAAAACCTGCTGAGCGTTCATCCGGAATGCTGTGGCAGGTGAAAAAACCCGACCTATTGAATGAAATGGTGATGGGTGCGTTGCGTGATCCCGGTGAGATTACGACGTGTTTTACGCCAAAATCTCTCGCTGCAATTACAAGAGTTTGAACACCTTTTTTATCTGAGAGTATCAAGTCGTGCTTTTTAGCAAATTTAAGAGTGTTTTGGCTTTCAGCCTTGTTTCAGTCCATTCTGCTTCCATATCGCTTTTTGCTGTTATTCCTCCACCTACATAAAGCACTAGATCCGTATCGCCAATTTGCATGCACCGGAGGTTAACAAAAACACGTGTTTCATTTTCGTTAAGAATACCGAGATAGCCCGTGTAAAGACCGCGATCGTGTTTTTCAGCCGCTTGAATTAGTCGAATGGAAGCACCGCGTGGAAGGCCGGCAACCGCGGGAGTGGGATGCAATTGATCAAGAAGTGATCGGACACTCTTGTTGTATTTGAATTGGAAATCCGTTTTGAGATGAACGACATTGGCCGCTTGAACGGTATAAGGTGCGGTCTCTTTTACCTCTGTTGCTCCTGCTTTTTGCAGAACAACGCGAATATGTTCATTCACCAACTCGTGCTCTTCCAGTTCTTTTTCTGCCCAATGATATACCTGAGAGGGATTCGTGGGTTGAGTGCCGGCTAAAGCTACCGTAGCATAATGTTCTCCGCTTCCTTCCAGCAATATTTCGGGAGTGGCACCGCACCATGTTCCTGAGTTGGGATGGTAGAGTAGGTAAGTAAAAGCGTTAGGATACGATGCGCATAAGCGAAAGAAGTAATCCGTTGGATCGAAATCTTCGGGTTTTTCTTCTCGAATTACAGTCGATAAAATAGCTTTCTGAAGACTTTTGGATTGAAACGCATCCATGTATCTGTTGAATGATACTCGGTATTCTTCCTTCGATGTTTGTCCCTGAAATTGCCTCTTTTGCAAAGGGTTTGACGATTTAAGTGAAAAAGCTTCGCCTTGCCAAGGCTTGATTATAAAGTCGGTTTGACCGTCTAAGTCGGCCAGTTCAATTTCTTTTCCGGGAATGCGAAAAACCATAAAAGGCCTTTCTTCCGAGACTGCTATCTCAAATGAGGTATGAATGTTTTCGGTCTTCGTCACTTTGGCAATATCATATTAGTGAGGCGGCAGACCGATATCAACCTGTTATCTTGATCGGTGACTTTAATATCCCACACGTGCGTCTTTCTGCCCTTGTGGAGCAAAGTGCCTCTCGCAGTTACCAATCCTTCTTTGATACTCCGAATGTGGTTGGCATTAATTTCAATACCTACTACGCCCGCAGCTGCATCGCCTACCATGATAAAACTCCCTAAACTTCCCAAAGATTCGGCTAGTGCTGCTGTGGCTCCGCCATGCAGAAGGCCCGCGGGTTGATGTACCCTTGAGTTTACCGGCATTGTAGCCTCTACGAAATCTTCTCCAAAATCGGTAAACACGATGCCCAGCGTTTCCATCAGCGTATTTTTGTTGATTTCGTTGGCCTTCTTTAGTATTGCTGTCTTATCCACACGCTTATTTTTGTCCAAATATAATCGGTAGTTTGAACAAGCAGCTAGCTACGAAAGTTTACACAAACCAGTCATGATTGACGAAATGAAAAAGAAGCGAATACTTTTGGTTGAAGATGAAGAGAGTCTCATTGAGATGATCAGCTTCAATTTGGAGATGGAAGACTACGATGTGACACGAGCTATTGATGGAAAGCAGGCTTTGGATATCGCCGATAAGGCTCGATTTGATTTGTGTATTCTCGATATTATGCTGCCAAAGGTTGATGGATTAACGGTTTGCAAGACACTTAGGATTCGCAATCAGCGTATTCCCATTCTTTTTCTCAGTGCGAAATCCACGGGTAATGATCGGGTAGAAGGACTCAAAGCAGGAGGAGACGATTACCTCACCAAGCCATTTAATCTGGAGGAACTACTCTTGCGTGTGAAAAATCTGCTTCGACTGACCACTCCGGTTCAAGAGGTTCAGGCCAAATTGGATAGATACGAATTCGGAGGAAATGCGGTAGATTTTAAAAATTTCGAGATTGAAAATGCTGAAGGTGAAATAAAGAGCCTTTCAAAAAAAGAAACGCATCTCCTCAAGTATTTGATTGAAAATGAAGGAAAGGTAGTTTCCCGAGAAGAAATCTTAGACACCGTTTGGGGGTATGACGTATATCCTACTACGAGAACGATTGATAATTACATTCTCTCTTTTCGAAAGCATTTTGAACCCGATTCGAAGAATCCGATCTACTTCCATTCTGTAAGAGGTGTAGGATATAAATTCACAAATTCACTCGACTAAGGCAACCGCGTTATTTTCTTTCGTCTTTAACATGCAATCCAAGTGATTGCTCATGGTTTCAAATTATTCTTGCAGGTTTTAAAAGCGTTCTTCGGGACGCTTTTTCTTTTTTTAGCTCTCTACCACGGGTATTTAATACATTCATATACCAAAGCTTTCAACTTTCTTTGATTTAATTGACAACCTTTTAAAATCGATGCGTCTTTATGACACAATCGCAAGATTGTATGGTTTCAAAATTTTCCTTGCAGGTTTAAAAGCGTTCTTCGGAGCGCTTTTTTTTATTCGAATACGGCGTACTTAAATTTTTCTGAAGCCTCTATCGGCTCACAGCTATCGAGCATTTTCAGGACAGTTTTTTTCAAGAACTCTTCAAAAAGATCCATTTCCTCTTTTCTGTCTTTTAGGTTCAGGTATAGATCTCTTTTTCCCGGAGCGGCCAAGGAGATAATCTGATTTATCACTTCTACATCCTTATTCTCGTCGTAAAGCAACCAGTCGTAAAGGAGTAGCTGAAGAGCTTTTCCTTTCGATTTCAGCTTGTCTTCCAAAAAATCATAAGTCGTTGGTTGATTCTTGGTCGGACTTAAGTTGAGATCAGAGCTATCTACACTTCCCGTCTTGAAATCGATAATGTGAAGAATACCGTTGCGCTTTTCCATTCTGTCTATGTAACCTTTAATGCGCACCGGTAAAGTTTCGCCATCATATGCTACTTCGAGAATCTTTTCTACTCGCCGTTCACTTTCCAAATACTTTACTACATCTCCCTTAGCCAAATCTTTTTTCTCGTAATTCAGATAAGATTGAATCATTTTCAAGGCCGTTTCGAAATGCAGCCTATTTACGCCATAGCTGTAATCTCTACTTCCTGCCTCTTCTTGGAATGAGTCTCTCAGCTGTTCCCTTACCCTTTTTGAAATTTGATCTAGGATCTTTTTAGTGATTATCTCTTTTTCAAAAGGTTTAAAGAGCTTTTCCAAACAATTGTGAACGATGGTTCCGAAAGTTGAAGGGTCAATTTCATTGGTCTCCGGCTGAGGTAAAGAGAGGATGTAGGAATAATACCACTCGAGTGAAGATTCAAAAAAGCGATTGATTGAAGAAGCCGACAATCCACCGTTCACAAGTGAGTTCTTTATGATTTCTATCACCTCTTCTGTTTTTTCAATAGATTTTGTTTGTGTCTCATGAAAAAGCTCTGAAGGTTTCAAGTTAATATGGGAGAATCTGTTTTCGTTTTCGAAGTCTTCTCGAACCTGCATGAGATACCGACTCATTTCTCCACCGCTAAAAGTCCCCGAGTCCGTGTGGTAGATGGCAGAAAAAGTATTGGAATGACTCAGTAGGCGATAAAACTGATAAGCAAAAACCGCCTCTTTTTCACGGCGCGCCGGAAGTTTGTGAAACAGTCGTACCTCAAATGGAATAAAGCTCTCCGTATGATTGTTCTTAGGAAAGTTTCCCTCGTCGACAGAGCAGAGGATGAGGTTTTCAAACCCCAATGCTCGAGTTTCCAAAACCCCCATAATTTGGAGCCCTTGCATTGGTTCACCCAGTAGGGAAAGCTTGGTGGAGGATAGTACGCGAACAAATATTTGTCGTAGGCTATTCAGATCAAGTTCGGCCGAACGACTAAAATGACTTAGCCGATCAATGGTTTCCAGCATCTTTTCACAACCCAGCAGCCCCATCCTTACTTGAGGTTTAGAAAGCTCGGAAGCTTTGATCCGCGACAAGGTCCATAGCAAGGACACTTTTAAATTGGCGAAGGATATTTTGTGGTTTCTGAGAAGCGGAGAAAGCAAGACCTCTTCACCGTTTTTATCTTCGAAATCATCAAGCCCAATAGAATAATCAGAAAAGTCTTTTCCCGCAGACAATCCTATGAGCGAGCTGAAAGGGTGATTGAGTAACTGAAGCAGACGCCTGGTGTTTAAACGATACCCCTCCTCTGTTTTTTTTGCGGTTATATGAAGCTCCATCCATGATTCCACCCAATTTCGAAAGCTCGAAGTTCCCAAGCTTAAACCCATTGTCACATTCACGGCTTTAATGGATTCAGGAAGTCTCTCTATTACGGGCATCAGCATCGACTCATCGGCGAGAATTAAGCCTGTTTTTTTAAGATCCTCCTCTGGGGTTTTTTCCAAAAGCGCCGCAATGGCATTGGCTTGATCCAGTTTGTAGGCCGTAGAAATTACGTGAATTTTTGTCCCGCTTTCTGCAAAAGAGGTTTTGGGCTTTAAGATTTCACCCAATCCTAGCTTGAGGTTCTTTTTGATGAATCTTCCCGCATTCTTATTATCGACCATCAGGTAGTCATCAGCGTCGAAATACACCTTGCCGATCCCCAACTTCTCTATAGTCGTCAGCAGTTTAACCTCAGCGTTGGTTAAGGCATTGAATCCCGCCACAGTGATGAATCCTGATTGGTTTTGGCTGAAATACGTGTCGGACATTTCAGCAGCCGCCCTCATAATCATACCCGATGTTCCGATTTTATTTTCAAAAAGCTTCTTTTTGAACTTGTCAAAAATGCTTGGAAGCGTTCGCCAAAAGCGACGGTAGGATTCCTGTTTTTCTGAGAGGGGAGATTTAAGAAAGCTGAATTGATCAATCTCTGTATAGTCGATCAGTTCTTTGAAAAGAATATTGGGGTCTATGAGGTAAGCATCGATATCATTGAAGTCGGAAAGGATGATGGATGACCATGACAAGAACTCTGACAACGATTGAGCTTCTGCCCCCATCGTTTGAGCATAAGCCTCGTAAAGTGCGAAGGAGGTAAGAAGGTTTTCAGCCGGTTCGAGCCCTGATATTCGGGAAGCCCATTCATTAAAAGTGAGCATCTCAGGTAGCCACGCTGCCCCATCAAGTCTCTCAGCGAGAATTTGGGTTAAAAAATTTGCCGAACGCTTTGTCGGCAAAATTATCACTTGATTTTCAAGAGGGTAATCGTTGCGCAGAATTCGTTCTGCGAGCGATTCAAGAAAAGATTGCATTTACTTAAATCCATTTCGGATAAAGCTAAGAAATTCCTTAAATCCTTCTTTGGATCGAAATACATTCAGCACTTCAGAACTCATTGATTTTTCGGACTGCTCTTGATTAATTTCTCTTTGGATATTCTTTGGCCTGTAATCGGCAGGATCGTCCGAGCCACTTTCATTTTTTGCCAATGCATCAGCTAAATCAAACATGGCTTTGGCCTGAGCCATATGTCCCAATTTTTCTTCAAGTAAACCCAAATTATTGTGAGCCACTGCATCTTCAGGATCCAGTTGAATAGCTATTCTATAGTCTTCAACCGCACCTTGGGTATCTCCCATTGCATCCTTGATGTATGCGCGGCTGCTGTAGCGATAAGGCTTTTTTGGCTCAAGTGCTTGGGCTTTATCCATATCTGCCAATGATTCTTTCAGCATCTTTCTATGGAAATAGGCAACTGCTCTCTCGCTGTACAACTCGGCTTCGTCGGGGCTTACGCTGATAGCTCGTGAGTACCAATAAACAGCATTCTCGAAATCTTTACTGCTGTAAGCGTCGATGGCTTTCTTTTCAAATTTATATTTGGTCGACATATTCTGTTTTGATGAAATCTACATTTCCGCAATATCGAAAGTACCCCAATAACAAGTCATACTTCAAAGTGTTGTCAAACGATTCATTTGAAGAAATTCATGTGGTAGGTAAAAGATACTTTTTGACGAAGGTTGATGCAAAAATACTTCCCGACCGACATTTTATAGCCGATATGATCGCAGCTTCCACCAGCTGGGTAAAAATTGAAGAGTCAGAATATGCAGATGCACTCCAACGAGTTGGCCTTTAGAAACCAATTATTGTTCAAGTGAAATTTGGAGAGGTACAATAATGACTGTAAATTCAGCGTGAAATGCGGATATTTTACAACCACCGAGACGTTTAAGCGTTTGTTTCATATGACCCGTTTATTGAAAGTAATGTTGCATTTGGGATTTTTTGTCCCACTTTTTTTCGCTTTGACAGCCAAAGGAGAGCACATTATTGGTGGAGAAATGTACTACGTGTGTAATACCAACGGTACTTACACATTTACCATGAAGCTTTATAGGGACTGCAATAGTTCGGGTGCTCCATTCGATAACCCGGCGAGCTTTGCGGTTTTTAACGATGCCAACCAGTTGGTCAATCAGCTGACTTCGTCAGTCCAGTCTATTGACGAAATTGATCCCGATTTTGATTCTCCTTGTCTGAATTTCCCTCCCAATATTTGCGTTGAGGAAGGGACGTATGAATTTACGCTTTCCTTGGATACGGATATATCTTCATATCAAGTCGTCTATCAGCGGTGCTGCCGAAATCAAACCATTCAGAATCTTGAAAATCCCGGAGCACAGGGATTGACCATAGTCAGCGAAGTGCCTCAAACAAATGTTGCTGAATGCAACTCCAGTCCATCATTCAACAGTTTTCCACCACCTGTATTATGCACTTTTGAGGCACTGGTGTTTGATCATAGTGCTACCGATCCCGATGGCGATGAATTGGTGTATTCCCTTTGCGACCCATACATTGGCGGAAGCCAGGCAGATCCAGCTCCTGTACCCCCGAGCAATCCTCCTTACGATGTGGTGCTTTGGAGCGCTGGTTACACGGCAGTAGATCCTTTGGATGCCGATCCGATTCTTTCCATCGATCCTGTCACCGGTTTGCTTACCGGAGAGCCTACGGTTCAAGGTCAATACGTGGTAGGTGTGTGTGTGGAAGAGTACAGAAATGGTGTTTTGATCGGAACGAATAAGCGAGATTTTCAATTCAATGTAGCTCCGTGTGATCCTATTTCAGAAGCCTTGATTCAAGAGGTTTCAGAGGCAGAGCTTTGCGATGATTTAAGTTTCAATTTCACCAACTTGGGAGACCCTTCATTTGAATATGTCTGGACATATGGAGACCCAACTACAGAAAATGACATTACCATAGGATACAATGGGTTTTACACTTTTCCGGACACGGGTACATACATCGTGACCTTGATTTCGAATCCGGGCGTATTTTGTTCTGATACGACTGAAATTATACTTCCCGTATACAATGAAACAACGGTAGAGATTGAATCCTTTTCTTTTGAATGTATCAATGGAGAGCCTGTTTATTCCTTTACTGCAGGAGGTAGCTTTGATCAAGCCGCTTCGACAGTGGAATGGGATTTTGGTCCCGGAGCTACGCCTCAAGTCTTGGAAGGCATTGAAGTGTCGGGTGTGCTGTTTGATAGCCCGGGCCCGAAGACGATTGAAGTATTTGCGTCCAATAATATTTGCGAAGCGCAAAATACTATCAATTTTGTGGTGGCAGATCCACCTAGTGCCGTCATTACCCCTCAAGAGGAATTTTGCCAAGGATTAACCGGTGGGTTTACGCAAACGAGTGAGAATGCCACACAATTTGTTTGGGATTTTGGAGATCCGAATACTGATGGGGATTTTGCAGAAGGACCTACTGCTACGTATACTTTTCCAAGTCCGGGGTTGTACACCGTTTCACTTACAGCATCAACTACTGATAACTGCCCCATCACGGTAACCGAGGTTTTTGATCTCCAGACCTTGCTGGCGCCTGAGATTCCGGATCAAGACGTATTTTGCTTCGATAACCATAGTATCAGCTTTTCTGCAGGAGGAAGCTATTCCAACAGTGCTGTTTTTCAATGGAGCTTCCCCGAAGGTACCCCCTCTGCTTCTTCTCAAGAGTCTCCTTCGGGAATTACATTCGCCGAGCCTGGCGAGCAACAAGTATTGCTGACCATTTCTGAAAATGGATGCGAACGCTCTACAGAATCTACTATTGATCTACATCCAAATCCAGTGGCTTTATTCGATGCTTTTCCTACCGGGGGTTGTGTTCCTTTAACCGTCTCATTTTTGAATGAGTCGATTACTGAGAGTTCTTCGCGGGCCTTTGACTGGAGCTTTGGAGATGGATCATCAACCAATAGTGTGAATGCATCACATGAGTACACCGTGCCGGGTACCTATTCGGTTTCTCTGCGATTAGAAAATTTAAACGGCTGCCTGGGTACTGATGAGATTTTCAAAACCGATTTGATTACCGTTACACCATCACCAAAGGCCTCTTTTGATATTGAGCCAACCACCATTTCTGTTTTAGACCCACAAATGGAGGTTATTGATTTAAGTGAAGGGAATATTTCTTGTACGTACTATTTCGATGATCAGATTTTCGAAGATTGCAACTTCGATCACACGTTAGAAAACATTGTTCCGCAAACGATCAGGCTAGTAGTTGAAAATGAATTTGGTTGCTCAGATACTGAAGAAGCTGAGATATTTTTAACTGATCATTTGATCTACATTCCCAATGCCTTTACTCCGGACGGCGATGGGATTAATGATTTCTTTCGTCCTGAGATGCTGGGAGTCGTTGATTTTAAGATGTGGATTTTTGATCGGTGGGGAACTGAGATCTTTTTTACCGAAGACCCTAAAGGGTGGAAT
>CAZKXG010000001.1:49627-52636 GCA_964556465.1 uncultured Cryomorphaceae bacterium | reverse complement strand
GCCATAGTTTCTTCGACAACAGGCTCAGCCTCTTCCATTACTTCTTCTTCGGTAGCTGAGTCAGCTTCCATTGATTCCATTTGGGTAGTTTCTTCTTCTCCACCGTCTTGGGCGTAGCTTATGCCGGCAATGCCAAAACTGAATAAAACACTCAAAGTAAGTGCGGTCAGTAATTTTTTCATGGTTTCCAAAAGTTGGTTTTTACTTAAGATTAAATCGAACGTTTGTAAATTGTGGTACAAATAAAACTAAAAATCTATTAAATCATTGCGGAGAGGAAGGGATTCGAACCCCCGATCCCCTCACGAGGATACACGCTTTCCAAGCGTGCGCCTTCAGCCACTCGGCCACCTCTCCTGTTTTTCTCAAATTCCTTTATTTTCTTGGGCTAAGAGGCGGCCAAAATACAAAAAATTGCCTTCGACACTATATGTGAACTTTAACAAATCGTTAATCGGTCGAGATGAGTTTGTAAGCGGTTCGCTCTCCTCGCAAGTCTTCCTCGAAATAGAGGCGGAATTCTGCGTTGGAAAGGCCCTGTCCCAGAAGATACATACTCTTTGCAACCACAGCCTCCAGCTGCATGTCGCCTGCACTTATCAGTCCAATTCGCTCCAATTCTCCGCTAGTTTCATATTTACCTTGCCTTACACCACCACCACGGCAATGCGTGGCATTGATTAATATAAGTCCACGGTCAGAGGCCTTTTGGAGAGCTTCCAGAAACCAAGGATAGGTCATCGCATTGCCACTTCCATATGTTCTTACCACCAAAACGAGATTGTCTTTTATATTAAGTGCAGCCTCTACTATATGCTGAGAAACTCCCGGGAAAAGTGTTAAAACAGCCACGCGATTATCCAGGTCCGTTTCTATCCGAAAAGGTAATTCGGATGGTTTATTGATAAATCGGTCGTTGTATTTTATGGTAACTCCCGCTTCTGCTAAAAAGGGATAATTCGGTGATTCAAATGCCTCAAAGTGTTCGGTATTGTATTTGAAGGTGCGATTACCGCGATACAGGTGGTATTCAAAATAGATGGCAACTTCGGGCACCATCGGCACCCCTTCTTGGTAATCACAGGCAATCTCAATAGCGGTGATGAGGTTTTCTTTCCCGTCCGTGCGTACCATTCCAATAGGCAATTGAGACCCTGTAAGAATGACGGGCTTTGATAGGTTGACGAACATAAAACTCAGGGCCGAAGCCGTGTAAGCCATCGTATCACTTCCGTGCAAAATCACAAAGCCATCGTATTGATCGTAATTGGCAGAGATTATCTGAGCGAGCCTTTGCCAGTGTTCTAAACCCATGTTGCTGCTGTCGAGTGGCTCTTCAAATGAAAAAGTGTCGATAGTGGCAGATAGCTTTCTGATTTCGGGAATTTGTATCTCAATACTTTCAAAATCAAACGGAATCAATCGATTGGTTGCGTAATCTTGAACCATACCAATGGTGCCACCGGTATAAATGAGTAGAATATTTCTCTTAGAACTCACGTAATTTGAATAGGTCTTTGGCATTGTTAGTAGTTACTCGTGCTATTTCTTCAACCGATTTTTTAAAAATTACGGCGAGTTTATCGGCTATCAATCTGGTGTAAGCCGTTTCGTTTCTTTTCCCTCGGTTCGGATGAGGTGTGAGGTAGGGGGCATCAGTTTCTAGCATGAGTCTATCCAAACCAATTTCAGAAAGGACCGCGTCCAATCCGCTGTTTTTAAAGGTAGCAACTCCACCAATTCCCAGGTAAAAACCCGTGTAACTCAAGGCTTTTACACCTTGCTCAGCTGTGCCCGTAAAGCAATGAAATACGCCCTTTAGCCGCTCGTCGTGAACCTCGTCCAGGACTTTGAAAATCTCATCGAAAGAATCTCTGGCGTGTATAACTATTGGCAGATTGGTCGTTTTGGCCCACTTTATTTGCTCTTTGAACGCTTCGACTTGAATTCCCAAAGTTGATTTGTCCCAATAGAGATCAATCCCAATTTCGCCAACGGCAATGTAGCTTCCCGAATCCAACTCCTTTTTAATGATCGCAAGTTGCTCTCGAAAATCATCTTTTACCGAGCAAGGATGGAGCCCCATCATTCCCATGAATTGAGCAGGAAACTCATCCATGATGCGTTTCATAGGTTCAATGCTTTCCACATCTATATTGGGCAAAAGAGTGAGAAGCACATTCTCTTTGAAAGCTCTTTCCATGCACTCATTTCGATCCTCATCGAATTGGTCGAGGTACATGTGTGAATGGGTGTCTATGATTTTCACGCTTTTTAGTATTGGCTACAAATGACGTAAATCGGTTACATTTGAAAAAATTCAAAATTCTTTGACGAAAGTCCTGATCATTCGGTTTAGCTCCATCGGCGACATTGTTCTGACAACACCTGTTGTGCGAAATCTTTTCCAACAAATGCACGAAGGGGCAGAGATACACTTTCTTACCAAGACCCGATTCAAATCTTTGCTTGAACCAAATCCATTTATTACAAAGGTGTATGGAATTGAGAAGAGCACCAATGAAGTAATCGAAGTGCTCAAAGAGGAGCGTTATGACTACGTAATAGACTTGCATGTAAACCTTCGCTCTGCGAGAGTAAAGCGAGCCCTGAAAATGATCTCATTCAGTTTTAAGAAGTACAATTGGCAAAAGTGGTTGCTGGTAAATTTTGGAATAAATAAAATGCCGGAAGTGCACATTGTCGATCGCTATATGGAGACTTTGAAGCCTTTCAGTATCGAGAATGACCGTAAGGGATTGGATTACTTTTTTTCAGAAGGAGAAGATGCGCCACCCTCGGAATTGCCCGAATCACACAAGTCGGGATATATCGCGTTAGCTATTGGTGCTGCTCATTGGCGAAAAAGGCCAAGGCTGAAGCAGTACACTGAGATTTGCCAAAAAATCAATTACCCCATAGTCTTATTGGGTGGTCCATCGGAAGAAAAAGAAGGAAATGAAATCGCCTCAATCTGCGGTGACAAGGTTTGGAATGCTGCGGGAAAAT
>CAZKXG010000001.1:18509-49617 GCA_964556465.1 uncultured Cryomorphaceae bacterium | reverse complement strand
CATTCGAGATTCTAAACTGGTCATTACGCCCGACACCGGAATGATGCATATTGCCTCTGCATTTAAGAAGCCCATCATTTCTTTTTGGGGGGCAACTGTGCCTGATTTCGGGATGTATCCCTATTTGAATGAAAATCTCGATGAACGCATCGCGGCAGATCATTTAGGGAAGCGACCATGCTCTAAGTTAGGTACTAAATGTAAGTACAAGGAGTGTCTTTGTATTGATGAATTACCCATCTCAAAGGCAGTAGATATCGCTAATTATCAAATAGGGCTTTTAACTCCGTAGCGTCCTTCGGGTCCATTTTCTTTGCCAAAATCAATCCGAGTTGTCTTCTTCGCAAGGCACCGTTAAAGCGCTCTTTTTCAAGATTCGTTTCAGGGATGAGTTCTGGCACGTGGATGGGCTGACCTACTTGATCTACTGCTACAAAGGTGTAAATGGCTTCATTGCATTTGGTGCGTTTTCCTGTGCGATGATCCTCAACCGATACATCGAGAAAAACTTCCATGGAAGAACCGAATGATCGAGAAACTTTCGATTCAATGGTTAGGATATCTCCGAGTTTGATGGCCTTATTGAACGAGACATTGTTTACTGCTGCAGTCACCACCACTCTTCTGCAATGGCGCTGAGCCGAAATGGCCGCATTGATGTCCATCCAATTAAGGAGTTGTCCTCCCATTAGATTCCCCAAAGTATTGGTGTCATTCGGTAAAATGATCTTTGAGGTGGTGGCAAATGTTTCGCGTGCAAATTTCTGTTCTCTCATATCCATTGGATTCTGGCCGCAAAGATACCGCTATAGATTCGATGTTTGTACCTTTGATGCTTAAGATGTACTACACCGCTAAAGCGTTACACCTAATTTTTATGGTGGCCTGGTTTGCAGGGCTTTTCTATATGCCCCGCTTGTTTATTTACCAAACGGAGGCTTCTCAGAAACCCGAGTCTGAACGCAAGGCATTGGTCGATCAACTAAAACTAATGTCAAACAGGCTTTGGTACATCATCACTTGGCCTGCTTTTATACTTACCACAAGCTTTGCGATTTGGCTATTGGTCATCAATCCGGATTACCTTCAGCAGCCGTGGATGCACGTAAAGCTCGGATTTGTGGCCTTGTTGATCGGCTACCATCTGTCGCTGCAATGGATGTACAAAAAGTTGCAGAACGATCAATATCCCATGAATAGCATGCAGCTTCGGTTTTACAATGAAGCCGCAACGATTCTGCTCTTTGCTATTGTGTTTACGGCTACGTTCAAGAACACCATGAGTGGCCTTTACGGGATTCTTGGAATAGTAGGTCTAGGAGTACTTCTCAGCTTTGGAATAATGCTGTATAAAAAGTTCAGAAAGGACTAATTCTGAATTTTTTCTTTGAGCCATCCTTTAGCTTCTTTGTCTGTTTTAAAAATCTTTGTTGGTCGTTGTGGCTTGTTGTACCTCACGAAAAAGTTGGCCGTCATGTGATGCTGGTAGTGCTCTACAACGATGGCATCTGCGACAATTTGTTCCGTTACATTTCCTGAAGAGACTTTTTCTCTTGCTTCTTGGCTGAGTGTCGCTTCTTTTCCGGCCGTAACGAGTAGACCACGAGCTGATGGGAATTCAGAATGAATTTTCTCGAATATTTCATCAATTTCGTCGGTTTCGACGGTGCAGTTTGGAAGAATGTGCAATTCCACAATACCATCTCCATCCAACTCGAGGTAGCAATTTTTCAGTTCTATTTTGAGCTCAGCCATTTTAAGATGTTTTTTTCTTTAATAGCCACGCATTGGGGAAGGTACCGCTATCACGAGTGGATTTGAGTTCATTCAAAGCTGCATCATATTCTCCAAAGCTTTCTATTTTGACTCGATAAAGCCCTTTGTGTAGATCCAAAATGTTTGCATTGTAGCCACGTGCTTGAAGTCTACCAACAAATTTATCTGCGTTTTGCTTTTCCCCAAAACAACCACCGATGATATGATAGAGCCCTTTACTGGTGAAGGATTTCTTAAGAACCGTTTCCTCCGGAATATCGCTCATGTTAATCCAAACGCCTAATGAGTCTACTTTATTTGACTCAAAGTCGAATGGGAAAACCAAGGTGTTTTCAGGGTAATTTGTTTCATCCGCTAGCTCATCTATGCTCATTGTAATATCGCGAGCCGCGTATTTGGGACTTGCTGAATTACGCAAAGGAATAAGTTCGGCCGGGGTGATTTGAGTGGGGCTTTTAAAATCGGTGGTCATTCCCAAATAAATACTCATTCCTATAAAAGGGAGTAAAGTAGCTGCTGCCACCCAATAGATCCCTCTGCGGTAAGAAGATGGCTCGGCAATTGGAATGACGGGAGGTTCAATCTCCTTCTCGACTTCTTTTTCTTCAACTACGGGAGTTTGAGCAACAACCTCAGCCGGCATAGCGAATGACTCGAACCCAAAAGATTGCCGCAAATAGTTTACGGTAGTATCCGGCTTGAATCTAAGCTGCCTATTTTCATCAATAAATAGAACGCCTACTTTATTCAATTCTATCCGCCCACTTTCTTTTAAGGTGCTCAAGTATCTTTCCACTGTGTCATGAAGGATAGCATCCGCATCTTGAATAGAAACCCCTTCTGAATATGAAATCGACTGACTTAAAAGACCGTCGTTTTTTGTCAGATTCTTATTGAACCTCAATTCTTTGGAAGGAGGATGAGCAATATCCTTTTCGAAGTGAGCTGGCTTGTAATTGGTCACAAACCCTCCAAGTTGCGGGACGATCACGCAATCGTAATCGAAAAGCAATTCAGAAATGTATTTGTCCAGTTCGGTGTTCATTGATAGCTCGAAATTACATTTTCCGATACCACGGTCAAAGTAAATACTTCTTTTCTATTGCTCGAAGATCTTCAGGAGTATCTACCGAATCTGCTCTTTCATTTGTTCTGGCAGTATATATCGACACTCCGTTTTGTAACCAGCGTAATTGTTCAAGACCCTCGATTTTTTCCAGAGAGCTCATTTTGAAGTACTCTGTTTTCTCTAAAGCACTTTTCGTGAATCCATAAATACCCAAATGGATCAAATAATCTTCAGGATTTAGGTCTTTCTTATTCCTCGGAAAAGGAATGCCACACCTTGAAAAGTATAGTGCCTTTCCGTCTTCGGCTGTTACAGCCTTCACTCGATTGGGGTTTTCAATTTCTTCAAAACTCAATGCCGGGCTCACCAAAGTGGCAATTTCTGCGTCAGTATTTTCAAGAATTGAAATAACTTGATTGATTTGTTCGGGATTAATAAAAGGCTCATCTCCTTGAATATTTATGACCAAATCAAAAGTCTCCTCAAGGCTTTTCAATGCTTCTCGGCAGCGATCTGTCCCGCTGGGATGTTCAGAAGATGTCATCACAGCATTTCCTCCAAAGGAATTGACCGAATCGAAAATCTCATCATTATCGGTGGCTACCACTACAAAGTTTAAATTTGACTTGAGGCATTGTTCGTAAACCCTTTGAATCATTGGCTTACCGCTAATTAGGGCTAATGGCTTTCCCGGAAATCGGGTTGAACCATATCGTGCTGGAATAATGCCGACCGTATTCATCTTTTATTTTTTTAATTTTCGACTCTGGTTAACCAAAAGAGATGACAAAGATACCTGTAAATAAAGATGAGATTTTTTACCGACTTGCACTGAGTGAAGTTGAAAATGTAGGAATAAAAACGGCAAAGAAACTCATCGGCCATTTTGGTTCTGCTCAGGAAATTTTCAGGCTTAGTGGCAGAGAACTCATGCAGGTTCAAGGTATGGCTCAACACAGAGCGATTGGCATTGCCGGTTTTTCAAACTGGGAAAAGGTTGAGAGGGAGTTTGATTATGCTGAATCCAACGGAATCAAGGTCATTTCATACACTGACGATCAATACCCCAACAGGTTGAAGCACTGTGAAGATGGTCCACTCGTGATCTTTGTAAAAGGTGATGCGGATCTTTCTGCGAGTAGAATGTTGAGCATAGTAGGCACGCGCAAACTCACTGAGTACGGAAAGTCTATGACTCGCAAGCTAGTAGAAAGCCTCGTGCCTTATGGTATTACAGTAGTCAGTGGTTTGGCTTATGGAGTGGATGGAGAAGCACACAAAGCCTGTGTGGATTTTGGCGTGCCAACCATCGCTGTCCTTGGGCATGGATTGAATAAAATTTACCCTTCAGCACATACCCGACTGGCAAACGAAATGGTAGAAAAAGGTGGGGCGTTGATTTCTGAGTTCTCCATTGAATCCAAACCCGATCGCGAGAATTTCCCACAGCGGAATAGAATAGTAGCGGGAATGTGTGATGCAACTTTGGTGGTAGAGTCTGCCGCCAAAGGAGGCTCTATTATCACTGCTGAAATGGCTAACGATTATCACCGCGATGTTTTCGCTATTCCCGGAAGGGTGGGCGATCCGAGGTCGGAAGGATGCAACAAACTGATTAAAGGTCATCGGGCAGCCCTTTTTGAATCAGTCAAAGACTTGGAGTACGTCATGGGTTGGAATTTGCCCGAAAGAGCTAAGCCCGTGCAGAAGAAGATTTTTGTCGATTTGAGTCCCGATGAAGAAGCTGTATTAAACCTATTAAAAGCCAAGGGAAGAACTCAGATAGATGAATTGAGTCTGTCTCTCAAATCACCTGTTAGTATGGCTATGGTACACCTGCTCAACCTGGAGCTTAACGGTTTGGTGAGGAGTTTACCCGGAAAGTTTTACGAAGCCTGCTGAGGCTCAAAGTGTAGTTTAAACACTTTGGCTGGTTGGCGTAACTGTATCATAGTCAAGATTAAGGGTTGCTTTCAGCAAGCATTTTAATGCGGGTTGCAGGACTTGAAAAAACCCTACATTTGCCCCCGATATTTTAACGAAATAACCTATGACAGCGCATCAATCGCTTATCGATTCATTTATGGATCAAGTACGCGCCAAAAACCCTCACGAGGCTGAGTTTCTTCAGGCTGTTGAGGAGGTAGCGGAAGTGATCATTCCTTATGTGGAGGACAACCCAAAGTACAAAGAAGCCAAAATTCTAGAGCGAATGGTAGAACCCGAAAGAACGATCATGTTCAGGGTGCCATGGCTTGATGATGAAGGAAACGTTCAAGTAAATCGTGGATACCGCGTTGAGTTTAACTCGGCAATCGGTCCCTACAAAGGCGGTTTGCGTTTTCACCCATCGGTGAACTTGAGTATTTTGAAATTTCTTGGTTTCGAACAAGTTTTCAAGAACAGCCTAACCACTTTACCAATGGGTGGTGGTAAAGGAGGGTCTGACTTCGATCCAAAGGGAAAATCCGACAATGAAGTAATGCGTTTTTGCCAGAGCTTTATGACGGAACTTTCTCGCCACATTGGCCCTGATACTGACGTGCCTGCGGGAGATATTGGAGTTGGTGGACGTGAAATCGGATACATGTTTGGTCAGTACAAGCGCATCCGAAATGAATTTACCGGAGTACTTACCGGGAAAGGATTTAACTGGGGAGGCTCTCGAATTCGCCCTGAGGCTACGGGTTACGGTTGCGTATACTTTGCCCAAGAGATGTTGAAACTTAAAAATGACTCTTTCGATGGAAAGGTCGTAGCGATCAGTGGCTCAGGTAACGTTGCTCAATATGCTTTTCAAAAGGTTATTCAACTGGGAGGAAAAGTGGTGACCGTGAGCGATTCAGGAGGATATGTTCATTGCGAAAATGGCTTACATAGCGATGCATTTTCGAAACTTCAGGAAATAAAGAACGAACGTCGCGGTCGAATCAGCGAATTGGCAGAAGAAATTGCCGGTGTCGAGTATGTAGAAGGTGAGCGTGCCTGGAATGTTCCTTACAATATTGACATTGCCTTGCCATGCGCTACTCAAAATGAGTTAACGAAAGAAGACGCTGAAAAACTCATTGAAAAAGGAGTTTTCTTGGTGGCAGAAGGAGCCAACATGCCTACTACACCTGAAGCGATTGAAGTTTTCCAAGAGAAAGGCGTTGCCTTCGCTCCCGGTAAAGCAAGCAATGCAGGAGGTGTGGCGACTTCAGGACTTGAGATGAGCCAAAACTCCATCCGTATGTCTTGGCCTGCTGAAAAAGTAGATGAACGTCTTTACAGTATTATGAAAGACATTCACGCAGCCTGTGTAAAATATGGCCGTTTGAATGGTAAAATAGATTACGTAAAAGGCGCCAACCTTGCCGGATTCGTAAAAGTAGCTGACGCCATGATGGATCAGGGCGTCGTTTAATAGACCACCACCTATTGAAAAGCAAAAGCCGGTGCCGATTTTTTTCGTCACTGGCTTTTTTCGTTTTGGACTCGCTCAACTACCTAATGATTTTCTTCATTAGGAAATCTTCATAAAGAAAACCTTCAGGCCCCGGAAAGTCGATTGATTCAATGATGCTAAAATTTCGATTCTGATAGAATGATATGGCAGAGTGATTTTCGCGATTGACCCGAAGTTCAATATGGTTGAGATCGGCATCAAACGCGATTTCTTCGATTTTTTTCATGACTTCTCTTCCATACCCTTTTCCCTGAAGGGATGGGTGAATGTAAATTTTGTCAAGTTTGAGAAAGCAAGGATGCTTTTCTATGGCTGTATATCCAATGTCCTTATTGTCATTGTTGATGAAATAAAGATCGTTTCCTTCTCGGGAAAGCCAAGCTGTTAATAGTTCATCGTTGTACATTCCTGAGAACAATGCTCGCAATTGAACCTCGTCGAAAAGTGGTGCAAAGGCAGGAATCCATATTTCCTCGGCCAATTGGTAAAGGCGAGGTAAATCTTTTACGGTACCTTTTTGCAGTTGGAGCACTACCACTTGTACTTATCTATGTCCAGACGTTCGCGTTTGGTCGGTCTACCTTCTCCTTTTCTACGGTCAAAACCAGGCATCATTTTCATCATTTCCAGCTTCTCAATTTCCTCCGGTGGAGTTACATCTGCTATGTATTGATCCACCAATTTGGCGCCGACTCTTCTTTTTAAGAGCTCTTTTACTTTATAGCTCCGCCATATAGGATTGCGTTTGATTTTAATGATGTCGCCAACTTTGATGGATTGAGAAGCTTTAATACCTTCTTCATTGATCAAAACATTTCCTGCCTTGATTTCTGAAGCGCTTATGGAGCGAGTCTTAAAAAGTCGAACGGCCCAGATAAATTTATCGATCCTCAAATCTTCCATTACTCGAAGGTAATACGATTTGATATAATTAAATAGCTCCTTGGATACTTCTGATTTGTTCAGCTTTCACCAATTCTTGGATGTAAGCAGTTACATTTCCTTTTGCCATTAAGGCTTTTGCTTGAGCGACGATTTTCTTGTAGGATTTTTCTTGAGACATGTTTGTTTATTTTTGGTTTACCTCCAAAAAACAAACCCTGTGCCAAAAAGTTGACTACTCGTAGAAGTGCATCTCCTTCACGTAGTTATATACGGGGTCGGTCAATAGATATTTGACGTCGTGCCCTCTTTTTATGGCATCTCGAACAAAACTGGCAGACAATTTCATGACCGGAGCATCAACTTGGTGAATGTTTGGATGATCTCCGATTTTGGACGTGGTCCGGTGAGGTTTCAAATCGGCTTTCTCTTGAATGGTCAAAACGCGCGGGTAGACAAACAGATGATGATTTTGTAGAATTACTTCATGGTTTTTCCACTTGTGAAAAGTCCGAAGATTATCTTCCCCCATAATTAGTGCAAATTCCGTTTCACGGTGTTCGTCTGTCAGGTAAGCCAAGGTGGCTGCAGTGAAGGATGGTTTGGATAGATTGAACTCCACGTCGCTCACACGTAGCTTGGGATTGTCTTCTACAGCTACTCGAGTTAAGGCCAGTCGATGGTAATCGGCCAAAAGAGTGTTTTTCTGTTTAAGGGGATTTTGAGGTGTAACAACCAACCAGACTTCATCAAGCTCTGTGTGATCAGCCATGTGGTTGGCAATGATTAGATGGCCCACATGTATGGGGTTGAAGGTGCCGAAGTAGAGTCCTACTTTTTTCATTCCGCCAAAAACTTTTTCACTTTCTTTTCGGCTTCTTTGCACGCTACCTCGAGTACATCGTTAATAACCGTTGTATCGAATTTCGACTCATAAGCTAGTTCTCTTTCGGCCTTGGAAAGGCGTTTCTTTAAACTATCCTCTGTTTCTGTTCCGCGCGATCTGAGTCGTTCTTCTAGAATATCTATGCTTGGAGGGCGGACAAATATGGCTAAAGCCTGGCCTCCGAAAGCCTCTTTCAAGTTGACCCCACCCTCCACATCTACATCAAAAATCACGTGCTTTCCTTCGCTCCAAAGTCGATTAATCTCTGATTTTAGCGTACCATAAAATTGATCGGTGTATACTTCTTCCCATTCCAAAAAATCATTTGAAGCAATTCTCTCTTTGAAATCATCTGCAGAAATAAAGTGGTAGTGTACTCCGGGTGTTTCTCCTTTTCGGGGTTCACGCGAAGTGGCAGATACCGAGAACGCAAGACTCTCGAAAGTCTTTAACAAATGCCTGACAATCGTGGTTTTTCCCGCACCGGATGGTGCGCATACGATTATGCTCTTTCCGCTCTGGGCCATTATCTAATATTCAGCAATTGCTCCTTAATCTTTTCTAGCTCATCCTTCATTTGAACTACCAACTGTTGAATCGGAACATAATTGGCCTTGGAGCCCATTGTATTTATTTCTCTACCCATTTCCTGAGAAATGAAACCGAGCTTTTTACCCGCTTCTGAAGATTCGTTTAGCGTATCCAAGAAATACTTGCAATGGCTTTTTAATCGAATTTCTTCTTCGGTTATATCGAGCTTTTCCAAGTAATAAACGATCTCTTGCTCTAGTCTGTTTTGATCGGCTTGCTCTTTTTGGATCAACTCACCGATATTATTTTGGATTCGTTGTCGCACCTCCTTAATGCGTTCGTCGAGGTGCGGCTCGAGATCCGTCGTCAAGGTTTCGATATTCTTGACACGTTGAACTATGTCTTTTTCCAATCGCTGTCCCTCACTCAGTCGAAATCCATTCAAAGCATCCGCTGCCTTCTCTACAGCCTCTTTGACTACACTCCATTCGGCATCGCTTAGTTCAGGCCTTTCTGTTTTAAGTACTTCGGGAAATCCTAAAAGCGAGGTAAGCAGTCCGTCAGGTTCTTTCAAACCTGATTTTTGCCCTAGATCTCTGATTTGGTCAAGGTAGAGTTGAGCCAATTTGTGATTAATGGTTACGTTTCGATCTCCTTCGGGTGACTCCGTGTAGATGGACAAGTCCACTTTTCCCCTACCGAGAACATTTGACATCATCGACCTAATGATTAACTCCTTCTCGCGATATAGGGAGGGCATTTTCATCGAAAGATCAAACTGTTTGCTATTGAGCGATTTGATCTCAACGGTGATTTTTTTCTCGGCAAATTGAGCAGAGGCTTTACCAAAGCCCGTCATTGATTGAAGCATATGTCTACTTAGAGCGTCAAATGTAACCAATTCCAATCAGGTCAATAGCTTCATTGCTTCGACCTGTTTCTTTGCATTTCCTGCAATTGCTTCTCGTGAAGTCTCTAATACCGGTCTTTTCAAAAATGTATAATCCAGTAACAGATACTTTCTGAAATCTTTCTCGCTCAGTGTTTTTTCGTTCAATCCTAGTTCACGGTATTTTCGTGCTCGCTTGCTAAATATGGCCTCGTAGGAGCCTGTTTTTTTTGCCAAACGATCCACTTCCTCTTCGTTCAGCGGTCGAGACTTGATTTCTCTCAATTCCACCTCATCATTAAGAGCCAGTTCTTTCATAATTCGCTGGCAGGTACTACAGGTTTCGAGATAAAAGAACTTCTTCATTGTTTACGGACTTGATTAAGTTAATTTTGTAATTCACGAATATTTTAAGCGAAAAGCCACAAAGATACTTGCTCCCAAAAGAAAACGACATAGTAGATAAGTTAAGTGTAAGGAAGATTATTCTTCCTGTTTTTTTGGGTTTGAGTGTGGCTGTCCTTTTGCTTTATTTTAACCTCACAGATACCCGTTTCGAAGAAGTTATCGATGGTGCTTGTGGTGAATATGTCTGGGTTGATGCCAATGGAAATGGAATTCCTGATTACAGCAGCGAAGATGAATTTGAATTCGTTGGCGATTGCGCAGGTCAATATACTTTGCGCACTTACAGAGATACGCTGAACGATATCGAGTGGACATGGGCGAGCACCTTTTGGATTTTCATGTCTTTATTGGCAATGGCCATGAGAGATCTGGCGTACATGTATCGAATAAGAGTGCTCACTGATAATCTCCTAAGTTGGTTGCAAAGCTTTAGGGTGATAATGCTTTGGGAGTTTGCTTCAGCACTTACTCCGAGTATCGTCGGAGGAAGTGGTATAGCCATGTTTATTGTCCACAGGGAAGGGATCAAACTTGGGAAAAGTACAGCTATCGTGCTGGTATCGGCGTTGCTTGATGAGCTTTTCTACATTTTGACGGTGGTCGTCGTACTAGTCGCAATAGGATCTGATGATCTCTTTCCGGTAAGCATGCAAAAAACCCTGTTTGGGACCACTTTCGGCACCCAAGGAATTTTTTGGATAGGTTATGGTTTCATTGTCATATTAACAACTTCGATTCTCATTGCGGTTTTTACTTTGCCGCGCGCTTTCAAATATTTGCTATTGCAAATATTTAGACTGCCTATTCTCAGAAGATGGAGATATGGTGTGATAAATGTAGGCGACGACATCATTACTACGAGTGAACAATTAAGGGGGAAACCGATTAATTACTGGCTTAAAGCCTTTGGAGCGACCTACGTATCATGGACTGCTCGATACATTGTGGTAAATTTTCTAATTCTTGCTTTTGCATCAGCTGATAGTTCTCTACTCAATGGATTTTTAGATCAAATTCTCATTTATGCTCGTCAGCTTGTGATGTGGGTTATTATGCTAATCAGTCCAACACCCGGCAGCTCGGGAGTAGCAGAATTTGCCTTCTCTGGATTCTTAAAAGAATTCATTCCATTGGGACTGGTGGGAGCACTAGCGCTCCTTTGGAGGTTGATCTCTTACTACCCTTACTTATTCATTGGAGCAATAATACTGCCCAGATGGTTGCGAGCCACATCTCCCAAGCAGAGAAGGGAGAACGACGGAAATTAAGCTTTTGGCTTTGCATTGATCATTCATTTATATTGAGAAAGCAATTATGAAATTCGGAACGAAAGCCATCCATGCCGGTGTAGAGCCTGATCCATCAACGGGAGCCATTATGACTCCGATTTTCCAATCGTCAACTTACGTTCAAGAAGCTGTCGGGGTCAATAAAGGCTACGCATACTCGAGAACACAGAATCCAACGCGCGCTGCCTTGGAAAGCAGCTTGGCGGCTTTGGAAAATGGCAAGTATGGAGCATGTTTTGGTAGTGGATTGGCTGCAATTGATTGCCTTCTTAAAACACTAAACCCAGGCGATGAGGTAGTCAGTACCAATGATCTTTATGGTGGAACTTACCGATTGTTCAATACAATTTTTGCAAAGTACGGGATCAAATTTCTTTACGTCTCAATGGACGATCCGGCAAAGGTGGCAGAAGCCGTAAATGCCAATACAAAGATGGTCTGGATCGAAACCCCGACCAATCCCATGCTCAATATCATAGACATAAGAGCGGTTGCTGACGCCATAAATGGCTCAGGTGCAATGGTCGTAGTCGACAATACTTTTTCAACACCTTATCTCCAAACTCCGCTGGATTTAGGTGCTGATGTAGTAATGCATTCTGTGACCAAGTATTTGGGCGGGCACAGTGATGTAGTTATGGGAGCATTGGTTACAAATAATGAAGCCATTGCTTCAGAAATATATCGCATTCAAAATTCTTCGGGAGCAATTTCAGGTCCGCAAGATTGCTTCTTGGTTTTAAGAGGTGTTAAGACTCTGCATCTTCGTATGCAGCGCCATTGCGAGAATGCCATGGAAGTGGCAAACTATTTGAATGATCACCCGGCCATCGACAAGCTCTACTACCCTGGCTTAGCTTCTCATTCAGGTCATGAAATTGCTAAAAAACAGATGCGAGCTTTTAGTGGAATGGTCTCATTTACGCTAAAAACTGACACATTTAAAGCTGCTCGCGACATGGTAGCCGCTTGTAAGGTGTTTACTTTGGCCGAATCGCTCGGTGGAGTTGAAAGTTTGATTGGGCATCCCGCTACGATGACTCACGCTTCCATTCCTGAAGACCTTAGGAGAGAGTCCGGAGTTGTAGATTCTTTAATTCGATTGAGCGTAGGAGTCGAGCATATCGAAGATCTTGTGGCTGATTTGAGACAAGCATTAGCTTAGGCCTCCAAGAGTATTTCGCCTTGTATTAATCAGTCTGTTAGGGTAAAAACGATTGCGTTTGTATGTTAACTGTCCAACCTGTATGTCGGGTTGCCGATGCATTGGACCGTACTTATTCGTATCTTCGCGAAGCCGAAAAATTCACTGTAAAAAACCACCATGAGAAGATTTCAAATACTACTGTTAGTAGTTGCCACAGTGCTCATTTCAACTACAATTTTAGCTCAAGAGCAAGACTTTGTAGATCCGGGACATTTAACCTGTGCCAAGAATGATGCAACTGAAGCTCTGTTTCAATTGCATCCCGAACAAAGAGTAATAGCCGAACAAGCCAGAAAACAACTTGAAGCTGAAACGGAGACTTTTTCTGCTGCCAAAGGTGATGGAGATGATATTCTTATTATTCCTGTTGTCTTTCATGTTGTTCATGCCGGCGGCGATGAGAACATTTCTGATGAACAGATTCAAAGCGCTATAGATGTGCTCAATGAAGACTTTAATGCTGCTAATAGTGATATAGGACAAGTAGTTGACGAATTTGCAGATATTATAGGAGATGTTGAGTTTGAGTTCAGACTGGCAAAAATTGATCCTGATGGCAATTGCACAAATGGGATCACACGACATCTGACTGATCTTACTGATGATGGTTTTTTTGATATGAAGGATGAGGTAGGCATTTGGGACAGGAGTAGCTATCTAAATATTTGGACGTGCCGACAAATCGGGGATGGTGTTGCAGGCTACACTTTTATTCCAAGTACAGTATCAGGAGGATTTGGTCAAGCGTATGACGGAATAGTCCTTTTGCATGATTACGTTGGCAGAATAGGAACTTCCAATTCTACAAGAAGCCATGCGTTGTCTCACGAAGTAGGACATTGGGCCAATCTCGAGCACACATGGGGAACAGATAACAACCCCGGTGATCCATCAAGCTGCAGCGGTAGTGGAAGCAGTGATTTTGTTTCGGATACACCCAATACAATCGGCTGGACGTCTTGTGATCTGGATGGATCAACTTGTGGCTCTCTTGATAACGTTGAGAATTTCATGGACTACTCTTATTGCTATAAGATGTTTACTCAAGGTCAGGCAAACCGAATGAGAGCAGCCATGAATAGCAGTGTAGCCCAAAGAAACCAATTATACACACCGGCCAATTTAGCAGCGACAGGTGTCCTTGATCCCGCAGAAATTTGTTTTGCTGAATTTGTAACGGATAGAGATCCCAAGATTTGTGTAGGTCAAGAAATTGGTTTCGATGATATTTCTTACAACGGCGTAGAAAATAGAACTTGGACATTCGAAGGCGGAACTCCTTCTACCAGCAGTGAGAGCAATCCTTTGGTAGTGTATGAAACACCAGGAACCTATTCGGTTACTCTAGCTGTCAGCAATGCCCAGGGGGAAGAAACCGTTGTCAAAGAAAATTTGGTAAACGTACTTGACGAAGCGCAGTATGCTCTTCCTTTTCAGGAAGGTTTTGACGATATGTCTGACATAGAAGAAAACAATGAATGGGTTGTTGTGAATCCTGATGAGTCAGGAATTCGTTGGACGCTGACTGATCAGGCATCCCTGTCTGGTGATCAATCAGTATACGTTCGAGGAAGAACCAATGACGATTTCCAGCTAGAAACACTTGAAAGCCCGACTTTTGATCTATCAGGTTTAGAGGATAATGCAGTGCTCTCTTTCAAGTATGCCCACGCAAGAAGAAATTCCAATTCAGATGATTTCTTTCAAGTTAGAATTTCAAGGAATTGCGGAGAAAACTGGAATCTGCGAGAAACTAGGGACATCGACGAACTACCTACCGTTAGTGGAAATGTAAGTGGACAATTTTTCCCTGATTCTAATGGAGATTGGGAAGAAGTAATCATTGATAACATCAGTTCAATTTTCTTAACGGATGAGTTTAGAATAAGATTTGAGTTCACCAGTGTTAATGGGAACAACATATTCATTGATGATATCAATATTTACGACCCTAACACGTTGAGCGTGGATAATAATGAGATTGTTAAGGAAATTACTCTTTTTCCCAATCCTGCTACTGACAACGTCAGACTTCGTTTAGACCTATCTGAAAACCAAAACATCAGAATTGATGTTGTTGATGCAGCTGGTCGTGTTGTGCAGTCTCCATTTGTAGGTGTAATGACCTCCGGAACGCAAAGCATCCAGATTCAACTTGATTCATCTCTGACTCCGGGGATGTATTTTGTTAGATTAACGGGTGAAGAAGGAATCGCAGTGAGGAAGCTTATGGTCAAATAAGTTTATCACCCCTTTCTGCTCAAAGTAAAGCCTAATGAAGAAGATTTACCTAGCCAGTTTGGCCATGTTTACTGCCGTAGTGTTAATTGGTCAAAACACAACAGGACAAAACTTGGTAAAGTGCCATACCTACGAAATGCAGGATAAGCTCTACGAAAATAATCCTGACCTCAAAGAAGCCGCTGAAATACTTAACGCGCAACTTCTCAAAAGAGCTAAAGAGTTTGAGAGGACAGGCTTTCAAAAGGATGGTGATCCATTCATTATACCCGTGGTATTTCATATCATTCACGAGTATGGTCCAGAAAATATTTCGTATGCTCAGATAGAGGATGCCGTTCGTGTGATGACTGATGATTTCAATGCTAACAGTGATGGGATTGAGAGTGTTCAAGACGCATTTACGGATATCATCGGAGACGTCGGAATTGAATTTCGCTTGGCTAAGATTGACCCAGACGGAAACTGCACCAACGGAGTAGTTAGAACATTAAGTAATCTGACCACCTCAGGAGGGGAAAATCTGAAAGCAGTCAGCCCTATTTGGGACAGATCGAAATACATGAATATTTGGGTATGTAAGAATATAGCCAGTGGCGCAGCGGGTTATACTTATTACCCGAGTTCTCTAGCAGGAGAGTTTGGAGAAACGAATGACGGGATAGTGGTCAGATATGACTACGTGGGAAGTATTGGTGAAAGCAGTATTGGTCGTTCTCATGTTTTGACACACGAAGTTGGCCACTGGATAGATTTACCTCACTTATGGGGAAGCACAAACGAGCCTGATGTTGAGTCCAATTGTGATACGGATGATGGAGTGAATGACACACCAAATACGATTGGATGGACTTCTTGTAATTTAGCAGGTCAATCCTGCGGTAGTTTGGACAACGTCGAGAATTTTATGGAGTATTCTTATTGTGGTAAGATGTTCACGGAAGGTCAGAAAACAAGAATGTTGGCTTCGTTAACAGCCCCTATTGCTGAAAGAAATAGTTTATGGACAGAAGAGAATCTTGAAGAAACAGGTGTCTTACTTGAGCCACAACTCTGCGATGCAGACTTCTCATCAGATAACTTCTCAGTATGTGTAGGCGAGACCGTTAGCTATCAGGATCAGTCCCATTCCGGAGTTGCAGAACGACTTTGGATTTTTGAAGGAGGATCTCCTGCTACAACTGAATCTGCAAATCCAGACGTGGTTTATTCCACCCCTGGTGTTTACACCGTTAGTCTGGCTGTTGTAGATAGTTTCGGGAATGAACTTACCGAAGTTAAGGAAGCGTTTATCGAAGTATTGGACACAGCGGCTTTGAGCCTTCCATACACACAGAGTTTTGCAGGTATTGAAGAATTTTCTGACATAGAAGATGAATCTCTCTACATAGAAAATCTGTACGACAATGATTATTGGGAAATCAGCACCGTGGCTGGATTTGATGATAATCATTCTGCTGTTTTCAGAGCTACTGAAGCTCAAAATTCAACAGTACCGAGGTCTGCTTTTGTTTCTAGGACTTTTCAAATGAGTGATGTAGGAGATATGCCCGTACTTTCTTTTAAGCGGGCAGGGGCTAGAAGTGCTACATCGAGCGAGGGCGAGTTGTGGGTTTTTATTTCTAAAAATTGTGGCGACTTATGGAGTCCTCGAAAAATTTACGACGATGGGGATGCCTACACAACGGATGACATCTTTTCAAGCGGATATATTCCTTCTGAGGAAGACTGGCTAACAATTCAAATAGACAATATTGTTCCCGTATTTCAGAATGAAGAGTTCAGATTTCGATTTGAGTACAGAGGAACCGATGGAGGGACCATTTACATTGATGACATCAATTTAATTGATGGAACCACCTTAAATACAGCATTTCAATCATCTCCAGAAGCACGGTTTGCCTTGTTCCCAAATCCGGCAACCACGATGGTCACACTGAAATTTCCTGATGACGTTTTGGATGTGGAAACGATTCTGCTTCGGGACTTATCGGGTCGCATAGTCTATCAAGAAGCGATATCAAAAGATACCTTAAGAGAGTATCGAGTGAACATCAACGATCTTTCCTCCGGAATTTACTTGGTCGAAGTTCGAGGGATGAATGGATCCTCAGCAAAAAAGTTGGTCATAGACTAAGACTTATTCTTTCAGTTTTCTACCGAGCAGGATGGCTACACAGCCCTGTGCCTTGATGGCAGCGTCTTCTTGATCCGGCACTTTAATTTTGAGACCTAAAGTCCTTGTACCTTCCAAGCGAAAATCGAAAAATTCACTGTATTCTCGATCAGCATTATCGTATACAACTTCACCATCTTTGTCTACAAGTTGAAAATTTACATCGCCTAGTATTTCATGGCTGCAGACCAGTAGTCTGTAGTCTACATCGCTGTAAAAGGTCATTTCAACTTCGGCTGCATCGCCTGGAAAGAGTTTAACAGCATTGAAGCTTTCGCCGGGAATAAAACCCTCCATGGCATCGCCACAGTTGTTTTTCACAAATGATCGACACTGTCCCATTGCTAGAGACGTTTGCACCGCTGCAAATAATATTATGAGTAGCTTTTTCATCTTCGGGGAGAATAGAATTCCTTTTTTAAACTTGTACGTATCCTTTTCGGATTTCAGAAACGATTTTGGTAAGGTTATTAAGGTCCTCTTGGGAGATTACGATTTCTGTTTTACCACCGATTTGAGTCACACCATCCTCATCTTCGGTTAAGGTGTTTTTTGATTCGCTGATCGAAACAGATCCATAACCGTCTTCAATCTTTTTAAGGTCTTCGAGAATGAAGTCCAAGCTTCCTGATTCGTTATAGCTAACGACCAAAGCCACCAGGTTATTCAGTGATATTTTCTGTTCAGCTATCCGATCCATCAACTTTGGAGAAGGTGCTTCGCTCGAATTGGCGATCTGAGTCCCCAGATAGAGTCCTTCAATCCAACCCGCAGCAATAATCATAGCCGAAATATGGTCTCGATCATTTTCTTTTAGGTAAGAGTCGAGATTATAGTAGGTATCAGAGATGATAGTGAGGAGCGAATCACGATTGTCCACATTCATCTCCATTCTTTCAATTACTTCGTCATTAAATGCTTTGCTTAGACCTAGTTTATCAGCCAATTTCTTAGTACAACTTAAGTATAAAATAGACTCTTGATTCTGATTAAATATACTGGCATAGCTAAGATCAGCGCCATAAATACCCAAGTTCAATGCTTGTTGGCGAGCAGAAGAGTATTCATTTACATTTCTCACCTTGTTCAAGAAGTCGGCATCATACCTGGCTCCTGACTTTTTTAAGATAGCAGCCATATCAAGTGGCGAAGGCACTGAATGAAGAATTTCTTTCACTTTTGTGACACTCTCTTCAGAAGGTTCTTCAGCTACCTCAGTCGAGATTTCTGCATTGGTAATGCTTTCATCAGTCACTGCACCGTCATCACATGACGTCAGAGACAATGAGAACAGGGCAATAACGATAGGAAAAGTTCTAATTTTCATCAGTTTAAAATAAGGGGTGTAAACAAATTTAGGCTTACAACAGTCCACCGAGGTTTCCTAAACCTATGAACGATTAACAAAACAATGTTGAGCGAGTGTACCGATTTAATGCCCGAAAGGTTTCAATTCTTAGTGCGCTTCCAGCCAATTTTCTCCCGTGTCCATATCAACCTTCATCGGTACGCTTAGACCGGTAAATGCATTCATCATTTCTTTTTCTACGATTGGTCTTATTTTGTCAAGCTCATCTCTTCGCGCATCAAAGACCAATTCATCGTGAACCTGAAGAATCATTTTAGACTTAAAACCCTCTTTTTCAAAGACCTTATTTAGCCTGACCATAGCCACTTTTATCATGTCAGCAGCTGATCCCTGAATTGGGGCATTAATGGCATTTCGCTCTGCGAAGCCTCTTACCGTGGGGTTTTTTCCATTAATGTCTTTCAAATATCGACGACGTTTAAGGATGGTTTCGACATAGCCATGTTCACGAGCATACGCTATGCTTTCATCCATGTAAGTCTTTATGCCGGGATACTTCGCGAAATAATTATTGATAAGATCAGAAGCCTCAGTTCGACTAACGTGTAAGCGCTGAGACAATCCAAAAGCTGAAATACCATAGATGATTCCGAAGTTTACCATCTTGGCTTGGCTCCTCATTTCGCGTGTGACTTCTTTAACATCTACATCGAAGACTTTTGCCGCTGTTGCCTCGTGAATGTCCTCTCCTTCGTTAAAGGCTTTCACCATCGCTTCGTCACCGCTCAAATGGGCAATAAGTCTCAGCTCGATTTGAGAGTAGTCAGCTGCGAAAAGAATGTGGTTTTCATCCGTGGGAATAAATGCTTCCCGTGTTCTTCTACCCAGCTCAGTTCTGATAGGAATGTTTTGGAGGTTCGGATTTTGGGAGCTCAAGCGACCTGTAGCTGCCACGGCCTGCATGTAGGTGGTATGTATGCGCTTATCTTTTGGGTTGACCAATTCTGGAAGAGCGTCGACATAGGTGCTTTTGAGTTTCACCACCTGCCTGTACTCCAACAGTTTATTTACTATTGGTTGATCGTGCTCGTATTTCAATAATGTTTCCTCGTTGGTACTGTATTGTCCCGATTTCGTCTTTTTCGGTTTTGGGTCGATTTTCAGTTCGTCAAAAAGAATCACTCCAAGCTGCTTAGGACTTCCTATATTGAATTCTCGGCCAGCTAGTTCATAGATTTCTTTTTCAAGATTAACGATTATTCCTACGAGCTCTTTTGAGAATTCGGCCAATGCTTCGTTGTCAATCTTTACACCAGCAAATTCCATTTTCGCCAATACTGCTACCAATGGCATTTCGACGTCGTAGAGCAGATTTTTCAATTCGTCTGACTCTTCGACTTTCTGTTTGAAAATTGTGTAAAGTCGGTATGTGATATCCGCATCTTCATTCGCGTAAGGCGCAACTTCCTCTACAGGAATATCGCGCATACTTTTTTGGTTTTTCCCCTTTTTTCCAATTAACGTTTCAATGGATATTGGCCGGTAGCCCAGGTATGTCTCAGACAATTCGTCCATATTGTGTTTCATGTCGGGGTTGATCAGGTAGTGGGCGATCATCGTATCGAAGATCGGTCCCGACACTTCCATTTCATACCATTTCAAAACCGTAATATCATATTTCAAGTTGTGTCCGATCTTCAAGATGTTTTTATTCTCAAAGAAAGATTTGAACTCCTTCAAAATAAACTTAGCTCCCGCTTGGTTTTCCGGAATTGGGATATAATATGCTTCACCTTCTTTCCATGAAAAAGACATCCCAACCAATTCGCAGTTATTGGCATCTATAGAGGTGGTTTCCGTGTCGAAACAAACGACTTTTTGTTTCATCAAGTTATTGAGGAAAGTGGTACGCTTGTCCTTTGTTTCGATAAGATTGTAGCTAACTTTTTCGGGGTCGAAAACGCTCATGGTGGTCACAAGCTCACTATCCTGGCTGGTGTCGCTACCACTACTAAAGAGATCCATCTGAGCTCCAGATGAAACGACTTGTTCTCCTGAAGAAGCCAATTTTTCGCCGAGAATTCTCTCTGACATGGTTCTGAACTCCAGATCAGCAAAAATCTCTCTAAGCGTTTCGCGATCGGGCTCCTCTAGAATTACTTCCTCAGCGACGAATTTGACAGGTACTTCGCAATTGATCGTAGCCAGTTCTTTCGAAAGAAGGGCTTGCTCACCATTTTCCTGAATGCGCTCTTTCAGTTTTCCTTTCAATTCATCAGAATGCTCGAGGACTCCCTCCACAGTTCCGTAATCGGCAATGAGTTTCATGGCCGTTTTTGGCCCGACTCCCGGCACTCCCGGAATATTGTCCACGGCATCACCCTGTAAGCCTAGAATATCAATGACCTGATCTGTTCGCTCAATACCAAATTTCTCGCAAATCTCTTTTATTCCCCAAACCTCGCTTGCATTGCCTTGTCGGCCCGGCTTAAGCATTTTTGAGTGCTCCGTTACCAATTGACCATAATCTTTATCAGGGGTCACCATAAACACATCAAAACCTTCTTTTTCAGCTTGTCTTGCTATAGTTCCTATTACATCATCTGCTTCAAATCCTGCCATTTCTATGATAGGAATCCGAAATCCGTCAATAATTTTTCGGATATATGGAATCGACATTTTGATGTCATCCGGAGTTTCTTCCCGATTGGCTTTGTACTCAGGGTAAGTTTCATTTCTGAATACATCGCCGGGAACATCAAACGCTACGGCAATATGCGTTGCTCCGTAATTCTTGATCAGGTCATTCAAGGTGTTGGTAAAACCAAACATGGCCGAAGTGTTCATTCCTTTGGAATTTACACGCGGATTGCGAATGAATGCGTAGTAGGCTCTGTATATCAGGGCGTAAGCGTCAAGAAGGTATAGGGTGGGTCTTTTTTGGCTCATGAGAAAAATTTGCAGACCTCGAATATAATCAAAGCCGCATCCTAACCCATGAATTATCCGATCTCGTACGTGGTTCCTTCAGCGGAATCTTTGAGAACGACACCAAGTTTGGTCAGTTCGTTCCTGATTTGATCGGCAGTGGTAAAGTCCTTATTCAACTTGGCTGCTTGGCGCAGCTTTATAACCAAATCCATCAAGCCGTCCGTTACTTCACCTCCTGAAGCAGTTTCATTTGATTCATTTCGAAAACCAAGGATTTCAAAAATGTACTGATCAAAAAGCCTTTGCAACTTCTTCAGATCTTCTTCAGAGATTTTTTCTTTTCCGCTATCTATCAGGTTGATCATTTTCACTCCTTCGAATAAATGCGACAGTAGAATGGGAGTATTGAAATCGTCGTCCATTGCTGCTTTGCACTTCGCTACCAAGCCCTCTATTCGCACGGTTGAAGTACCAGAGCCATTCAACTCTTGAAGACGATTATAGCTGTCCATCAGACGCTTGAATCCTTTCTCAGCGCCCCTCAGTGCATCATTAGAAAAGTCGAGTGTGCTAGAGTAGTGACTTTGCAACATAAAGAAGCGCACGGTCATGGGTGAATAACCTTGTTCCAGAAGCTTGTGGTTACCTGTGATCAACTCCTCAGGGGTGAATCCATTTCCTTCGCTCTTAGCCATTTTTCTTCCCTGAACCGTGAGCATATTTCCATGCATCCAAATACGGGGGCCAGCTTTTCCCGTAGCTCCGATATTTTGAGCGATTTCACAATCGTGGTGCGGGAATTTTAAATCCATTCCACCTCCGTGGATATCAAATTCTTCACCCAGATACTTTCGGCTCATGGCCGAGCACTCGAGGTGCCAACCTGGAAAACCTTCACCCCATGGAGAAGGCCAATACATGATATGTCCTTTTTCGGCTTTCTTCCAAATCGCAAAATCAAGTGGATCTCTTTTTTGATCTTGGCCTTCAAGGGTTCTGGTGTTATTCTGCAAGTCATCAATGTTACGTCCTGACAGCTTTCCATATCCGAACTCGTCATTGAATTTTCGAACATCAAAATACACTGATCCGTCAACCACATAACCAAAGTCTCTATCGATGATCTGCTTGATCATCTCGATTTGCTCAATTATATGTCCTGTAGCGGTCGGTTCAATGGATGGAGGTAAAATGTTGAAGATTCCCATGACATCGTGAAAGCCATAAGTGTACTTCTGTACCACTTCCATAGGCTCTATTTGTTCTAAACGTGCCTTCTTTGCAATCTTGTCTTCACCTTGGTCGGCATCATCCGAAAGGTGACCGACATCAGTGATGTTTCTTACGTAACGTACTTTATATCCCAAATGACTCAGATACCTGAATACGATATCGAAAGTGAGAAATGATCTAACATTTCCTAAATGCACATCGCTGTAGACGGTGGGGCCACATACATAGAGGCCTACGTGTGGGGCATTGAGAGGCTCGAATTCTACTTTTTCCCTGGTAAGGGTGTTGAAGATTTTGAGATTGGATTCCATGTGGGGATAAATAGGTTAATCGTTGGCGGCCAAAAATACTTAATTGTTAGCTTCTTCGAGAAGACCATATCCTACAAACTTTCCTTCTTGATAAACCTCCACTTTTTTGAGTGTGCCGTTTGCATCGTATCGATGCCATTTACCATTCCAGAGTCGTCCGTTTTTAAACTCACCGATCTGCGTTATTTGCTTTCTTTGGTTGTAAAGCGCATTTTGACCACTCTGTTCAAATTCAGGTACAAGGGTTTTTTCATTCCTTGCAGATGTTGTGATGTTCTCGGGCACTTCAGGCATTTCTATTTTGGCATATTCCGTCTTTACCGGCTGAAAGGTTTTTACAGAATTTTCCTCTACAATTCCTTCAGCAACCACTTGAGTCATCTTTGGATTTCCATCAGGGTAGAAAGTCTTATAAAAACCATTCGCAACACCGTGTTCTACTTCTACAGAAAGTTGAAGGTTGCCGTTTTCATAATAGTAATTCTGCACGCCGTCTCTTTTTCCTGCTGATGTAAAGGTGAATTCTTGAGCGAGGGCTCCATTTTTATGGTAGCGCTTAAATACTCCCACATTTTTGTTCCCTTGCCAATTTCCTTCTTCCTCTAGTTTTCCATTCGGATAGTAAACTTTGTACAAGCCTCGGGGAAGATTATTTTTAAATGTAATCTCATTTCTCAATGTCCCTGATGGGTAGTATTTTTTCCAAACACCGATTTTCTTATTGTTTTCGTAATTACCTTCTTCTACTAATTGGTTTTCACGAAAACCATCTTCCAGCGCCATAGATCCCGTTATTTTCCAATACCCTTGCCTGTTTCCATTGTCGTCAACAGTATTAATCTCCTCTCCTCCACGGCAGATTGAAGTGAGACAAAACACCAGAAAACAGGTGCTGAAAACACGTAAGATTGAATTTTGTCGGGTGCGCATAGCGGTACCTTTTGTACTCCACATACGCTGAATTTGCAAAAATGTTTCTGCTATTGGACTACCTCTCGAAGGTTTACAAGCATATCACTTACCAAATCTTCAAGACCGAAATCAGGCTTCCAGCCCCAATCTTTTCGCGCTAAACTGTCATCAAGCGATGATGGCCAACTTTTAGCTATAAGATCTCTATAATCAGGGTTGTATGAGATACGGAAATCGGGCATTTGTTTTTGAATGGCTTCGCTAAGCGTTTTTGGAGTAAATGAAACACCTGAGATATTGTAAGATGTGCGAAGCGAGATACTCTCTTCAGGAGCATTCATGATCTCAAGTATAGACTTGATAGCATCGGGCATGTACATCATTGGCAACTCTGCGTTTTCGCTGAGAAAACACTCATAGTACCCATTCTTGATGGCTTCATGAAAAATGTGAACGGCGTAATCGGTAGTCCCGCCTCCGGGTGCACTTTTGTAGCCGACAATTCCGGGGAAACGGACACTCCTGATATCAATTCCGTAGCGTTTGTGGTAATATTCGCACCAACTCTCACCAGCCACTTTGGTGATGCCGTAAACCGTAGTTGGTTCCATTATGGTGCGCTGCGGGGTTTGGTCTTTTGGTGTATGCGGTCCGAAAACTGCGATTGAGCTCGGCCAAAAGATTCGCTTGATATGCCCGTCTCTTGAAATATCCAGCACATTGCTCAATCCGTTCATATTCAAATCCCAGCCCAATGCCGGATTTTGTTCAGCTGTAGCCGATAGCAAAGCTGCCAGGAGGTATATCTCGTCGACATTGTTTTTGCTTACTACTTCAAAAAGTCGCTCTTTGTCAAGAATATTCAAAGTTTCAAAAGGCCCCGCCAGAAGAGCTTCCGGAGGCGAATCTTTAATATCTGTTGCAATGACTCTATCGGTTCCGTGAATCTCACGCAATTTGAGCGTCAGCTCGGTACCGATTTGACCGGCGGCGCCGATCACTAAGATATTTGAAGGCATTAAAAACTTGTTAGGTTGAGCGTTGCAAATTTACACAATAGTTGGTTGCAAAATTGTCATTCATTATGGCCCCTTCATAGCCTCTTCCGCTTTTCATTTGGTATATTTGTGAACCAACTACTAAACAGCACTATGCCTTTTTATCACCAACTCGGAAAGATTCCACACAAACGCCACACTGTATTTAAAAAACCCGATGGAGAGCTCTACTACGAGCAGCTTTTTGGCACAGTAGGTTTTGACGGAATGTCTTCACTTCTCTATCATCTGCATCGCCCTACTCAGGTCAGTGATTTGGGAAATACATTGGATGTTTCTCCAAAAATCGCCGTTGAGAAGAACCTTAAATCATATCGATTAAAAGGATTTCAAGTTCCGAGTGAGGATGATTTTTTGGAAAGTAGGAAACCCGTTTTGGTCAACAGCGATTGCTACATCGAATTGGCTTCCCCCAGAAAGTCAATGACAGATTACTTTTACAAAAATGCGGATGCCGATGAGGTGATTTTCGTTCACCGAGGAAAGGGAACACTTAAGACCTTTCTGGGCGATCTCACATTCTCTTACGGCGATTACCTGGTTATTCCACGTGGAATGATTTATCAAATTCACTTTGAAACGGAGGACAATAAACTATTCATCGTTCAGTCTTTCAGTCCGGTCTATACACCAAAACGTTATCGCAACTATTTCGGTCAACTTTTAGAGCATTCGCCATTCTGTGAAAGAGATATTCGCAGACCTGAAAACTTAAACCCGATTGACGAGAAAGGCAACTTCTTGATGAAGATTAAAAAGGAAGATATGCTCTACCACTTTTCATACGCCACACATCCGTTTGATGTCGTCGGATGGGATGGGTACAACTATCCATACGCCTTTTCGATCCACGATTTTGAACCCATTACGGGAAGGGTTCATCAGCCACCTCCCGTACATCAGACCTTTGAGACGAATGCCTTCGTAATCTGTTCGTTCTGCCCTCGGATTTATGACTACCACCCCGAAGCTATTCCCGCTCCATACAATCACTCCAATATCGATTCAGACGAGGTGCTCTACTATGTCGATGGCGACTTTATGAGTCGAAATGATATCGATGCAGGACACATTAGTTTGCATCCTGCCGGAATTCCTCATGGTCCCCACCCAGGTGCTGCAGAGCGAAGCATCGGAAAAAAGGATACCGAAGAACTGGCCGTGATGGTCGATACCTTCAAACCACTAAAGCTTACGACTCAAGCGATTGAAATTGCCGATGAAACTTATTGGAAGTCTTGGCTCGATCACGATTAAAACTATAACTACCTACGAATTTTAAAATACCATTACCATGGAATCAACTTCAGAATCTACACTCAATCTCAAAAAAATTAATCCCGAAGCGGAAGATTTTCTTCCCCTCAACGGAACTGATTATGTGGAGCTTTACGTTGGAAACGCAAAGCAATCTGCCCACTATTATAAGACGGCATTTGGCTTTCAGGCCGAGGCTTATTCAGGGCTTGAGACTGGTCGAAAGGATCAGGTTTCTTACGTACTGCGTCAAGACAAAATCAGATTGGTACTCACCACTCCGCTTACCCCAGATAGCCCTATAAATGAACACATTCGTAAGCATGGTGATGGAGTTAAAGTTGTGGCGCTTTGGGTGGATGATGCCGCCAAGTCTTGGGAGGAAACGACTAAAAGAGGGGCGAAATCATTTTTAGAACCTGAGACGGTTGAGGATCAGGATGGCCATATTGTTCGGTCGGGAATTCACACCTATGGTGAGACCATTCATATTTTCGTTGAGCGAAAAAATTACAACGGGGTCTTTTTACCTGGTTACAGAAAATGGGAAAGTGACTACAACCCGAAGCCTACCGGCTTGAAGTACATCGACCACATGGTAGGTAATGTTGGCTGGGGTGAAATGAACAAATGGGTTGATTTTTATGCCAAAGTGATGGGGTTTGCGCAATTGATTTCATTCGACGATAAGGACATCAGCACCGAATATACCGCACTGATGAGTAAGGTGATGAGCAATGGTAATGGTCGAATCAAGTTTCCGATAAACGAGCCTGCAAAAGGCAAGAAAAAATCTCAAATTGAGGAATACATTGACTTTTATGAAGGCGCAGGAGTGCAGCATATTGCACTGGCCACCGACAATATTATCGAAACGGTTACGTCTTTGCAGAGTCGAGGAGTGGAGTTCTTGTATGTCCCCGAGACCTATTACGAAACCGTATTGGACAGAGTAGGAGAGATCGACGAGGATTTGGCACCACTCAAGAAACTGGGTATATTGATTGATCGCGATGATGAGGGATACTTACTTCAGATTTTTACCAAGCCCGTGGTTGACCGACCAACTATGTTCTTTGAGATCATCCAACGTAAGGGAGCAAAAAGTTTTGGTAAAGGAAACTTCAAAGCACTTTTTGAAGCGATTGAGCGTGAACAAGAATCGCGAGGTACACTTTAGACTTGCTGCATTAATCTTCTTATTCGCGATATCCCTTTCGGGAATTGCTCAAGAAAGGTCGTTAGGCCTCCGCCTTGGATGGGGTGGAGGTCTTTCTTATGTCCAGTCTATTGCCGAGAATCAGGATTTCGAATTGATCCTCACTCCCAGATGGGGAGGCATTATTCTAACGGGCCTCTACGAGCGGAAAGTTCAGCTTTCCAATGAATCATGGAATTGGTACTACGGCGGAGGCATTCACGGGGGGTATCACCATCGAAACAATTTCGTGGGAGAGGGATTTAACGGAGACCCGCTTTTCATCAACTTGGGCTTCGATCTGATTGCCGGTATCAAATACCGATTCGACGCTTTTCCACTAGAGTTTTCTGCAGATTATAAACCGTCTATTGAATTATTGGCCAATAGAAATCTCTTGTTGGAAGAGTTTGCAATTTCTTGCCGCTACCTTATTTTTCAAGATTGAGCTTCAAGCCCAATTCCGTCAACTGATCATCATCAACATTCGCGGGAGCATCGATCATCACATCTCTTCCTGAGTTGTTTTTTGGGAAAGCGATGTAATCTCTGATCGATTCCGACCCGCCAAAAAGAGAGCAGAGTCGGTCAAAACCGAATGCGATACCACCGTGTGGCGGTGCACCATATTCAAAAGCATTCATCAAAAACCCAAACTGCGCTTGAGCTTCCTCTTTCGTGAATCCGAGTAAATCAAACACTTGTGCTTGCTCCTCCTTATCGTGAATTCTTATTGATCCTCCACCGATTTCAACCCCGTTGATCACGAGATCATAGGCGTTGGCTCTCACCTCGCCTGTTGCTGATTTGAGCTTTCCTAAATCTTCAGGCTTTGGTGAAGTAAAAGGGTGATGCATCGCAAAATAGCGTTGCTCGTCTTCATCCCATTCCATCAAAGGAAAATCAACTACCCAAAGTGGAGCGAAAACTTTTGAGTCTCGCAGGCCAAGTTGATTGGCCATATGGAGTCTCAATTCACCGATTTGTTTTTGGGTCTTATTCAGATCCCCGCTCAAAACGAGCAACAAGTCGCCGACTTTTCCGCCACAGGCTTTGCACCAATCTTCGAGATCTTCCGAAGAGTAGAATTTATCTACAGAAGACTTAAGAGTTCCTTCCTCCTGGTACTTTACGTATACCAAGCCCTTGGCACCGATCTGTGGACGCTTAACCCAGTCGGTGAGGGCGTCGAGCTGCTTTCGGCTCATTTCGCTTCCACCTTCTACATTGATGGCCAGGATGGATTCGGCGCTGTCAAATACGTTAAACCCTTTGCCCTTAGCATATTCAGAAATATCGTTGATTTCCATTCCGAAACGGACGTCAGGTTTGTCAGAACCATATTTAGCCATGGCCATAGCATAATCCATTCTAGGAAAATCACCCAATGTAACATCCAGAACCTCTTTGAAAAGATGTTTGGTAAGACCCTCAAAAGTGTTCAGGATATCTTCTTGCTCAACAAAAGCCATTTCACAGTCAATTTGTGTGAACTCCGGCTGTCGATCGGCGCGTAAATCTTCGTCGCGGAAGCACCGTACGATCTGAAAATAGCGATCGTATCCACTCACCATCAGCAATTGCTTAAAAGTCTGCGGGGACTGAGGAAGGGCGTAAAATTCTCCCGGATTCATTCTGCTAGGAACGACAAAGTCTCTGGCACCTTCAGGAGTAGACTTGATGAGGTAAGGCGTTTCTATTTCTAAAAAGCCCTGACCATCTAAGTAGGACCTTGTAGCAATGGCCAATTTATGACGAAGCACCAAACTTTTCTGCACAGGATTTCTGCGTAAGTCCAAATAGCGGTACTTCATCCTTAGCTCGTCTCCGCCGTCGGTTTCATCTTCAATAGTGAAAGGAGGGGTTTTGCTCGAGTTTAAAACGGTCAATGCTGAAGCTTCAATCTCAATATCACCCGTAGGCATATTCGGGTTTTTATTGCTTCGCTCGCGCACAGTTCCAACGATTTTGACTACGAATTCACGACCCAGCTTTCTAGCTTGTTCGCATAGATCGGCATTCGATTCCATATTGAAAACTACTTGAGTAAGACCATATCGGTCTCTCAAATCGACAAAGGTCATTCCTCCTAAATCTCTCGATCGTTGAACCCAACCCGAAAGGGTAGTTGACTCTCCGACGTGTTCGATGCGTAATTCTCCGCAAGTATGTGATCTATGCATAGCTCAAAAATTTCGAAGGCAAAGGTAATCCTTTGATGGTTTGAATCAACCACATTGACGGGCTAGTTAGCTTGGTTTATATTTGCCGCATGGCAATGGAAACAAGTGGTGATGATTTCTTCATGAAGCAAGCGCTGAGAGAGGCTCAGACAGCTTATGAAGACAATGAAGTGCCCGTTGGGGCTATTGTAGTGTGCAAAGACCGCATTATTGCACGCGCCCATAACCTTACTGAAAGATTAACCGACGTAACAGCTCACGCCGAAATGCAAGTGATTACCGCTGCCGCCGATTTTTTAGGCGGTAAGTACCTCAATCAATGTACGCTCTATGTTACTCTCGAACCTTGTCCGATGTGCGCTGGTGCGCTTGGATGGGCTCAGTTGAAACGGCTGGTTTTTGGAGCATACGACGAAAGAAAGGGGTATACTTTGCTTTCGGAAAACTTGCTTCATCCCAAAACTGAAGTCAAAGGTGGTGTAATGGGCGATGATAGCGCAGCGCTTCTACGTCGCTTTTTTCAAGAGAAAAGAAAAAAGTGATAGACTGAGACTATCATTTTGGAGGTATTTTCGATATGATCTAGTCGATCCCTTTTTACCTTTGTAGAAATAAAAATTCAAGATATGTACCCACCGGAATTAGTTGCACCAATGAAGGAAGACCTCACCAAAGCAGGTTTTTCTGAACTACATACGGCAGAAGAAGTAGATCAAGTTCTTTCGGAAGCAGAAGGCACCACTCTAGTGGTAGTGAACTCTGTTTGCGGATGCGCTGCGGGAGCTGCTAGACCAGGCATTAAGATGTCACTCGATGGAGCAAAGAAGCCATCCAAATTAACAACTGTTTTTGCAGGGGTTGATCGAGATGCGGTTGACCGTGCTCGTCAGTACTTTTTGCCTTACCCGCCGTCATCACCTGCTATCGGTCTTTTTAAAGACGGTAAGTTGGTTCATTTTATCGAAAGACATCACATTGAGGGTCGTCCCGCTGAAATGATTGCCGAAAACCTGAAGATGGCGTACGAGGAATACTGTTAATTGCAAATTATTAACGAAGCGGGAAATCATTATTGATTTCCCGCTTTTTATTTTTGACTAAAATCAGAACAATGAAAAAGAACTTAAAATTGACATTTGGACTTTTGGCCTTGGCAGCTTTTGCAATTACAACGGCATTTACCGTTGCTGAAGGGAGAGAAGAAATTTTGGAAATAGGATCCAAGGCACCAAAGGTGGATATGCCTATGATGGATATATCAGGTGATAAAGTAGCCCTGAAGGAGATTACCGGTAAGAACGGTTTATTAGTAATTTTCAGCTGCAATACATGTCCGTTTGTAGTGGGAAATGGAAGTAAGAGCGAAGGATGGGAAGGAAGATATCCAGGCCTTTATGATGCGGCTGCATCTGCAGGGATAGGAATGGTAATGGTGAATAGCAATGAGGCAAAACGAAATGCAGGTGATAGCATGGACGATATGAAGAAGCGCTACGAGGAACAGGGGTTGAAAGGGCGCTACGTTCTTGATAAGAAACATGTTTTGGCAGATTCTTTTGGAGCATTGACTACACCGCATGTTTTTCTTTTTGATGAAAACATGAAGTTGATTTACAAAGGTGCCATCGACGATTCTGTGGATAGTGCCGACGGTGTAAAAGAACCCTATCTGTTGAATGCCATTAAAATGCACGTCTCAGGTGGAAAGATCGAACCTAACAGCACAAAGCAGTTGGGGTGCAGTATCAAACGTGTTAAAGTCTAAAAGTGTTAACAGAACCAGTAGCGGTATTAGTCGCTACCTGGACACGCGTGACGTAAGCGGTCGTTATAGCACAACCGATATTTTTGGTGCCGACGGCGCACTGTACAAGGAGTTTAGCACAAGCGCGTATACGTTTGAATGGAACAACG
>CAZKXG010000001.1:12235-18499 GCA_964556465.1 uncultured Cryomorphaceae bacterium | reverse complement strand
ATTTCTTCCATATTTGGATTGTGAAAGGTGTCCGGCTGAGTCGGATACCTTTTTTTTGTTCTTTTGAAGGGTGAAAATCCAAAACATATGAAAGTCTTAATCCTCGGTTCAGGTGGTCGCGAGCATGCGTTAGCCAAAAGTATTTCGGAGAGCCCGCTCTGCGAAAAGGTTTACGTGGCTCCCGGAAATGGCGGAACGCAAGCCGTTGCTGAAAATGTCAAAATTGACATCAGCGATTTTTATTCGATAGCCGAAAAGGTAGCTGATTTCGGAATAGATATGCTCGTGGTTGGACCCGAAGCTCCCTTAGTGGAGGGAATTCGCGAATATTTCGAAGAATCAGGAGAGTTTAGCGATCTGATGATTATAGGTCCTGGAAAAGAAGGGGCTATGCTGGAAGGGAGTAAGGATTTTGCTAAGGAATTTATGAAGAGGCACGGCATCCCAACGGCGCCATACGCCACATTCAAAAGAGGTGAGGTCAAGGAAGCCCGAGAGTTCATCGACAAGACCAATGCCCCATACGTGCTCAAAGCAGATGGATTGGCAGGAGGAAAAGGAGTGCTGATATTGCCAAGTAAGGAGGAAGCGCACCATGAGATCAAACTGATGCTGGACGATGGGAAGTTCGGAGCGGCATCGGATAAAGTAGTGATCGAAAACTTTTTGGACGGAATTGAGATGTCAGCTTTTGCCCTGACAGATGGTAAAAATTACCTCATGCTGCCCTCTGCCAAAGATTATAAGCGAATCGGGGAAGGCGATACCGGATTGAATACAGGCGGAATGGGTGCGGTGAGTCCTGTACCATTTGCAGACGATGAACTGTCGAAGAAAATTGAAGATAGAGTAGTGGCGCCTACCGTTCTCGGACTGGAAAGAGACAATATTCCATATGTGGGCTTTTTATTTTTTGGATTGATGATTGTCGACGGAGATCCCTATGTGATTGAGTACAATGTAAGGATGGGTGATCCGGAGACTGAAGTCGTGCTTCCACGAATTACAAGCGATTTGCTGTCCCATCTCAAAGCTTCTACTCAAGGAAGTCTGAAGCATGAGCAGCTCGAAGAAGACGAGCGGTTTGCCACTACGGTCATGTTAGTTTCAGGCGGATATCCCGAGAGCTATCAGAAAGGAATGGGGGTAAAAATAGATAGTGAAGTAGCTCAGGATCAGATTCTGTTTCACGCAGGAACGAAATCAGACGGTGGCCAACTAAAGACTTCCGGTGGTCGTGTTATCGCTTGCACCGCTCATGGAATAGATCTTCAGTCAGCACTAACCAAATCGTACGACTTGGCTGATAAAATTCACTTTGAAGGAAAATACCTTCGTAGAGATATTGGAAAAGACGTACTTATTTAAGCTGGCCGGGATTGTTGTCAGCCTGAGTATTGTACTTCTTTTGTAGAATCAGCCAATAAAATAGACCAACGAAACCTATTGCCAAAAAGATATAATTGGGGTTAATGATATCCGGAAGCTCTCCGATTGGAACGAGTATCTCGTCGAAAGTCCATTTAATCAGTGCTGCTATGGGTCCTACTATTTCCTGCATGTTGCTAGTTTTCGATTGCAAAAATAAAGATTAATTGAACATATTGAAAACACTATTTTAGCGATTCATGGTTCACTCCGCTTTTGGATCAAACAGACCTATAGTTCTATCGTTTTTGATAGCTCCGGCAATCGCCTTGGTTGTTGTAGCTACTTATTCCGTCACGACAGGAGGTTACGGATTGGGAGGACCAGCCTCAGACCTTCTTTTTGATCTATTCAGAGATAAGCCCGTTTGGCGCCGATCCTTAGGAATGGTTTTGATTTTGAGCAATGCCGTCCTATTAAACAACATCTTTAATAAGCACGATTTTTCTTCATCGGAGAATTACTTTCCTGCTCTGATATTTGTTAGCATAGCGGCTTTAGACTTTCGCAATATAGATGTGCATCCCATCCTGTTTTCCAGCTTGTTTATGCTCTTTGCACTCAGGAGATTGCTTACGGTGTATAGGGCAGAGTCTGCGCTCAGTATTGGCTTTGACTCGACGCTGTTTTTATCATTGGCAATTTTCTTTTTTCCACCTGCGGTTTTTTTACTCCCTCTTACTTGGCTTGTTTTTCTTCAAGTTCGCCCCTTCAACCTCAGAGAATGGCTTGTCCCGGTTACAGCAATTGCAGCTGCTGTAATTTATGCATTCAGCTTTTATTTTATCGGAGGATACACCTTCGATGCAAGTGAGTACCTCATCTTCAGCGGAAACTCATTTGTCTTGCCGGAAGAGGGAGGCAGGGTCGGAGTCCTGGTTATAATTGGATTGTTTTCTGTGCTCTCTATACTTGGGTTAGTTGGGTTCTTCAGTGATATTGCCAAGTCAACTTTAAGGAAAAAGAGTACCAAGTATATTTTTCTTTGGGCCTTTTTCTTAACGGTTCTGGAATACTTGTACGTTTCATTTTTGGATCTTCAACAATTCGGAACATGGTTAATTTTCGCAGTACCAGCCTCGGTCTTTATGGCAGTATACTTTTCCGGAAAAGGTAGGCGCCCAATTATTAGAATAATCCTCTTTTATCTTTGGCTTATTGCTTGTGTATCCTTCATGGTATTCGCTAATTAATCCATGAGATTCTCTTAACTTTGGATTTCATTTAAACTGTACAAATGAAGTTTGGAGTAATCATCTTCCCAGGATCTAATTGCGACCACGATCTGATTTATGTTCTTAGAGACATACTTGGTCATGAAGTGGTAGAGCTTTGGCATAAAGATCGAGACCTGAAGGGGGTTGATTTTGTAATGGTTCCGGGCGGTTTTTCTTATGGAGACTACTTGCGTTCAGGAGCTATTGCCAGGTTTTCACCCGTTATGGAAAGTGTAATTGAGCACTGTAATAAGGGTGGTTACGCCATGGGTATTTGCAATGGATTTCAAATTTTATGTGAGGCGGGCTTATTGCCAGGGACCTTGCTGCACAATACAGATCATAAGTTTATTTGCAAGAATCTCTTCATCAAGCCAGCTACCAGTAGCACTATCGTAACATCGGGATTAAATACAGATGAGGTTTTAAAGATTCCTGTTGCGCATGGCGAAGGAAGGTATTACGCTCCTGATGAGGTTTTAAAAAAGCTGAATGAAAATCAGCAGGTCATTTTCCGCTACTGCGATAAGGATGGTCATTTTAATAGTAAGTCCAATCCAAATGGCTCACTTGAGAATATTGCCGGTGTAGCCAATGAAAACAAGAACGTTTTCGGGATGATGCCGCACCCTGAAAGAGCTGCAGATAAGTTGCTTGGCAATGAGGACGGGCGATTGATTTTTGAATCCATCTTGAAGTCAGTTATCCCTGCTTAAACTTTTTCGACACCACTTCTGTTAATAAACCTGGGAATTTTGATTTTAATTATCAGAATTTTCTTTGTTACTTGAACTCAAATCCAAGAAAAGCTTGGTGATTTGGGAAACGAAATCATAAGATAATTGAGGACGATCCCAAGTAGTGTTAAACTAAATAAAAGGAGGTGTACAAATGTCTGATAGTTCGAAACCGGAAGCAGGAATTTGTTTCACAGAGACCTCCAATTTTTGGGGGTAGCTTCTGAGAAAGAAGCTCCTACGGGATCTGAGTAAAATTACTGCGGATCCGGTACGAAAATATAAAAGAGGCTGTCTCGAAAGAGTCAGCCTCTTTCTCATTTTAGACCTCTACAGAAATAAGGAAGTTTCTCTTGTGCTTTATCGTATCCCATTTTTGCACTTATTTCTAAATCTTCACATCCCGATTGATCTTTATATGTCAACAGCTTTGTAATGCCTCTATTGTGATACGCTTCTGCATATTCAGGATCGAGTTGAATAGCCTGATCGTAATCTTCAAGTGCTGAGATGTATTTGCCATAAAAAGCTTTTACGTTGCCTCTCATATTATAAACCTCAGGGTCCTTAGGACTTGATTCAACAGCGCGATCAAAGTCCGGTAAGCTTTCCGCATAACTTCCCAGCATACTTTTGGAAAAACCACGATTAAACAGAGCTTGATTTAAGGACAAGGCGATATTCAGGTCGCTGTTTGCCTCTTCAATTTGCCCCAGCTTCTTTTTGGCTACACTTCTGTTGTAATAGCCTATGGCAAAGGTGGGTTCTAGATCAATAGCTTTGTTGAAAGCGACAATTGCTCTGTCAATTTCATCATACTTGAGATGAATCAAACCTTTGATATCAAAAACAAGCGGAGATCGAGGAGCGAGTTTTTTGGCTTCTTCAACATCTGCCTCTGCGGAAACTCGATCTCCTACCCGTAAGTAAGTGATGGCGCGTTTTAGGTAGGCGAGTGTGTCTTGTGGATTTAGTTCAATGATGAACGTGAAGTCTTCAATGGCCCTATCGTAATCACCACCTTCAAGCCCGGCTAATGCGCGTGAGTCGAGCAGGTAGTCGTCATACGGACTTAACTCCAAAGCTTTGTCTAAATCACCAATAGCTTCTTTGTAGTCGCTTTGTAATAGCCTCAGTCTTGCTCGTTTGTCGTAATAAACGTCGCTGTATGGATTGATGTCGATTGCCTTGTTGTAGTCTTCCAACGATTCTTGATATCGCCCCATTTGTTGCAACATTAGAGCACGTTTCATATAAGCCTCCGCATAATTAGGATCAACTGTTATGGCATTCGTATATTCTTGAAAAGCATTGTTGAAGTTCCCGCCTCTTTTTGCCAATTCTGCTTTTTGCATGTATTGAAAGGCTTCTTTTCTATTTTGGCTATAAATATTTTGGGCACTCACAGCATTTGCAACACCAGTAAAAACAAGTGTTATCAGTAGGCATCGAGCGATTTTTGACTTCAATTTTCTCATGGCCTTAAATTACATATTTTTGTCGGCCTGAATGGAGATCAAATCACCTTATGTAGTTGGAGTGGCCGGGGGGAGTGCTTCCGGTAAAACATCGATCTTAAACGATCTCATGAATCACTTTGAGCCCAGTCAGGTTGCTTTGATCTCTCAGGACAATTACTACTACGAGCGCGAGCGTCAATTTCAAGATGTTAACGGCGAAATTAACTTTGATCTTCCTACTGCCATCGATCGGGAATCCCTTAATCAAGATGTTGCAGATTTGATAGGAGGAAAAATTGTGGTCAAGAAGGAGTATACCTTTAACAACCCATCTGCTGACCCTAAGATGGTTTCCATAGAACCAGCCCCGATCCTAATTATTGAGGGGTTATTCGTTTTTCATTACGTGGAACTGGCGGCTAAAATGAATTTAAAGGTCTATGTTGACGCTCTCGAAGAAGTCAAACTAAAACGTAGAATAATCAGGGATTTGACTGAGCGCGGCTACCCCGAAAGTGACGTGCGATATAGGTGGAAAAACCATGTAATGCCTTCGTATTACAATTACCTAAAGCCTCACAAAAAGCATTGTGACATTATCGTCAACAATAACTCTACCTACCAAAATGGATTGATGGTTTTGGTAAATCACTTGAAGGCAACTCTTTAATTTAAAGTCCCAACAATACTTCGGCTGGCGATTTTCCGCCAAAGATCATGTGCTCAGGATTCTCCAGCATTTCTTTCACCTTTACCAAAAAGCTCACCGACTCTTTACCATCTATAATTCGGTGATCGTACGAAAGGGCCAAGTACATCATGGGTAGAATCTGCACTTCACCGTTCACTGCCATAGGGCGTTCAACGATATTGTGCATTCCGAGAATTGCCGACTGCGGAGGGTTGATGATAGGCGTACTCATCATTGATCCAAATACACCTCCGTTTGTAATGGTAAACGTGCCGCCTTGCATCTCGTCGATGGTTATTTTTCCGTCGCGAGCTTTGATGGCCAATCGTTTGATTTCAGCTTCTATTTCTGCCAAGCTCATTTGCTCTGCATTGCGCACTACAGGCACCATGAGTCCTTTTGGTGAACTTACCGCTATCCCGATATCAGCATAATTATGAGTGACCATTTCTTTCCCATCAATTTGCGCGTTTACTGTCGGGAAGTGGTTGAGAGCTTCGGTAACTGCCTTGGTAAAGAAAGACATGAAACCCAAACCGACGCCATGATTCTCTTTGAAAATGTCTTTGTACTTGGAACGCATGTCCATGATTGGTTTCATATTCACCTCATTGAATGTGGTGAGCATAGCGGCAGTGTTCTGAGCCTCTTTCAAGCGCGAGGCAATGACTTTGCGCAGCTTGGTCATTTTGACGCGCTCTTCTCGGTCGGATGACGGTGGACGGGTGTCA
>CAZKXG010000001.1:9827-12225 GCA_964556465.1 uncultured Cryomorphaceae bacterium | reverse complement strand
ATTGGTTTCATATTCACCACATTGAAGGTGGTGAGCATGGCCGTTTCATTTTTCACACCTACCAACCGTTCTGCTACTTTGCGACGAAGGGTCGACATTTTTTTACGCTCTGTATCTCTTGTTCCACCCCAGCCTGCAGCTGATTCAGCAGGGAATCCATCAGCCATAGCTTTGATTACATCCTGCTTTGTGATACGGCCATCTTTACCCGAACCCTGAATTTGATTCGCAGAGACTCCTTCTTCGCTCATCTTTTTTTTCGCAGCAGGTGAAGCATGTCCGTCAGCGTAACTCTTCTTGCCCGCAGGCTGAGGCTCAGGCGCAGCAACTGCTGCTTCCTTTTTTTCCTTAGCTGCTGCAGGAGCTTCTTCCCTTTTTGATTCTTGTTTAGGCTCTTCTTTCTTTACGGGTGCCTCAGCTTCTGTGTCAATCAAGCAAACCACTTCACCCACGCCAACAGTATCTCCTTCTTCGGCTTTCAGCGTGATTACTCCTGCTACTTCTGCCGGAAGTTCCAAAGTAGCCTTGTCAGAATCTACTTCGGCAATGACTTGATCCTTTTCTACATAATCACCATCGGCAACGAGCCATTCAGCAATTTCTACTTCAGATATGGATTCGCCCGGACTGGGCACTTTCATCTCAAACATGTATGATGGTATTATTTAACGGTTTGTTTGGCGTGCGAAAATAAGGAATCTAAAATGGCTTGCTGTCTCGCGGCAGAAGTAACGGGAGATCCACTTGCCGGACTGGCACTTGCTAGTCTGGAAATACATTCCAATTTGACGGTTTCATAGTTCAACGCTATGAAAGACCAAGCACCCATATTCTTGGGTTCTTCTTGTACCCAAAGGTGTTTTTTGGCTTTAGAGTACTTCTCAATGATAGCATCCATTTGCTTCTCAGGCAATGGGTAAATCTGCTCTAACCGCACAACAGCAATATTTTCGCCACTATCCGTTTTCTCCTTTTCTTCGAGTATTTCATAATAGATTTTACCCGAGCAGAATACAACAGTATCAATTTCCTTCGGATCCGTCGTTGGATCGTCTATTACTTCTATAAATCTACCTGTAGCCAATTCATCCATCTTGGACTTTGCTTTGGGATAACGCAGCAACTTTTTAGGTGTAAATACGATCAGCGGTTTTCGGAAGTGACGGTGCATTTGTCGCCTTAATAGGTGAAAAAAGCTAGCAGGCGTCGTAGCATTGCAAACCTGCATATTGTTTTCCGCGCAAAGTTGAAGGAATCTTTCCATCCGACCGCTGGAGTGCTCTGAGCCCATGCCTTCATATCCGTGTGGCAGAAGCATGACCAATCCATTTTGAGTTCGCCATTTGTCTTCAGCGGAACTTAAAAATTGGTCTATCAGTATTTGGGCACCATTAAAGAAATCTCCGAATTGTGCTTCCCAAATGCTCAATGTTTGTGGGCTGGCAAAGGCGTACCCATAATCGAAACCAAGAACTGCATATTCGCTAAGCAGCGAGTTGTAAATGTAGTAGTGGCCTTGGTCTTTTCCGAGGTGATTCAATGGAACATATTCCTCTTCACTGTCTTCTGTTTTTAATACAGCATGACGGTGCGAAAACGTTCCTCTTTCAACATCCTGACCTGAAATTCTCACATCGTATCCTTCTTCAAGGAGTGTGGCATAGGCCAATAGCTCGCCCATAGCCCAGTCCAGTCCATCATCTTCGACCATTTTGAGTCGGTCTTTCATCAACTTTTTCAATTTTCTGAAGAAGTTTTTGTCCTCAGGAAGGGTATTGAATGTCTTGGCTAATCGAAGGAGGTCTTCTTTCTTATATCCTGTTTCAGGAGACTGATCAAAATCTTCAGCCGAGGCGGGACTTAAGGCTTCCCAAGTACTTTTCAGAAATTGCATCACTTCGAGTGTATCCATTTTCTTGGACGCATCGAAATTCTTTTCCAGCGTGTTGCCGAACTTATCAATTATTTTGTCTGCCTCTTCCTGCTTGATGATGCCCTCTTCTATAATCTGTTTGAGGTAAATCTCTCTCGGATTCGGGTGATTTGCAATGAGGTCGTAGAGTTTTGGTTGGGTGAATTTTGGTTCGTCGCCTTCATTGTGACCGTACTTACGGTAGCACAACAAATCAATAAACACATCCATCCCAAACTTCTGACGGTATTCAAAGGCGATGAGAATGGTTTGCACCATTGCTTCAATGTCATCTCCGTTTACATGAAAAACAGGGCAGAGCGTCGCTTTGCCCACGTCGGTGCAGTAGGTAGAAGAGCGTGCATCCAAGTAATTGGTGGTAAAGCCGACTTGGTTATTTACGACGATGTGGATGGTTCCACCCGTGCGGTAACCATCGAGCCGGGCCATTTGAATCACTTCATAAACCACTCCATAGTCCACATG
>CAZKXG010000001.1:6056-9817 GCA_964556465.1 uncultured Cryomorphaceae bacterium | reverse complement strand
GCGATGGCGGCATCTCCATGAATTAAGATCGGAAGAATGGCTTTCTCGTCCTTGAGGTAGTTGTCAATTTTTGCTCTGGCAATTCCCTCAACTACAGGATCTACAGCTTCCAGGTGAGAAGGGTTGGGAGATAATGTGAGGTGAATTGGCTCACCGCTTTCGGTGATCACCTCATTGCTGTATCCCAAATGGTATTTTACGTCACCATCAAATTCTTTGGAAGCATCATACTCTTCGTATTCTTTTCCTTCAAATTCACTGAAGATCTCTTTGAATTGCTTCTTGAAGATATTTCCAAGGACGTTCAAGCGTCCGCGATGGGCCATTCCGATGATAACCTCTTTCACGCCCAGACGTGAGCCGCGTTGAATCAGTGCATGTAATGCCGGGATCAATGCTTCACCTCCTTCGAGAGAAAAACGCTTCTGTCCTACAAATTTCTTCTGAAGAAATTGCTCAAAGGAAGTTGCTCGATTGAGCATATTGAAAATAATACGCTTCTCCTCATCGGTAAATTTAGGCCGATTTTTGAGTTCAATATTCTCTCTGATCCACCTTCTGCGTTCGGGCTTTCGAATATAATTGTACTCGATTCCAATGCTTTCGCAATAAGTTTTCTCGAGATGAGAAACGATGTCTTTTAATGGGGAGGGTCCTATACCAATCTCTTCTCCTGCTTGAAAAACCGTATCCAAATCGGCCTCAGAAAGGTCAAAATTCTCTAACGCCAAAGTAGGAGTGTACTTCCTCCTGTCCCTTACCGGGTTGGTTTTGGTGAAAAGGTGCCCGCGAGACCGGTACCCATCAATCAAGTTGAGAACCTTAAATTCTTTGTGAACGTTTTCGGGAATTTCAGAATTAGTATCGTAATTCTTTCTAGCGAATTCGAAGCCTTCAAAAAAGTGAGCCCAATCCTTTTCGATAGAATTGGGGTCTTGTCGATACTTTTCATATTGCTCGTCTACCCAATCGATGGAAGCGTTGCCGAGGAATGAAAATTTGTCCATATGGAATTTCAGAATGTGATTGCAAAAATACAATTTTATGAACGGCTCTCACAGGGAATAGTTCCCTCCTTTAAAGACATTTCGTTGAAAAAAAAATTAGCTGTACTTCTTCCGAAAAACCACTTTTGCGAAACAGCGTTTAATGACCGCATCTGCTAGCAAAGCTGAATGTTCTTCTTGTTTTTTTGATAGAATCTCTTCTTGGACGAATTTCTCTGAGATATCCAATTGGTAGAGTAATGGCTGTAATTTGGAACTATTGTGCGCCTGAAGGCCCTCCAAACTTTCAGAAATGACTTTTACCAGTTCACTATAAGGTAGTTTCTCGTCGTGTATTTTCATTTCAACACCCTGTAATCCAAAGTCTTTTTCGATTTGCAGCAAAGTCTTTTTTCGAAGAGTCTCGAACTCATCGGGAGCAATAAAGGATGTTTTTTTGGGTGATTCTTTCATTAGCCTACAAGCCATGCATCTCGAATACGACTTTGTTCTTCGGTGATGTCTTCTTTTACTTCGAGATAGTTGTAAAGCGTTCGTTCGACCGTTTTTACTTTTCCCTTTAACTTTTTCTCCTGATAGGTCCCATCTTCTTTCTTTCGAGCGACCAGCACAGTTACCTTATCGCCCTCGGAGACAGACTTCTTGAATGCATCAAGCTGAGCTCTGAAGTTGTCACTTTCAACTTTGACATCATTCCAACTAATAATTTCATCTCCTTTTTCAAACCCCAGATCCTCACCAAAATCATCCATTTTGTCTATGCCGACTACCACCATTCTGTCTGTTCTTGGATTGAATCCTACGGCGGCACCACCACCTGAAACCACATTTTTGGTGATTTCTTCTGCGTAATCAATACCCGCATAATTCAGCAACTCCGTGAAGGGAAGAGGCTCGATTCCACCGACGTGTTTTTCCAAAAAAGGAGTGATCTCCAAATAACCGGATACTTTTCCTATTTCTAAGAAGAGCCGATCATCCTCAAAGGGTCTGTCCACTCCATATTCAGCAGAGAGGTCGCGCATTAAATCTTGAATACCATACTCTCCATTGCTTAAATGCAGTAATTTGAGATCGATGGCCATACCGATCAGCGCACCTTTTTGGTACACATTCAGGTATTGATCTTCATGCTCATCCAGAGCTTTTTTACTCATTTCCGTAAAAGCTATTCCTGAATCAAAAGAGGAAGCAGCGATCATTTTTGTCTTCATGACGTCTAAAAACTCATCGACACTCATCAATCCGTATTTCACCTGAACATGTTGAGCAGCATACTCGGTGCAGCCCTCGTAAAGCCACAAGTGCTTACTCATCACTGGATTCATGAAATCGTAGTCGTCAATCTCTTCGGAGTGAATATTGAGTGGAGTGACAATGTGAAAAAACTCATGAGCCGTTACATCCTTAATGGTCTGAGCCAATGAAGCCACGGGAGTTTCAGGTAATACACATACGGTGGATGTATTGTGTTCTAAAGCTCCGAAACCGCCGCTTCCTCCAAATCCTTTGGTCAAATAAATGAGAATCGAATATTGATCTGTGGGCAAATCCCCACCTAAATATTCAGAAGCTGCCGGAAAGAGTTCATCAACCAAGTCCAATACTTCGGCAGCTTTGACCACGCCTGTTGGCGAGTATACGGATACTACGATTCGTGTATCGTCTACGTACATTGCAGCAGTATCGGGCTCGCAATACAGCATCGGGCAGTCGTGCAACTGAAAATAGTCTTTGGCAGCAAATACATCCAGTGAATCTCCCGTGCTCACTCTGGGTAAAGAGGTCTCTCCATAAAAATTTTCGGGTCGAAGAATCTCAACCTCGTACGGCGATTTTTTTAAATGTTCCAAGTAGCCCGCAAAGCCAAAAGTGTTGAGAACCACGTTTTCGCCGGCTTCAATATTGGTGCCCGCAGGCTCGAATATACCCGCAGCCCGTGGTTCGTCAAAACTATCTTTCACTTTGTAATTGAGATAGCTCAGACCTTTTGCATTTGAAATCTGCCATCTGTTGACATCCAGTTTTTCGATGGGAAGTTCCACCCCCGTTGAGTCGAATGCTTTGATATCTTCAACGAATTGACCGAAGTCGCTGATGCTATATGTGCCGGGAATAATCTTGGGCATATTGTAAATCACAGTGTCTCGATGAATGGTCGGGACAAAGAGCTTTACCTCAACTTGGTCATTTTCAATGTTTTTTAAATCGAGCTTTAGTCGATAGCTTTCAGGGTTATTCGCGAAAGCTATCGAACAGCAAAGTGTGAAGACGGCGAGAAATGAATTTTTCATATGTATGTTTATGCACTGCAAAGATAGACCGAGTCGAACCCCGAGGACGTCCGATTAGAAATTATTTAGACCGCTTATGGAGATTTACAAAAGATTCACACCTGATCAAACGGAATACGGAGCATTCTATGCCAATTATTTGAAGAATGTGGAAGGTATGACGATATCCGAAGCGCTCTCTGCTGATATTGATATGTTTGAAAACTTGGCAAATCTCAACGAGTTGGATATTCATACTACCTATGAACATGGAAAATGGACGATCGCAGAATTGATGCTACACTGCATTGATACAGAAAGGGTTTTTGCAGGAAGAATTTTACGGCTTTTGCGAAAGGACAAGACGCCCCTTCCCGGTTTTGATCAGGACGATTTTGTGTTGAATTCGAATGCAAAGAATCATACGGTGAAAGACCTTGTGAGACAATGGGAGGTGGGGCGACACTTTACTCATGAATTA
>CAZKXG010000001.1:0-6046 GCA_964556465.1 uncultured Cryomorphaceae bacterium | reverse complement strand
GAAACGCCGACGATAGTGCCATGGAATTTATCGGAAACGCAAGCGGCTATCCTACTTCTGCGAGGGCTCTTGGATTAATTATTCCAGGGCACAACCTTCACCATTATAAGATTTTACGCGAAAGGTATAAGCTTGATATTTAGACAGATTCCGCTTCGACACTCTTCACTTCAGGAAGCTCAGTCTTCAGCAGGTTCTCGATCCCGTCTTTGAGGGTCATAGTTGACGAAGGACATCCCGAACACGATCCGCGCAGCTGGACTTTTACAACTCCCTCTTTGAAAGAAACAAAGTCGATCGCCCCGCCATCGCTTTCTACGGCAGGTTTCACGTATTCATTGAGTAAGTGACGAATGGCGTCGTCGTATTCGCTAGGCTCAACAGGTTCTTTTGCTTTTACTTCTTCGGCGATTATTTCAATCTCAGGAATTTTCTCAACTGCCGTTTCATGTTGGAGCATAAACTCGCGCACAAACTCACGAAGTTCGAAAGTGATTAAATCCCAACTCAAATCACCTGTTTTGGTGACTGTGACAAAATTGCTTGCGATAAAAACTCCTTTGACAAATGGAAAGTCAAAAAGCTTTCCAGCCAATTCAGAAGAGCCTTTGGCTTCTGCCGCTGTCTTGTATTCAACGGGATCGGTAGAGTTAAAAATCACTCGATCCGCCACAAATTTCATCGTGTTCGGATTGGGAGTAAGTTCGGCGTATATGCTGGTAGGAAACATGTCGTTTTGGATTTTCGTACTTTTGCAAAGTTAATACAGCGAGATCAACCTTTTGTTCATTTCATCAACATACCGCCATTCTCTTTTTGCAAGAAGCTTGAGCATCCTGCTAGCTTGTACCTTCATTGTTCATTCCGGCTACATGAATGCTACTACAATGGAGTGTTATACTTCAGGCAAGTATGAGGTAAGTCTGGAACAAAAAGACTTTTGCTGTGCCGCAGAGGCATTCGACTTTGCTGCCGTTTCGGCCAAGTGCTGTGCTTTTGATCAAATTGAGAAGGTTTTCGATGGCTTCGCCTACAAAGTTGAATTCGATTTCAGCGAGCTTTCGTTTTGTAGCTATTCGCCAAAAGTCTTTGAATTTGTAATTGCTTCGCTCCGTCTGACGGACAGTGCTTCCTTAAAATCGCCCCCTGATTTGCTCAGTGGGTTCTCACTTTTGAAGTTTATTTCGGTTTATCGCTTGTGATTTTGATGATGGTCAATTCTGATTCATCATTCATCAAAACTCACAAATGAAAAATACAATCATCTTATTTTTGATGTGCTTCACTGCGAGTGCATCAGCTCAGATTACGGGCGTAATTACCGACGCCGATACTGGTGAACCTCTTCCTGGTGCGAGTCTCGTATGGTCGGGATCAACCGAGGGCACAATTACAAATGCCGAAGGAGAATTTAGCCTTAGCGCGCCAAGCGGCTTGCCGGCAGAGCTCGTAATTAGTTATGTCGGCTTTTCGAAAGATACCATTGAGATTATCAATGCTAGCCAAGAAGTGAACTATGCGCTTGGCACGTCCATTGAAATGCAAGCCGTAGAAGTTACCGAAGAGCGGGCTGCTTTTACCATGTCGGCAACGTCGATGCTGAACACGGAGAGCATCAATAGGGCCATTTTGAGAAAGGGCGCGTGTTGCAACCTGTCCGAGACCTTTGAAACTACCGCCTCGGTGGATGTGGTGCTGAACGATGCGGTTACGGGAACCCGAAAAATCCAAATGCTGGGTCTGGAAGGGGTCTACGTTCAAAATTTGTTCGAAGGCGTGCCGTTCACCCGCGGATTGGGAAATGTTTTGGGCTTCGATCAGATTCCTGGCCCGTGGATCAACTCCATCCAACTCACTAAAGGTGCAGGAACAATTGTAAACGGCAACGAGAGTATGACAGGGCTGATCAATCTCGAATTTCTTCCGTCTGATGGAAAAGAAACCATGTATTTCGATCTTTTTGGAAACAACCAAGGTCGCTACGAGGGTAACTTTATTTGGACGAAACCAATCAATGAAAGATGGTCAACCGCGATTTTCGCTTCTGGAAACTACCAAGATCAAAAGGTGGATCAAAACGGAGACGGTTTTCTCGACATGCCCACCCGCGAAGGGTTGAAATTGATGAATAGGTGGAAGTACAAAGGCGATTACTTTCGGACACAGCTCATCGCCATGTATACTACCGAGGAGCGCAATTCAGGACAGAAGACCTTTAGCTTTGATGATGATTTTGGATCTGAAAACGCCTATGGATTTGGTCTTGATATGGAGCAAATAGAAATTATTGCTAAAGCGGGAATCTTATCAAAGAAACGAATGGATCGCAGCTTGGGAATCCGTTCTATTTATTCCAACACTCGCATCAATTCCTATTTCGGAAACAACCCATATATCGGCGAGCAAAACACGGCACGAATCAACGCCATCTTCACTCAGAAATTTTCGGAATACAGCAACCACAGCATGACTGCAGGTGCTCAGTTCTTATACGATGATTACCAGGAGATGTACATCGATTCTAGCTTCAGCCGGACGGAAAGGGTGCCGGGAGTTTTTGCGGAGTATACCTATGACAGACCTCGGTTTACTCTTGTGTTGGGCACGCGGTACGATGCGCATAACATCTTTGGAGATCAGTTTTCGCCCAGAGCCCATGCCAAATACAACCTACGTCCATTAACTACGATTCGCGCAACATTAGGGCGAGGTTTTCGCTCGGCCAATGCTTTTGGAGATCAACTCGGTCTATTGGCGAGTTCACGACAAGTCAGAGTCATAGATACCCCTCAAGCCGAGGAGAGTTGGAATACGGGATTATCCTTTTTGCACAAGTTTGAGTTGTTTGATAGACAGGCCGTAGTTAATACCGATTATTACTTCACCTCTTTCCAAAATCAGCTGGTTGTCGACCGAGATTTTGATGCGAGGCAGTTGCTGTTTTACAACCTTGATGGTGAATCCTTCGCGCACAGTTGGCAGGCCGATTTTCAATTTGAACCTCTTCGAGGTCTCGGTTTGAAATTTTCGTACAAATATCAGCTTGTAGAGAAAGATTACCTGGAGGGTCGACTTCAAACACCCCAAATACCTGAGCATCGAGCCTTGATTAATGTGGGTTACACTTCTGTAGATGAAAAATGGTATTTGGACTTTACTGCCAATTATTTTGGTGTTTCCAGATTGCCAGGAACGGGAATGAATCCTGAAGAGCTTCAAATCCCCACAGAAAGTGAAGCGTTCTTTATACTCCACGCCCAAGTCACGCGAACTTTGGGGAATTTTGAAGTGTACGCGGGTTCTGAAAATATGGGGAACTTTATACAGGCCGATGCCATCGTAGATGCCGAAAATCCTTTTGGCGACTTTTTTGATGCTACTATGATTTATGGCCCATTAAATGGACGCACCGTATATTTGGGGGTGCGTTTTAATCTTGAAAAACAATCTAAGAAATGAGAGCAATAAAAATCATTCTGGTATTCTGCTTTATGGCAGGGATAGCTTCGGCAAATGATCCTGGAGAGATTACCGTAAAATCTTCAATCGTTTGCGATATGTGCAAAACCACCATTGAGGAAGGCTTAGCCTATGAAAAAGGGATAAAACGCGTGGCAGTAGATGTTGAAGCCAATACCATTTTTGTTAAGTACAGCGATAAAAAGCTAAGCGAGGAAGAGGTGAAGAATTTAATTGCTGGCTTAGGCTATGCAGCTGATGATGTGAAGCCAGTTAAAGAAGCTTATGACAATCTTCACGGATGTTGTAAAATGCCGGGAGCCTGTGGAGACAAGTAAGCCGATCATCCATGCCGTAAATGGGATGGCACCTTTTCTCGAAAAAAACGTTTGGGTGGCACCCAACGCTACCATTGTTGGTGAGGTGCATATTGGTGCTAGAAGTAGCATTTGGTACCAGACTGTATTACGCGGTGATGTCGGCAAAATCGTTTTAGGCTATGAGGTCAATATTCAAGATGGCTCCATAATTCACACGACAACGGGAAAAAGCGAAGTTCACCTGGGTAATCGAGTTTCCGTCGGGCATCGCGCCATTGTGCACGGCTGCACCGCCGAAGATGATGTATTAATCGGTATGGGCTCGATAGTTATGGACAATGCCTATTTGGAGCGAGGTTCTATCGTAGCTGCCGGAGCGGTGGTTTTAGAAAATGCACGTGTGGAGTCGGGTTGGATTTGGGCAGGTGTTCCTGCCAAGCCAGTTAAAAAGTTAGAGCTTGAAGCAGCACTCAGAATGACTAAAGGGACGGCAAGCGGTTACGTGCAGTACAAAGAGTGGTATGTCTAATTCACCACTAGTTTTTGTGTTGATGTAAGTTTATTATGGCTAATTCCCTGAATCAGATAGATTCCGGATGGAATATTGGAAATATCCAGAACTTGGTTCGGGTCAATTCTCGAGTAATTTATAACGATTCTTCCCGAAAGATCTACGATGCGAATGGCTGCAATGGACCGACTTGGATTTTTGGAGGTTTTAATCCTGATTTCACGTTCGGCTGGGTTTGGTGAAACCATAAAAGACAGTGTATTCAATTCTTCGACTCCCAAGGTCAAATCAATACTTAATAGTTTTGTTAATGTATCGGACTTGCCGCATTTAGAGGTAATCAACGAAGCTATGTAATCACCTGACGTTTCGTAAAGATGAGTTGGGTTAATTTCTGTCGAAGAGTTTCCATCACCGAAATCCCAAAAAACTGAATCAAAAGTTTCGGTGGTATTTGTAAAACTCACTTGACCTGCATCGATCTGTTCCGAAAAGCTGGCTTCGGTCTGAACCATAGTGTAATCCCACGATTCAATTTCATCGAATACTATGAGCTTTGCAGCTTGTCTTATCGTATTTGCCGAGGATTGCGGTAAGGTCGAGCTCCAAGTCACCAAACTAGGGTCTTTTTTGAAAATCATGGTGTAGAATGCGCAAGCCGCGGTATAGGATCCTGCCAATGAAGGGTGCGAACCGTCTGAAGTGTACAGATCAATCTCGGGATGATTTTCACGTAAGTACCGCCATATCGCTCCTGTCGGGGCGATTTCAGTATGATATGTCTCGGCCATATAAGTGTAAGTGGCACTGATAGAGTCATCCATTCCTTCGTAGGTGCATACCCAAGGAAAGAACTCACAATTACCTGCATCTCCGTTTTCTCTTCCCCAAGTCATGTAAAACATGGGCTCACTGCATTCGTAATTTGATCGAATACTGTCAATCAGGATTTCTGCATATGGGTACAATTCTGTCTCCTTAAACTCGGAGCTGAAAGAGGTTTCCTGACTTTGCGCTTGAAGTGCAACATAATCCCAATTGTCAGCGGCAATTTTGTTTAAGGTGGTGGGGTTGGTGGCGTGATTTAGAAAGCGCGCACCTCCTGGGGTATTGGTGTCAAAAATGAGTTCATCGCCCGTATCAGTAGCCATGGTGGCGACCATCGTCGGCAATGTGTTATAGGCGGTATAACTATTGCCAATGAAGAGAACTTTTTTGGTGATTTGCCCTTGAATGTTGGATAACCCAATGCAAGCCAAAAGTAAAGACGCGGCCAGTTTTTTCATTTAAGGGTTTTTTTCTCCAGCTTGAGTTTCTCACCAAAGAAGAGCTTCGTACTTTGTTCGAATGAGTAGGTTTTTTCGGAAACGAAAAAGTGGTGAGCTCCTTCCCGCTTTTTTGAGTCATAACCACGCTTTCTCAATTCTGCTTCGAGGCTCTTGGCTACTATAGTCGACGAGTCGATTACTTCGGTCCTCCCTTTATAAAAAGATTCTACTTCGCTTTTGATCAAAGGAAAATGGGTGCATCCCAAGATTAATGCCTCAATCTCTTTCAGTGTGCTTTTCTCCAAGTAATTATTGATGATCGCTTGGGAAATTCGGTTGTTGAAGAAGCCCTCTTCTATCATAGATACGAGCAAGGGAGTAGCTAGCATCGACACTTTTAGATCGGGGTTATTTTTTTGAATGCGCTTGGCGTAGCTGCGGCTATTAACGGTAGCTTTTGTGCCAATTACCCCTATTTTACCCTTCTT